>DJGU01000132.1:18337-21257 GCA_002432795.1 Anaerolineaceae bacterium UBA5838
TGGCTGGATGACTGCATGGCAATGGATATTGACACCCCTGAAGATTATGAAAAACTGAAAGCCTGCTACGAATCTAAATAGAGGGTCGAGAATTTAGTATAATCGTTGCGTTAATGCGGTTTGCAACCGATAGTATTAAACTGTGCATATTTTAGTCACAGAACGTTTGGTTACTGCACTAGCAAGAATATATACAAACAGGAGACTATTTTGGTAACAAAAGAAGCGGTTTTAAATGCCTTAAGTTATGTGATGGATCCAGATTTACATCAGGATCTTGTGAGTCTTGGAATGATCAAGGATATTCAGGTTGATGGCGAGCGGGTTAGTTTTACGATCGAACTGACAACTCCCAGTTGCCCACTGAAATCAAAGATTGAGAATGATGCCCGCCAGGCAGTGTTGGATATGACCGAAGCCAAAGAGGTGGAAATCAACATGTCAGCACGCGTACGGAACGAAAAACCTGTAACAATTGACAAAAATCAGTTTAAGCACGTCATCGCAGTCGGTTCTGGCAAGGGCGGTGTGGGTAAGAGCACTGTTTCCGTAAATTTGGCGCTGGCTTTAGCGCGCGATGGTGCCAAAGTCGGTCTGCTCGATGCAGATATCTACGGTCCAAACATTCCACGCATGCTGGGTATCGATCATCTGCCTGAAAACGGAACAGCCGGCAAGATCCCCTTGGCTGAAATTCATGGAATGAAAGTCATGTCCATCGGTTTTCTTGTGCAGAACGGTCAGCCCTTGATCTGGCGAGGACCGATGCTTCACTCTGCCATACAGCAATTCATCACGGATTTTGATTGGGGCGATCTTGATTACTTTATTGTGGATTTACCACCTGGAACGGGCGATGTGCAGCTTTCGTTGAGTCAAACCTTGCCCCTAACGGGAGCGGTGATTGTGACAACACCCCAGCAGGTTGCCATTGATGACGCGTCACGCGCAGTGGGCATGTTTGAGAAACTCGAAGTCCCGGTTTTGGGTATCGTAGAAAATATGTCGTATCTTCTCATGCCAGACGGTTCAAAGCTGGCAGTATTTGGCACTGGTGGAGGTGAACATTTGGCTTTCCGTACTGGTACGCCCTTCCTGGGCAGCATTCCGCTGGATCCGGAGATTGGACAAGGCGGGGATATTGGGAGCCCGGTTGTACTGCTTTCTGAAACCAATCCAAGTGCGCAAGCATTGCGTGAGGTTGCCCGCAAGGTAGCAGCCCAGGCAAGCATTAAGGCTTATGAACAGGAAGGTCGGGGATGATATAATCGCCAATATGTCTGAAACAAGTTACATTGGTGTTCAATTTAAGCCGATAGGCAAAACTTATAGCTTTATGCTTCCTGAAAATTTGGAAGTTGCAAGAAATGAACTGGTAGTAGTTAATACTGTCAGAGGAAAACAAATTGGAAGGGTTACGGCAGTTAATCTGCCGCAACCTGAGAGTCCTTCCGAGGTTCAGGTTATAGAACGCGTTGCAAACGAAGAAGATTTGCAGCGAAAAGCGGAAATTTCTGAAAAAGAGGAAGAAGTCGTCAGTGCAGTAGCAAAATATCTGCTTGATCCTGGTCATGAAGGTATAAAAGTTGTGGAGGCAGAATATAGTCTCGATTATTCGAGACTGACCATCTATCTCAATTATGAATCGAGCACGAACTTCAATCCGCGTAACTTTATCCGGGACGTTTCGCATATGTTCCAGGGTTGTCGGATTGAAGTGCGGCAGGTTGGCCCCAGAGATGCAGCTAAAGCCCTATCTGGCATTGGAGCCTGCGGGATCGAAAAGCGCTGCTGTTCCAGATTTCTGACAGAATTCGGTTCCATTTCGATAAAGATGGCAAAGGCGCAGGATATTTCACTGACGCCGATGGAGATTACCGGCATTTGCGGGCGCCTGCGCTGTTGCCTGGCATATGAGTACGAAATGTATGATGAAGCCCTCAAAAATTTACCCAAGAAGAAGAAGGTGATAAACACACCTCTTGGTGAGGGTAAGGTGCTGCAGATCATGCCGCTTAAGGACTCTGTTCTGGTTGATTTGCCCGAAAAGGGACGCGTGGAGTTTACCCGGACGGAACTTGAAACTGGTGTTCTGGAGGAAAAAACCGCTCTAAAGGACGTTGAAGATTTCACATTTTCTGAACGAGATGAAGATGTGGAAGTGGTACGCCTGGAATCACCAAAACCACGGGAAGAAAAACCAAGTGGAAGACGCGACAGGCGAAGTGATAGATCTCGCCAGAGTGGGCAGTCCCAAAATGTAAATACTCGGGATAGACAGGGATCAAGCCGGGAGCAGAATCCCCAAAACAGCCGAAGGCAAAGACAGGATCAGAATAGCAACCAGCAAACCCGGCAGGATCAAGCAGGTCAGCCGCAAGAGCAGCGGAAAAGCAACTCAGGACGCAGGAGAAAGTCACGCCCACAGCGCGACCAATCTACAAATAATCCGCCTCAACAGGGATAAAACATCAACAATGTTTCCAGAGTGGAAAAGATCAAAAACCATAATGGTTATTCTTGCCCATCCGGATGACCCGGAGTTTTTTTTGGGGGGGACTATCGCGGAATGGGTGAAGCAGGGGCATGAGGTCAGTTATCTGCTGCTGACGATGGGGCAAAGGGGCGTCAGTCCTCAATTTCCGGACCCCAGCAATTTGGAAAAAGTGAGAGAGGAAGAGCAGCGCAATGCTGCGGCAAAGCTTGGTGTTAGAAAGGTTGATTTTCTTGATTACCAGGATGGATACCTCGTGCCTGATATTGAAGCCCGCAGGAAGGTTGCACGTGAGATTCGAAGAACACGCCCTGACATCGTAGCCACTTTCGATCCATTGTTGATTTACCAGACAGGACTTATCAATCACCCTGACCACCGGGCAGCAGGTCAAATTGTGATTGACGCAATTTTCCCCGCAGTAGG
>DJGU01000017.1 GCA_002432795.1 Anaerolineaceae bacterium UBA5838
CTTGATTTTATTAAAGTTTTCGGTTTTTGTCTAATTGAGATACCTTTTTGCAGTGGAGTCATATATCTAAAATCAAGACTTCAGACCAAATCGAATATGAAAAATTGTTGTTTGATTTATTAAAGCTGGAAGATCTCCTAGTAGTCAGTCAGGCTGAAACAGATGGATAAAGCTGCTTCAACTTGATGCGAGCGTCTTCAGTTCGGAATTGCCATTTAATAATCGAATGGACGCTGTTTCGCTCCTCCACAATGGCTTGAACCTCCGTTTTGAGAAGGGTTTCGTCGGGTATGTGCTGTTTCAACCTTCTGCTGAAGGCGCTCAACTCAATTTCTGCCATATCCAGCCAACTGCCATGTTTTGGGGTGTAATGAAATTCCAACTTTTTGAGAATCCGGCGGGCTTCTTGTGGCGGAAATGCTTCGTACAGCGAAGCTGGCTTATGTGTGCCGAGGTTGTCCATAACAACGCGGATCAGGATGGCATTCGGATAGAGCTCATCCACCAGCCATTTCATAGATTGTGCAAAATCAACCATGGTATGTCGTTCTGTGATTCTTACATATCGTTTCCCAGACAAAGGTTCATAAAGCAGGTTCAAGTTGCGAACACCATTGCGTTTGTACTCATAGTCGTAGCGTCTTTTGTACCCTGCTTTGCCTGGATATCCCTTCCGAGTTTCTTCAATCAACTGCTTCTGCCCTTCATCAAAACAAACCTGGGGGTAGCTGCTATCGTAGGGCCGTTCATATTGATCCAGAACATCTTCCATGCAAGCCACATATTCCGCACTGGCTTCTGGAATACACCACATTTCCTTCTGCCAGGGCTTTATCTCATTTTTTTTAACGTTCGGCGGATAGTTTCATATGAGATCGAGTCCACCACTTCCAGTTCAACCATCTTTCCTGCCAGTAAACGCAGAGTCCAATGCTCATGCCCTTCTGGAACCTGGCTGCAAGCTGTTGCTATTAAGGTAGCTTCGCCTCGACCATCCAATTTCCGTCTTTGCCCAGGTCGAGGATCTTCATTCAACGCTTTTTGCAAACCACCCAACACAAACCGCTTGCGGATTCGTTCAACACAAGGTCGGCTTACATTCAATGCCGCCATGATCTGTGGATCTGACAAACCCTCGTTTGCTTTCAGTAAAATCATTGCCCGTTTCATCTGGCGAGCTTTGATTTTGCCTTTTCGAGTCATTTCGAACAATGTCTGTTGTTCTTCATCATTTAAGTTTATATGGTACAGTTTCTTTGGCATTTTGGATGTCTCCTCGCCCCATTGGTTGCAAGGATTATTCCATCTTGTCCATTATGACTGACTACTAGTTAACAAAGAACTTGAGTTGTCGACGCTAGACTCTGTCCTTACTTCTTTTGAAGCAAGATATCTAAAAATTGTAGGTGTAAAACTTTCTGAACTAGATGATTTAATCGCTCAACTTTTGCAGATCTTAGCAAATAGGAACCCAAAGAATAAAAGGTATCAACAAAGTGCAAAGGAAGCCCAGCAACGTGCTTATGAATCATCCCAAGCAAGCGGAAAAGCTGCCAAAGAAGAAGATGTTCCTGATAATTTTGAACCTTCAGACGATTTAAAAAAACTCTACCATGATATTGCTAGACGGATCCATCCAGACTTTTCAAGGAATGAAGAAGAGCGTTCATTCCGAGAGGAGTTAATGAAAGAGGTTAATGAGGCCTATTCATTAGGAGATATCTTAAGACTGCAAGAACTCCTCAGTTCAATAGTAAATTCTGAAGATTATCGTGCTCAAAATGGTATAAGAAAACAAATAGAAGTAATCAAAATGAAGATTTCCAAAATAAACGCCAGGATCACAACAATTGATTATGAAATTAATCATTTATTAGTTTCTGACCTTTATCAACTGAAGCTGCAAGTTGATGAAGCAGAAAATCACGGGATGGATCTACTTGGAAAAATGGCATCGCAAGTTGTATCAAGAATAAAGAGAATTGAACAGCAATTATATGGAGTTATTAATGAGCAAAATGAATGGGGAGAGTAAATGTTTAGGAAAAAAAATCAAAAAACTATTATCCCGCTTAACAAAACTGAACCAAGTAAAGGTTTGGAATCATTAATCAAACGCAGCAAAGCGCTTACCAATTCTGAATCGTCCAAAACAAAGAAGGAAGTTCGGGTCTTTAGCGGTCATACCGGTCAAGTGAATTGCTGTGCTTTTGGTGAGGGGTTTCTACTCTCAGGTGGTGAGGATTCTAATATTTTTTCTTGGAATTATGAAACTGGTCAGCTTATACGTGTATTCAAAGGTCACCAGGCTGCTGTAACAAGCATAGTAGTATTACCTAATCAAAAAGGTTTTGTGTCTTCTGATAACAGCGGTTATATCTACTATTGGGAGTATAAATCTGGAAAATCTTTTGAGGTTTATAACACAAGTTTGCGTCATCGATATGGATGGCAAATTCCAATAGTTGAGCTTTCCCTATCGCCAAAAGGTGAGATCTTTTTCATAGGTCAGGATCCCTTACCAATCTTAGTTTGGACCCCCCCTCCACAACCAAATCAAATCTATCAGTTATCTGGTGAGTTACTTGATCAATCCCCTGAATCTCAAAATTATGTCGGCTTATGTGGTGGTTCGGCGGTAGATACATCTCCCGATGGAAAGTTTGTAGCTGCAGCCTCTGAGAGAACCATATTTATATGTGATCTTGCTGCTGATCGGGTCTATCATTATTTCGGAGGTCCTCCATACAAATTTTTTTATAGTCCCACAACCGTTTTCACTACAGATTTAGACCATTCACTTTCTGGTATGCTAAGAAAAACTATTGATAAAGGCCGAGAAGATTCAGGCCACAGACATTCTGGATTAATTACATCGTTGAGGTTTTTACCAGGATCAATGAAAATTGTCTCTTGTAGCGAGGACCAAACAGTTAGAATTTGGGACTTCAGTGACAAGACGATAACTGATCCTCCTAAGATCATTATGGGGCACAATAATGCTGTAAGAAGTCTTGCTATCTCAAAAGATGGCAAATACATTTTTTCCGGGGGTGACGATGCAACTATAAGGATTCATCATGCAAAAACTGGTAATTTGGTAGATATTCTTCAAGGTCATGATGGAATCATATCGCACATTGCCATATCAGTAGATGGCGACCATTTAGCCTCGTGCGGTCAAGATAGCACTATCCGACTTTGGGAGTTATGGTAAATTTTCGCCTAAGGTTAAGGTGGTTTGAAATTTAACCGATTGTCCTAATTAGGATAAAAATTTATAGTCAACCCAATAAGTTTGATCCTCTACCAATCGAAAACCTGGAGGTTGAAAATGACTTTGTCCATCAGTTATTTACCTTGTTTAACGAACTGTGAATTTGAAATGCTCGCAAAATGTGTCCTAATTATCAATCAACTGAAAAGCTCATCTCCACCAGAAGCAATTACATTTGAAAAATTGGTTAACACTAATTTAAAAGAAATAAAGCCATGGTGGCTTTATGAAATATTCCCTCCTATGTTCATAATAATTTCAGAAAATGATGTGAGAATACCGAATCCACAAATAAGTATTTTTACACATAGAAATATAATATTCAATCATCATGATAAAGAATATTTGGGAAAAACCATTTACAGTGGTGAAGTTAGTAAATTTGACCTGCACAAAATTATGGATACAAGTTTCCCAAAATTAGAGAATCGTAATGATTGGATTGCTGCTATTGAATTTTATGCCAAAGGTCTCGAACTTGAAATAAAAGTGGTTAATTCGGGCTTGGGCAGCCGAGCGTCTGAATACGGCTGTACAGAATTTGGGGAAAAAGTATTTAACTGCAGCAGCTATTATGCAATTCAAAACAGAGCGAGAACAACAGCCTACTTAAAGTATGGAGTTATGATATATGAGCATTACGAGTATGTGCAGATTCGGGATATTTCAGAATTAGATGCTTTATTAAACTTAAAAAACGCAAACCTATATATTCCATCCATCACAGAGGAGATGGCTGACTTACATAAATATTATTCATATCTTACTGACCTTCATAAACAAGGAACAATCACCTTTGGAGATTCAACATATAACCCAAGCTTGGCCGAATTAAAATATGAAGAGCTGCTTAAATCAATACCAAATTTCGTGGCTGCGCGAGTAAATCTTGCTAATGTTCTACTACACAACGAGAAGCTTGACAAAGCTCTTGAACAAATAAAGATAGCAATTGATCTTGCACCTGAAGATCCTGATGTATGGGAAACAGCAGGGAGGATACATCATGGTATGGGAAATATTGATAACGCCATCAAATGTTATTTCTATGCTTTAGAAATGAGCCCATCGGATTTCGTTATCAATTTTAATTTAGGCTATTACCATCGAGTAAAGAAAGATTATCAGAACTCAATTAAGTGGTATTTTAAAGCTCTTGAAAAACTAGACCCATCCAGTCAGTCCTATTGGAAAGACAGATATGATACGTTGTTATCTTTGGCGATAGGTTTCATGAAAATATCTGATTTTCAAAGTGAGATAAAAGCAATTGACGCCTGTTTGGAAATAGTCCCAAATGAAACTTTTTTACTTAAGATGAGGATGAGCGCGGAAAATAATGTTCCCATTATTGGATTAAATTAACGAAAAGACCCATTTATGCAATATCTATTTGTAGGAAGTGGTATAGTGCCCCCGGAGAGATTCGAACTCCCAACCGACTGACACAGTCCCCTCATAGGCACCCTGACGGGTGTGCTGCGCAAGGATTCGGAGCCACGAGGTTTTTGACTGTACCGAATATATGGGGACGTTTTTGTTTAGAATTATCACTTATAGCGGTTTAGAATGTCTTGTTTGTCCGCCCTATCAAGGATTTTTTAATATGTTGCACCATGGTTGCACCATGTATCGACGGTATTGGAGTATCGGCCCTTTTATGGTACTATCTCTGACGATTGGTTACTCGGATTTTACCTAACTGGTAAAGGTTTAGATATAGTTTTTCCTTTGCAGAATCAAAAAGGAGCAAGTATGAAAATTAAAAAAGCCATAAAAATTTCATTAATTAGCTTACTCTTGCTCATCGTTTTGGGCGTCTTAGGGATGGTAGTATGGTCCAAAACTGGAATATACCCTGCAAGAATGGTGGCATTATCCGCACTTGAATCAACAAACAGCGTAACCGTCACACAGAACAAATGGATCACCTTTTCACCAGCTGAGGAGGTGGAGAAGGGTTTGATTTTCTACCCGGGCGGATTGGTGGACCCAGGCGCCTACGCACCGATTTTGCATCGAATTGCAGAAGAAGGTGTCCTGGTAATTATCGTTCCGATGCCTTTGAATTTAGCGATTTTAAATCCAGGTTCTGCTAATTCAGTAATTAACGATTATCCGCAAATTTCTGAATGGATCCTTGCTGGGCATTCACTCGGGGGCGCAGCGGCAGCAATATTTGCAGAGAACAACCCGACAAAAATTGACGCGATCGCATTTTGGGATTCTTTTCCACCCAACAGTTCCGACTTATCCGATAATGCCATCTCAGCTATTTCTATCTTTGGTACCACGAACAATTTCCCAAACACTGAAAACTTTGATGACAAAAGGGTTCTATTACCAGGAGATACAATCTTTATCGCCATAGAAGGTGCAAGCCATGCTCAATTTGGCGATTATGGTCCTCAAAAAGGGGATGTTGTTGCCTCAATAAGCTTGACTGAACAGCATAATCGGGTTGCTGAAATAATGCTGGATTTCATCAACCCATAATCCAAATAGATAAAGCTGCTTCAATTCCAAAAAAATATTGTTTTGTATGTAGAGTCTACCCGAAATAGCTTTGGGATTTACAACACGAGGTAATGTCAAATCATAAAAAACCACCAGGATCAATCCCGGGTAAAACATTTTCCGCAAATTGGATCGATTTCGAACGCCAATCCTGATGATATTTTGAGGAAAATACGTTTCAATAGATTTGCTAGCTCAGAGCCTAAGTCTGAAACAATCGAAAAATCAAAGTAGGCAAACCTTACCCATTCAAAATTACCCCTGATTTCAAGCCCATCATTCAAGCAGATTGCTGGCCTCGTCGAGGGCAACCACTTCTTCCGGGCTCAGCCGCCATCCCATCGCTCCAAGGTTTTCGGCGGCTTGTTTCGCGTTTTTTGCGCCAGGGATTGGAACAGTACCTTTGCATATCGTCCAGTTTAAGGCAACTTGGGCGGGTGTTTTGCCGTGCACAGCGCTAATCTCCTTTAGGAGGGTAATCAAAGGTTGAAACTGCTGCAATTTTTCGGGTGGGTAGATCCGTTTACGCGCACCCGGCGGTGGGTTCTCAGGGTCATATTTGCCGGTTGCCATTCCTTTTGCGAGCGGACTGTAAGCAATTACTGTGATGTCATTTTCATGGCAGTAATCAAGCAGACCATTTTTCTCTATCCGTCGGTTAAAAAGACTGTATTCGACTTGATTTGAAGCAAGGGGTACTCCTGCTGCTAAAAGCGTTTCGTTTGCCAGTTTGGTTTTTTCTGTGTTGAAGTTAGAGACGCCCACAGCCCGAGTCAAACCTGCGTTTACCGCCTCGGCGAGTGTAGAAACATATTCTGGTTTGCTCCAGCGCCCAAAAGGTGTGTGGATTTGATATAGGTCAACATGGCTGAGTTGCAAGCGCTTCAAGCTTTTGTTAAGACTACGAAGCATAGCCTGCTTGCTCATGCGCCATGGGAATGGGAAAAATTTCGTTGCAACCAGCACTTCTTTTGATGCTGAGGGTAAAAATTTTCCTAAAAATTGTTCTGATTTGCCCATACCATATACTTCAGCAGTATCAAACCAGTTTGTGCCATTTTCCAGACTGACATCAAAAGCCTCTCGAATATCAGCGTCGTTATAGGTATTGCCACCATACCCCCAAATGAGCCTGTCGCCCCATGCCCAAGTACCCACACCCACGGTTGTAATCATAATGTCCGTCTTTCCGAGCGGCACAAGATCAAGAGAAGTCTTCATTTTTTCTATTTTCCTTTAAAAATAAATTATTTCACCGGTAAGACTTTCTTCCAATACCCGATACCAATGACTTGGCTCCAAAAAAATGTAACAGTTCTTATGATAGTTCAACTGATTGAGAAAATATAGGGTGAATCTGATAGCCAAAGCTAACCGTCTACCATTGAATTTATATAGCAACGCGATGCCATCGATCCAGAAATAAGCTGCTGATAAAATGGATGAACTTTTCAGATTTATTTATGTCAGCGGTGAACTGAACAAGACCAAGAAAAAAATGAACAAATTTCCAGCAACTGTAGGATTGTTACTCAAAAGAGCTCATATTTTAATTGGGCTCTTTCTCACCCAAAATGTGGGATAGTGCGGCATATTTTCCGCGATATTTAATGCCCCCGGAGAGACAAGGTCCCCCTTGTGGGGATTCGAACTCCCAACCATCTGACACAGTCTCCTCATAGGAACCCTGACGGGTGTGCTGCGCAAGTTGTCAAAGGTATGAAAGATATGTTTGATTATGGTTGTGAAGTTGATATGAGATCGCCGCGCTACGCTCGCGATGACGGAACAAAAAGTGCCCCCGGAGAGATTCGAACTCCCAACCGACTGACATAGTCCCCACATGGGGGATTCGAAGTCAGTTTTTGAAAATTCAGTCGGAGATTGCTTCACAAAAAAGGTTCGCGATGACGGAATAAAAAGTGCCCCCGGAGAGATTCGAACTCCCAACCGACTGATTCGAAGTCAGGTACTCTATCCATTGAGCTACGGGGGCGAGCGACAAAATTATACCGCATGCGCACGGATTTGCGCGCCGGCAGTTAGTCCAGATTGTAGTAGTTATAAATCGCGCCGGAAATGTTGGCGAACAGCAGGTTTGCCCGGTCGAAGATCACCTGCACGGGGTGGTGAATGAACACCGAAAGGACGTAATTTCCGCCAGGGGTGTAGATGATGCCAGCGTCCGCCATGGTATGTACATAGCCATCTTGCACTTCGTTTGCCCAGCCGTGTTTGTGCGCCACCTGCGTTCCGGAGGGCACGCCGGCTTCAAATAGCACGCCAATTTTGTTGCGCGAGAGGTAGGTGACCATCATCTGGCATTCTGCCTGGGTGATAGCTCCCTCAAAGGCAACCGGGATCGAGCCGCCGTAGCTCTCGGCGCAATAGTAGATGTCTTCGAGCAGCAAGCCCATGTCCAGCGGGGTGGTCTGACCGTAGCGGTCAGGGTCGGTGTCGTAGTCGGTGCGCTGGTTGGCGGGGGTGGAAAACTCCTTGAGGAGCGGCGAGCCAAGCCCAAAGAAACCGCCCCAGAAAGTGTTCTCAAGCCCGAGCAATTGGGCGTCATCTGTGATGCGCAGGGGGGCGAGATTGGGCTCGATGACCTTCTTCGCCACCGAGTCGGTCGATTCATTGCTCGACATCTCCACCATCGCTTCGATCTCTGCCAGGATTTCGGGGTCATAAGGGGCTTCGAGGTTTTTGAAGAGCGTGATCAGGGTCGGGATTTTGATCGTGCTCCAGGCGGAGTAGGCGATGTTGACGGGGTAGTCCATGTCGCCGACCTTGCTGTGGGCGAAGTGGAGCACGAAGCCGCTCTGCAGGTCTTTGAAGTAGAGCTCCACCACGCCGTCGAAGGCAGATTGGTCGACGATGTCGGTGAGCATGTATTGCAGGATCTCAAAGGAGGGTTTGGCTGGGTTGGTACGCAGCACTTCCAGCCTGGCGGTGCGACGCGAGCTGGAAGAAAGCGCGTTGATGATGCGGTCAACGGAGGTATCGTAGTCGAGCTCGGTGCCGGCAAGGCCAGTGGAGAAACCGCTTTCGCCAGGGATCGGCATGGGGGGCGTGGATGGCTGGTCGTAACGGATGGAGATCTCCGTTTCGAGATAGTTGCGTATGCGGGCTTCGTCGAATTTGGCTTGCAGGGGGATGTCCAGGCTTGTGATGGGCTGGTTCCAGATATATTTCCAGAAACCGGTCCAAAAGGGTTCGCCGGTACGCTGCTTATCCGCCGCGGCGAGCATGTTGTTGACTTGCAGCTCAAAGCCGATGGTGGCAGGGCGCACCTGGATGCGGCTGGACTGGTATTGCAGTTCGATGGGGGACATGTAGGCCTGCACGAGGCGTTCGGAGGCGGTCTCGAAGGTGAGCCCTCCGATGGGGATGTTGGCGACCGTCAGCCCGGTGGGAAATGTCGCGCGGATGCGGCCATAGCGCACGAGCTGCAGGATCAGCAGGAAGCTTGCCATGAGGATCAGCCCCAGGGCAGCCCAACGGATTATTGAAGTGTTTCTGCGCATGGGTAGATTATAGTCATTTATAAAAAGTATGGAAAATCGGCCATGGATTCGAGTTTGAAAGTCGATTGGAAGGAAACAAAGTAACCCCGGAGGAGGATGTGTAATGCGCAAGGTGATGTCTGTTGGAAATGTTAAAGCGCCGGCAGTTTTGTTATCCTGAGGAACGAAAGATCTTAGCCTGTTTGCCTTAAGATTCTAGTCAAAAAAATGGCTCAGGATGAGAAGAACTTTTTGGTTGCACATTTCAACCTCTCACAACTGAAGACCAAAGCGAGATCGCCACGGTCGCTAACGCTCCCTCGCGATGACACAGGGAAATAATTTTGTTCGTAGGTCGGACGAGGTACTTGAGAAGCTGTGTGATGAGCCTTTGTTGCTCACTCCGATAGTCTTACTGGGGAATCCATTGTAATTTTGATCGAAGTGAAGGATATTGATCTTCTACCTTGAAGATTCTTCGCAAAAGAGGCTCAGAATGACAGGACATCGGCTCAGGATGGCAGGATGGGTGGGTCTGTCATCCTGAGGAACGAAGGATCTTGCTCTTCTGCCGTTAAGATTTTTCGCAAAAGAGGCTCAGACCTGCTATTAGAAGTC
>DJGU01000099.1:0-1230 GCA_002432795.1 Anaerolineaceae bacterium UBA5838
CATGCCTGGGTAAGCCCGCCAGAGAGGGAAGTCATCAGGCTCAGGAGAGTCAGCAATCCAATCACAAGTAAAACAATCCCGGCGATATCGACTTTACGTTCAGGTGAAAGAGGTGCTGGAATGGGGGCTGGTATGGTGGGTTTCTTGCGCGGAGTTGAAGTTTTAGCCGTTCCAGCGGTTCGTGAACGAGTTGTTTGTGAGGTGGTCTTTCTGGTACGGCTTGGCGTTCTGGTGGTACCAGGTTTCTTTTTGCTGCCAGATGCTTTTTTCGTTTTACTTGTTGATGTGCTCCGCGCCATCGCAATCCTACTCACTTTCCCTTGGTATTCGAATTATAGCATGCGAGATTTGTTCAATCATATTAATAAATTCAGAGTAAGGGATTATTAGAAACTCAGTAGAGTTTTGGCTTGCACAATCCGATTAAACTGTTATAATCTACACATAATTGATATTCTCGATTTAACAACTCTGCATCCCTCTAAAGCTATCCTTGATAATAAAATGGAAATTGTGCTACTTTAGTCTGTAAGAATTATCACTGCTTGAAGTTTTGTACAAGTCCTGTGAGAGGGTGGAAATGATGGAAAAACGTGGTGAGTGAGACATGGATATATTTGAACTCGAAAAGAAAACAGTAAAACAACTCTCAAAGATTGCCAAAGATCTGGAAATCCCAAATTTAAACAGGCTAAAGCGTGAAGGGCTGATCATAAAGATTGCCCAGTCACTTGCGGAAGCGGAAGGTCTTGAGATGCGCGGCGGCGTGCTGGAGATCATGAATGAAGGGATCGGATTCCTGCGCGGCAACTACCGCATCGGTTCGGAAGATGTCTACGTCTCCCAGGCACAGTTGCGCCGCTATGAATTGCGATCGGGTGATCTTGTTATAGGGCACGTCAGACCGCCGCGGGAATCTGAACGCCATCACGGATTGCTCAAAGTGGAATCAATCAACGGATTGACCCCTGATGAGGCCCGTAAACGACCAAAATTTGAAAATCTGACCCCCATTTTCCCCAACAAACTACTAAATCTGGAATATGACCCACTCAACCTTGCCACCCGCATGATGAACCTGGTGGCTCCGATTGGTGGCGGTCAGCGAGCCATGATTGTTTCCCCGCCAAAAGCAGGCAAGACCACGATCCTCAAGGATATCGCAAACGCCATCAGCGCCAATAATCCGGAAGTGCGTCAAATTATGTCGCTGATCGGTGAGCGCCCTGA
>DJGU01000099.1:1246-14753 GCA_002432795.1 Anaerolineaceae bacterium UBA5838
GACCGTGCAAAACGCCTGGTTGAAATTGGACTGGATGTGGTCATTCTTATGGATTCCCTTACGCGTCTGGCGCGTGCCTACAACATGGTGGTTAATCCCTCCGGGCGCACGCTCTCGGGCGGTATGGATCCCTCCGCGCTCTATCCTCCCAAGCGCTTCTTTGGCGCGGCACGCAACCTTGAAGATGGCGGCAGCCTGACAATAGTTGCGACTGCCCTGGTGGACACAGGCTCGAGGCTGGATGATGTGGTCTATGAAGAGTTCAAAGGTACCGGCAACATGGAAATGATCCTTTCCCGCCGTTTGCAAGAGCGCCGGATTTTCCCCGCAATCGACATTGAAAAATCTTCTACACGGCGAGAAGACCTGTTGATGAGCCCTGAAACCTTGCAAAGAGTTTGGTTGATGCGTAGAATGTACCTGCAGATGGTTTCCAATCCTCCCCAAGGGGCTGGGATGGATACCGCGGTCGCCACAGAAGCGATCCTGCAAAAAATGGAAAAGACTAAGACGAACGCGGAGTTCCTGGAGAACCTGGCAGACATGTAGGTCTTGCGGCAAGATTTGAGAGAAAGTTCATGAAACAAAAAGAAAATACAAAGGCGCCATCTTCATCCGGGCGCTTATTGGGGGCAATTGGCTGGATTTTGGCTGCAGCAGTTTGTGCTGGTTTAATTTCATTCCTGTTCTGGCAACCTGAAATCGCAAGATCGATGGGAAATTACCAGAAAGGCGTTGAAGTTGGCTCCTTACCTGCCGACAATCCGGCAGTTTTGGAGGTGCCATTGCCAGACTTTTTGCCAACTGAAGGCGCAACAGGTCTGGTGCGCGATTCGGATCCCAACACCGAAAATTCCAGTGAGTACCGCTCTTCTCCAATTACTTACACCGTACAAAGCGGTGATTCTGTTTGGGGCATTGCTGAAAAGTTTGGTCTGAGCGTCGAATCTGTGCTCTACGCAAACTTTGACATTCTGCAAGATAAATCGGATAATCTTTTGCCCGGGCAAAACCTCACAATTCCACCGACAAACGGAATTCTTCACACCTGGCGCAGCCGTGACAACCTGAGCTCAGTCGCTTCGCGTTATGGTGCCGACATTAAGGACATTTTGCTTTTCATAGGCAACGAACTGGACCTTGCCAATCCGGAGATTAACCCAGGCACAGTGGTAATGGTGCCGGGAGGAAACCGGGAGTTGGTCAATATCACGTTTCCGGGAGTCACAACCGACGAACGCGGTAATCTTATCAGCGGTTTTTCCGGACCTGGTGCTTGTTCGCTCTCCGGGGTGGGGCTGATTGGAAACGGTTACTTTATCTGGCCTTCCGCGGTACATACGATCTCAGGCAACCAATATGGCCCGGGGCATAACGGCATCGACATTGGTGCTGGAATTGGCTCAGCATTATTCGCCGCCGATAGCGGCACGGTTGTTTATGCCGGCTGGCTCGACGGAGGCTATGGTAACTTTGTCATGATCGATCATGGCAATGGTTTCTCCACATGGTATGAGCACCTGGAGTTCATCAGTGTCAATTGTGGTGATAATGTCTTCCAGGGAAGCGTCATAGGCACAGCGGGCTCGACCGGCAATTCAACCGGCGCCCACCTGCATTTTGAAATTCGTTATGGCGGAATGCCAGTTAACCCCTGGGACTATCTGCCTTAGCGGTGATATAATTCCTGCGCGCCCCAGTGGCTCAATGGATAGAGCGAGGCACTCCTAACGCCTAGACTGGGGGTTCGATTCCCTCCTGGGGCATAAAAAAACCACCTTTTTGGTGGTTTTTTGCTTAATGTGGAAAACAGTCCGCCTAATCTTCCAGGTCGTTGAAATCGACGAAATCGCTGGCATGCTCGCTATCAAGCTCGCGCCTGACCCACAAGAGCAGCATGTCGCCTTCTTCCACGGTGAGTGCCCGCGCGGCAATGATGGGGTCTTCTTTGCGGAGACCAATTTCATCTTTGTACTCAAGGAACATGGTCTGCCGTGCTTCCCAGGTCGTCTTGCAGCGCTCCAACAGCTTGTTGCTGTCGAACGTGCGCAGAGTAGTCAGGAAGGTGTCGTAAAGGAACGGGCCTTCTAATATTCCGATTGCCCAATTCAGTTCTTCGCTGCGATCAGGGTCACCTGAAAGTCTTTCGAACACAGGGGTCGGTCCTTCGATAATGGTAATTTTATTGTTCATAATCACGCAATATCATATCACATTGTTGCATGAAATTAAGGAATCAGGACCGGGTTTTGCCGGTCCTGAAAAGATTTAGTTATTCGGTCTACTCCTGGGTGGTATTGTTCCAGAACCAGTTGTAGGCGTACCAACCACCAGAGGTGGCTTGCAGGCGGATGGAAATTCGGATCAGACCTGCCAGCTCAGCTGGAATGTTGAAAGTGGCTGCCATATCGCCGCCTTCACCGCTGTTGAAAGTGCCAGCTTCGATGCCTTTAATGCCCATGGTCCACATCTGACCCATAAGGACGGTGAATTCTGTGTCTGCAGGTAAGTCTTTTCCTACCACAGAAACTGTATTGTCCTTTTCAACGGCAACGATATTGAAGGTTGGATACTTCACAGCCGGTACGGGTGTGCTGGTTGGGACAGGGGTGGCAGTTGGGGCTGGAGTTGTGGTCGGCGCAGGGGTGGCAGTTGGTGCGGGGGTCGGCCAGGTGCCATTGGCCTGGTCATTCCAGAACCAGTTGTAATAGTAATAGCCGCCAGTCAGGCTTTCGATGCGAATCGAAATCATTGCCCGACCTTTGAGCGCATCGGGAATGTTGAAGGTGGCTGAAAGCGAGCCGCCGGCACCAGAATTAAAGGTGGCGACCTCAATACCCTTTTCACCGCGGGTGTTGTATTCACCCATCAGAACTTTCCAATCCAGGTTCTTGGGCATGTCCTGGGTCAGAATGGTGACTGACTCGTCTTTTTTAACTTCGCTGATGGTAAAGCTTGGGTATGCCGCCTGGGCTTTACTGATACCTACTACTGCCGGGAAGAGCATGGTCAGCAGCAAAACAATGACTAAAGTGCGTTTCTTGTTCATTTTCACTCCTTTTTCGGCTAAATCGTCAATCCTTCTAATCAAGATCAAGACGTTTTGACTGATCAATTAGTTCCATTAATGTTGTAAGAACAATGGAATCAGATATCAATGAGAGATTCAAGGTATGCGAGAACTGCTGCCAAAACGACATTATAATCAGCCGATATGGAAAAAAACACAGTAGACCAAGCTCATAAAGTGTCACGGAGTGCCTGCCTGATAATAGCCCTTGCCGCAGGCGTGATTGGACTGACAGGTTTATACCTTCTGGGGAGAGCGTACCTCGGCGGGCGAAATAAGATGGTTATCGATTTCATTCGAAATCCGGAGCAACACCCTGATTACGAAGTTGAAGCCCTGACCAGATGCGGCGACGCACCCTTTTTGCTTCCGAGCAGAGGATTTGTCGGCTATCTGTGGGATGATTCCTTCAAACCCTTCCACCAGCACCAGGGAATTGACCTCTTTGCCGGAACCGAAGCAGGCAAAACGCCTGTATACGCACCATACGACGGTTTCTTGACGCGTGAAGATGGTTGGCGATCAAGCCTCATCATTCGCATTCCGCGGGACCCTCTTGACCCAAGCCGGCAAATCTGGCTTTACATGACTCACCTGGCAGACGCTCAAGGAAATTCTTTTATCGACAGCGCTTTCCCGCCGGGGACCTACGAAAAACCGGTTTTTGCCGGGGATCTATTGGGCTTTCAGGGTGATTACTCAGGGGACCCAGCCCGACCGGTGGGTGTGCACCTGCATTTTTCGATCGTTAAAGATGACGGCGCAGGCAATTACCTAAACGAGCTCGACATTGCTAATACGCTCGACCCGTCGCCTTATTTTGGATTTGAACTCAACGCAAAGGTGCTTGGCAAGTCTGAAATTCCCAAATGTAAGCAGTAAAGCCTCATCAATTGGCGATTAAGCGCGAATTTGGCTATAATGGGCGGAGGTAAGAAAAGGAGTCCCCATGCAGGAATTAACACCAAATGTTGCGATTCAGCAAAACGCACTCGGCCTTTATACAGGCATTATCCAAACAACAGAGGGCACGATCCTAATCGATTCCCCTTACCGTACAGATGACTACAAAGCCTGGGGTAACCGAATCACAAAATCGGATGCAATTTTTTTGGTTTTACTGGACACACAATATGACCGCACTTTGAGTGCCAAAGGCTTTGATTGTATTATCGTTTCTCAGTCCGACTATCTGCTGCCCGCAAGACCGCGCCAGCAGGCGGTTAAATTACAGGAGGAACTGCTTGCCACTGGCGATGGCCACGAACAGAACGGTTCACCCTCCCGTCCTTATTCACCAGAAATCAGTTTTGACCAGAATATGAATCTATTCTTTGGAGGTGCCGAAGTCTTGCTGGAGCATCATCCAGGCTCGAACGTGGCTGGAATTTGGGCGATTTTACCGCAGGAAAAAGTGATATTTGTGGGGGACAGTGTGATGGTCAACCAACCTCCATTTTTGGCACACTGCGACCCGGCTGCCTGGGCTGCAGACATGAAACTGCTGGCTTCCCGGGCTTATAAAGGCTATCAGATTGTGTCTTCGCGTGCTGGTCTGGTCACTCAGGACCAGGTACGGGAGATGGGAAAACTGATGACTTTTATTGAGAATTCGATTGCCAGGTTGCGTGAGAAAGATGCTGATCTTGATACATACCTGGAATTAATCCCGCGCGTTTTGAAGCGCGTTGAATATTCACCTGCTGAAGGCGAATTGTTCTTCAACCGTCTCAGATGGGGTTTGACAACCTATTATGAATTGAATCAGACATAGAGAGGATTGTGCATGGCAGAAACCCTGGCAGGTTATGAAGCGGTGATTGAACTGACAAGAGGCGGCATCGTGGAATCCGTCCATTTTGGGGCTATGGCTGTGGTCGATTCGGAAGGTCACCTGCTGACCTCACTTGGCGACCCAAAGCTGGTTACCTTCCCGCGCAGCTCCATGAAACCTCTTCAGGTGCTGCCGTTTGTGGAAGATGGCGGTCCGGAACATTTCAATTTGACCGAAGAAGAACTTGCCATAATGTGCGCCTCTCATCACGGGACCGATGAGCATGTGCGCGTTTTGCGCTCGATCCACGCCAAAGTCGGTCTGCAGGAATCAGATCTTCAATGCGGCGTGCACTGGCCGTTAGACAAAGCCACTGCCCTCGCCATGCGCGAACGCGGTGAGGAGCCAACTCCCTACCGGCACAACTGTTCAGGAAAACACAGCGGCATGCTCGCGCAGGCGCTTTTGCATGACTACTCCAAGCAAAGCTATTTATCCATGGATAACTCCCTGCAGCAGCGTATTCTCAAGACTGTGGCTGAGATGTGCGGGATGGATCCGGAAGACATGCCAGTCGGAATTGATGGCTGCAGTGCCCCGGTTTTTGCCATGCCACTGTATAACTTTGCCCTGGCGATGGCACGTCTGGCTGATCCTGATGGATTGGGAGAAGTACGCGCGACTGCCTGCAAGAAGATTACTCATGCCATGATGGCTAATCCGGAAATGGTGGCAGGACCCGGAGCGCTTGACAGCGTTTTGATGAGCTTGATGCAAGGAAAAGCCGCCTTCAAAGGTGGGGCGGAAGGTTACCAGATGGTCAGCCTGATGCCCGGAGCCTGCGGTAAAGGCTCACCTGGAATTGGTGTGGCATTTAAATTCAGTGATGGCGATCCGAACCGCAGGGCAAGCTATGTTCTGATGGTTAACTTGTTGAAAGCACTGGGTTTTGAGACAGAAATGGCAAGCGAAACTTTCCGCAACTTCAATGCCCCGCTGCTGAAAAACTGGGCAGGACTTGAAATTGGTGAAATCCGGCTCGTGAGACCGATCGAGATTACGATAACCTGGTAAGTGGGCATGGATCAAATCCAGGAACACCGCGAACGCATGGCGCAGGTGCAAGAACGGTTGCGCAAAAGATTTGGGACGCCAACCTGGCATGTTGAATTGCCTGCTGTCGATGAATTGGTCTGCACGATCCTTTCACAAAACACGAACGATATCAACCGCGACAAAGCCTTCGAGGCTTTGAAAGAGCGCTACCCAAGCTGGGAAGCCGTGCGGGATGCCGACCCGGCGGAACTGCAGTACGTGATCCGCATTGCCGGTCTGGCAAACCAAAAAGGTCCTAATATCCAAACCGCCTTGCGGGAAATCACCCAGGAACGCGGTGAGATTGATCTGGATTGGTTGAAGGGAGAAGATCCTGAAGAAGCCCGCGACTGGCTGGTCAAATTGCGCGGGGTAGGCCCAAAAACAGCTGCAATCGTGATGACATTTTCATTGGGAATACCCGCCTTTCCGGTGGACACGCATATCTATCGCGTCACCAGGCGCATTGGCTTGCGCCCCAAGGAGCTGGACGTTACCAAGACGCATACTTACATGGAACAGATCGCGGACCCTGCCGATTTTGGCAGCTTGCATCTAAACCTGATTGATCTCGGCCGTGAGATTTGCCAGGCTCGCAAGCCAAAGTGCCAGATTTGTCCGATAAGGGATTTGTGCCAGTTTGAGGAGAAAACTGAAGAATGAAAAAGATGCTTTTGAGCATCTTTTTGATCTCCAGAAGCGATTGATTTTAGCAGGATTTGGGCTTCAGATCTGGAGGCTCAGCTGAAATTTCCAGCTACTTTAGAGCTAAACTTGATCTTGAATTTCTCCCAGCAAGGACCATGGTCCGGTCCAGCGGATACGCACATCCAGTTCCTGCCCCCATAAATCCTGATCAGTTTCCACGAATACGAGCCGATTAGTGGGGGTTCTGCCGCGCCAGCGGTTTTTGGGCTTGCCTTCAAACAATACTGGAACGCTTTGATCGAGGTATGCCGCGTTGAGATTGCCTACCACTTCCTTTTGCAGGTCCTCAAGGGCTCTAAAGCGGCGCATCTTCTCTTCGGCGGGAACGTCATCCGCAAGAAAACGGGCCGAATACGTGCCGGGTCGGGGAGAGTAGCGCGCAAGATGAGCGACATCCAGCTTGAGCTCAGCCAGGGTGTCGTAAGTTTTCATAAAAGCCACTTCGCTTTCGCCTGGAAAACCAACGATGATGTCAGTGCCGATCGAAACTCCAGGAATGCGTTCACGGATGCGCGCAACCAGGTCGCGATATTGGCTGTTAGTATAGCCTCTCCGCATCATCCTGAGGATTTCGTCATCGCCTGCCTGTATGGGCACCTCAATGTGAGGCATCACTTTGGGCAGAACTGCAACCGCGTCTATCAACTCATCGCTCATCCAGTTGGGGTGGGAGGTAAGGAAACGCAAACGGCGTAAATCCGGAATTTCTGAAAGGTCTGCAAGTAATTGGGGCAGGTGGTAACTACCTTCCAATTCAAGCCCAAAACGATCCACGATCTGCCCCAGGAGGACCAGTTCCCTGGCGCCACCAGCAACAAGGCTTTTAGCTTCCTGCAGAATCTTCTTTGGGTTGCGGCTTTGTTCTTTGCCGCGTTTGCCTGGAATAACGCAATAGGCGCAGGCGTGCGAACAACCGAGAACGATCGGCAGATTTTCCGATACCGCATGGGCTTCTTCAAGTCTCAGACCAAATTCATCATCCAGAACTTCATCCACTTGTTTGCGCCAGGCTTCCGAACTATCATGTTGGAGCCGGTCTTCGAGAGCCCGCAAAAAGGGTTCGGGATCTGACGGTGCAGCAAAAATATCCACCCAGGGAAAGCGCTTTTCCAGGGCGGGGTTGCCGTGAACGCCGATCAGGCAGCCCATTAAGCCAATCATCAGGTTTGGTTTAGCGAGTTTTAATGGTTTGAGAGAGTTAAGGCGACCCAGCGCGCGATCTTCGGCACTCTGACGGACCACGCAGGTATTCAGGATGATTAAATCCGCCTGATTTACGTCAGAAGTAACACTCAGCCCGATAGAATCAAGCGCTCTTGAGAGGCGGCTCGAATCCGCAACATTCATTTGACAGCCTTCTGTCCAGATGTGGTAACGCATAGGCACCTATTATACATGACTCAACATCTACAACAAACCGGGATTATGTTGGATAATGTTATAATTATTTCTCTGAGTTGGTTAGTCAAAATGAGGTGATTATGGACTTTAAAGTAACTGAATATAAACGCGCTTGTGTGGTTAAGGGACTTGGTCGGATCGATAGCGCTGTCGCTCCTGAAATTGAGCGGGTTCTGACAGATTTGATCGATAAAAACAAAGCCATCATAATCGACATGAGTGACATTGATTTTGTTTCAAGTGCTGGTTGGTGGTCGATTATTCGCGTCCAGAAGGAGCTCAAAAAGCTCGGTAGAGGAAACCTGATGCTGGTTGGCTTGTGCCAAAACGTGCGTGAGTCAATGGATCTGATTGGTATCCTGCCTTACTTCACCGTCTATGATGAATTGGTAGACGCGATCGGAAGCGTTTAGCTTAAGGATTAAACGAAACGGAGGCTGAAAATTTTCAGCCTCTGTTTTTTGTGATTTTTGCCAGCTACTCAATCTCAATAGTGTAACTCGCTTTTTCTCTTGTAAAGGGGGTTGTGCCTGAAATTACCAGCACGATTCTTTCCACATTACTTCCACCCAACTCAGAACCCGGGATGGTGATGCTGCCCTGGAAGCTATGGTGGTCTACGGTGATGCCGCCGATTGTGTAAGTCACGATGCTGAGGTTCATCGTTTGGGGTAATTTATTCTGCACACGCACGAAACCTTCAGCGGTCCAACCGCCAAGATCAGTTTCAAGGTCCGAGGTATAGCCGATGGCATCAATTGCAAGATCATCGATGGCCATACCCTTGCCATTTACCGCGGCATCGGTCACATAGTCAAAGCGGAGGGTCACCTGGCTGCCAACAAAATCGGATATGTCAACTTTTTCATCAATCCAGCCTGAACTCTGGCCGTTCCAGCCGCAGCCGTAACTGTTGCCGGATGGGTTAGCGGTGGTACAGTTCTCGGAATCGAGGATCTCCCAGTTCATTCCATCTGTACTGGCGCTGACGTAAATATAGTCATAATCCTCTTCGAGGTCATACCAGGTCTTAAAGGTCAGGGCGGCTTTGTCAGTGACGCTGCTAAGATCAAAGGTCTGCGAGAGGGATGCATTTGACTCGTCTCCAAGGTTCGACCAGAAGAAATACTCACCTGAGCTTGGAGAGGTGAAGGGCAGGATGTTGACAGCTTCGGAAGCGTTGATCTGGATGCTTTCCAGGTTGTCGCACTCGATTTCGATGTAATCCACACCAAATTGATAAACACTGCCATTCACGGTAACAGGACAATCCAGGAGAGATTTTTCCATATCCACAGAGGTGGGGTTGTAGCTTTGGTAGTCGTAGCGTCCGGCTTCAGTGCCCGTGTCCTGCAGAAGATTTGCCACAGCCCAGTCAGCGAAAAATTCATCTCCTGTGTAAGGTTTGCCCGTGGTGGGATTGGTGATCGCGAGTTCGTTCATCACTTTCTCAATGCCAACAAATCCGTTGTCATCGTGGCGCACCAAGGCTTTGGTTGCGTCTTCGCCGAAACGGTCGAGGAAATAGACCATAAAGAGATAACTCGCGCCGTAGTGGGGTCCGTTATTGCCAATATCTCCGCCCCAGTCGTTGAGCTGCATGTCAGTGTTGTCCATGTAGGACCAGTCGAACCCACCCGCGTCATAACCGTTCACATGCTCAGCCAGCATCGAAAAGCCTTCATTCACCCAGGTTTCCTCGTTTTTATCCTGATACCAATGGATCATGTGCTGGAATTCGTGAGCCATGGTGCCGTAAATGTAGCTGTCACCAAGGTCAACATTGTCTGAGCTGATCAGGAACATCTCATGGGCGTTCGAGTACGGATGCGCGTCTGGGTGGAGCTCATCGGCGGAAGAATAATAGCCTGCCAGGTTTGAGCCTAAATTTCCAGCGTAAAGAACATAGAATCTTGGGTCGCCGTCCACTCCAGGGTTCCATTCCTGACCAAAAAACTCCCGGTTGGTCGGAATGATTTCCTTGTCAAAAGTGTCAGCAAGTTCCTTCAAATCGCCTTGATCAAAGCGCACGCGGTTCTCAATCCAGAAATAGATATTATCCCCAACGTAGCGCAGGGTTGCATCGACCTGGAAATTATCGTTTGTGTCCGTATTGGTTACCCAGAACTTCTTTTGATCTCCGACTGAATAGGGAGCTTCTGTGTCGATCAGTACGTTCGGCACATTGGGCTTCCCGCCTAACCTGGCTGCCAGGTCGATAGGGTCATTGATCGGGACTGTATTCTGTTTGAGTTCATACAGGGTTTGTGAAGCCTTCTCGGAAGCTGTTGGATCGAGAATTTGTGTACCCGGATCGACGAATGGAATAGGCGTGGCTTCGGTCAGGTTGAAGGGTGTCAGCTCTATGGGCATTGGGTTTGAAATGACATTGCTGGAAAAGATCACAACGCCACCAACAATCAAGAGACACAAACACACCACGCATAAAACCAAAATGGCTGCAATGATTAAAACGATCTTGGTTGAATTATTCATAAAAACACTCACTATTCTGACAGTTGCTTCAATGTGTAACAGACTGTTGGGTATTTTACCCAATTTGGAAGATTTTGCGAAATATATCATCTAAGGTTGATTTGATCATACTCTGGTTGGTAAACTCAGAATAAAGAAAGTTGCTGGTGTTAGAATCAGGTTATGCGTGATGAACCATTTTTGGATTCTCTGGCAAAGCGACTGCGCCTTTTGGTTGTTATTGTCGTGATTGCATTGCTGGCGGTGGGGTCATCAGTTGAGTCAGTCAATCCCCTGGATGGACTGCGCAAGTATACGCGTGGCATAGAGTTTGACTTTGTTGAATGGGAAGTTAATGCCCTTTTCAATAAAGCGGTCAGCGCTTCACTCAAGCTTGAGCGTTTTCTGGATAACGAACAGCAAGTTGATGTCGTCTGGACCTGGCTGGCAGGAACTGAGGAGGTGATCACGCTTGAGCAAGATCTGATCGCTGCTCAAAACGATACTTCTCTTAACCGTGACAAAATGATCCAGGAGGTCAAATCCGAGCTTGATCGGGTGAAAGCAAACCATAGCCGCCTTGCCAAACTGGCTGAAGCCGTGCTGCAGAACCAGACAGAAGTTACCCTGGCTAAGGCTGGGTTTGGTCTGGGGGGTCAGATCCTGCCGCCGGTGCTCTACCAGGTTTCTGATCTTCCGCTCAATCTGATCATCTCTCCCCGGACGGAAATTAGGAACGAGCTCAGCATCAGCCTTGATGCCGGACTGGATGCGGTCGATAAAGATGAAATTGAAACTGGAATCTATCAAGACTATGATCTCTCAGCCCTGATTGAGCCCGTTGGCGGGCTTGGGGCTTACCCCACGATGGTCGTGCGCACCACTAACCTCAACTGGCTGACGGAAACGATTGCCCATGAATGGATTCACAACTACCTGACCTTTTTCCCGCTCGGGATCCGGTACTATTTGAACGACCAGATGCGGACGATCAACGAGACCACCGCTTCCCTGGCCGGAAAAGAGATCGGACTTGCTCTTATCATTGCCTACTACCCTGAAAGGACGCCAAGATATTATCAGCCAATGCCTGTCTATACGACTGTCCTGGCTGAAGGCGCGGAAACGCTTAACCCCTTTGACTTCCGCTCGGAAATGCGGGAAACAAGAGTGCGGGTGGATGCGCTCTTGCTGAGCGGGAAGACGGATGAGGCGGAAAGCTACATGGAAGCCAGGAGGAATTTCTTCTGGGAGAACGGCTACCGCCTGCGGAAAATTAACCAGGCGTATTTCGCTTTTCACGGCTCTTATAACGACACGCCCGGCGGTGGAGCCTCGGGAGAAGATCCGGTTGGGCCAGCTGTGCAAGCCCTGCGCGCACGTTATGCCAGTCTGAACAATTTCCTCCAGGTCATCCGAAGCGTTAAAAGTTTTGATCAACTTATGGTTTTGCTGGATTAGTTCCCGGCGAGTAAAAAACTTGAGGGGCCTACTAACAAGGGGCGTACTAACAAAGGGTCGTACTAACCTGATGTGAAACACTTTTCTAATTTATAATGGTTAGAACTAAGAGCAAGAAGGGATGACTTAACCAGCTATGCAATTTGGAACTCCGCCTACCAATCCACTATTGATCGTTATTTCCGGTCCTTCGGGGATTGGTAAAGATGCCGTGGTTGGTCTGCTGCGAAAAACCAATCCCGACACTCATTTTGTGATCACGATGAATTCGCGCCCTCCCAGACCGGAGGAAGTGGATGGTCGGGATTACTTCTTTGTCTCCCGGGAGACATTCGAAAAAATGATTGAGGCGGACGAACTTTTGGAACACGCCAAAGTTTATTCTGACTACAAAGGCATCCCAAAGTCACAGGTTCGCGAAGCATTTGCCTCGGGGAAGGATGTCATCATGCGGCTTGATGTGCAAGGCGCGATGACCATCCGCGAAATCTGTCCCGGTGCCATCCTGATTTTCCTGACCGCCAGTTCGCGGGAAGAATGGGTGAACCGTTTGCTTGAGCGCCGCAGTGAGACCCCTGAAGAACTGGAACTGCGTTTTACAACCGCGGCACAGGAATACGCAATGATGGATCGGTTTGATTACCTCGTGGTCAACTCAGACCAGCACCTTGACAAAACGATCGAGGATATCCAGGCGATCATCCGTGCTGAACATTTAAGAACAACTCCACGCAAGGTAGATTTATGAGCGAACAAAACAAACCAGAAGCTGGTCCTGAATTTCAATTCCAGCCGAATTCAACACGCCCGGGAGATTTACAGTCCGGACTTGACCGACTAAAAAAAAGCTGGCGCAGGCCGGGATTTCCGTGGGTGACTTACTCCCTCATGGCAATCACGGTACTTTTTTATGTTGTCCAACAGATCGTGCAGCGGGTTTATGGCTTCGATCTGCTTTTTGCGCTACTGGGGAAGATCAATGTTTTGATCCAGGCAGGGCAATTCTGGCGCTTGTTCACACCAGCACTGTTGCATTCCAGTTTGATCCATTTGATGTTTAATGTATATGCCCTGAGTATCCTCGGCCGGCAGATTGAGCCCTTCTACGGCAAAGGTCGCTTCATTTTGCTTTACGTGATTGGAGCATTCGGGGGAAACGTGCTCTCATTCGTTTTGAGCGACTTTAATTCGCTTGGAGCTTCCACCGCAATATTCGCATTGCTTGCCGCGGAGGGGGTCTTCATATGGCAGAATCGCGAAGTGTTTGGCAAACAAAGCCAGAGCATTCTGATGAATCTGGGTTTTGTGTTAGTGCTCAATTTATTCATTGGCATATCCCCTGGCAGCAACACGGATAACTGGGGCCATCTTGGGGGCTTGCTGGCAGGATTTTTCTTTGCTTACATGGCAGGTCCTCTGTTGGCGGTTCGACGAAGTGAGTCTGGATTTCGCCTGGAAGACAGCCGCAACAAACAGCAGATTTGGATGGCTGCAGCGATGGTGCTGGTTGCTTTCATTATGAT
>DJGU01000099.1:14797-18037 GCA_002432795.1 Anaerolineaceae bacterium UBA5838
CGTATCCAGAAAGTGGATGAAGAAATCTCGGCTCGCCTTGTTTTGCAAACAGAGGACAGTTTCGCGCATAAGTTATCGGCACTTTTAGGGCACAGCTGCGATTCCTGGTACTGGCTGATTGGACTGACCCTGGTTTGGGCTTTCACAAGGGGACCAGTCCGCACCACCGCCATCCTGTGGGCGTTTGCGTTGGCCAGCCTGGCGGTGATCGTGCTCGTAGTAAAATTCCTGCTGCGCCGACCGCGTCCTGAGGGCGAGTGGGGCAGCATCTATCGTGTTACTGATCCACACTCCTTCCCTTCCGGGCATGCTGCCCGCGCAATGATGATCGCCTTCATGGCGCTGCAGTTTGAGAACCCGCTTTGGTTTCTTGTGCTGCTTGCCTGGGCAATTCTGGTGGGTTACTCCAGGCTGGCATTACGCCTGCACTACTTCTCTGATATTTTGGTTGGTTGGCTGATCGGCGCATTGAGCGGTGTTCTGGCACTCAAATTTCTCCCTGTTCTGATCCAGAAATTGCCGTCTATCTTTCCCTTCCTTGGCTGAATATTAAAATAAACTGACCCCAGGCTGGGGTCAGTCAAAAACAAGTTGGAGGCGTTTACGCCAGGATCAGTGCCCCAAAGGCAGGGACTGCGAGATTGTTGACCTGCTGCTGCTCAATGATGACATGTTTGTCGCTGAGCTGATCCTGCAGCTCGGTGCCGTTTTCGTAAGCATCGCCTGTGGCAAGGTTGAGTTTCACAGGCGCATCGGAATTATTCAGAATAACCAGAACAGTGTCCTGTTCATCCCGGCGTAAGTATGCCAGCAGGCCGTCCTGGGCATGGATGGGCTCATAGGAACCTGTCCGCAAAGCTGGGATGGCATGGCGGATGGTGATAGTTTCCTTGATGGCGTTCCGAAGATCCACATTCCAATCCTCTTCGCGCCATGTGAAACTCTTCCGGCAGAGGGGGTCCCTGCCGCCATCGAGACCGATTTCATCACCGTAATAAATGCTGGGCGCGCCGGGGTAGGTGAGCAGGAAGTTGTAGGCAAGCTTTAGTTTAGCAACATTGCCGTTCATCAGGCTGAGGAAGCGGGGCATATCGTGGCTGTCGAGGAGGTTAAATTGCGCATAGGAAAACTCTTTTGGGTAAAGTTCGAGCAATTCCTTGGTGCGATGCGCGAATTCCTGGACGTCCAGGGGTTGAGGATTATCCAGGCCCATCATGCTCTCGGAAAGTTTGCGATCGGCTGAATCACCACCAAAAAAGCTGACAGCAGCGTGTGATAATTGGTAATTCATGACAGCATCAAATTTATCGCCTGAATTAAGCCATTTCTGTGCTTCGGTCGGAATTTCTCCGACGATGTAGGCGTCCGGGTTGGCAGTCTTCACTACGTCCCGGAATTCCTCCCAGAAACCTTCAGTTGTAATCTCAAATGGAACATCCAGGCGCCATCCGTCGATGCCCTGATCGATCCAATACCGTGCAACGTCCATAATATAGCGCCGAACGATCGGGTTTACGGTGTTTAGTTTTGGCAGAGCAGGCAGGTTCCACCAGCAATCATAATTGGGCTTGCCCTGATAAGCATTCAACGGGAAGCCGTGAACATTGAACCAATCGATATAGGGCGAATCCTGACCACTTTCAAGGATGTGGCTAAACGGGAAGAAACCTCTGCTGGCATGGTTGAAGACGCCATCCAGGACGATGCGAATTCCGCGCTTGTGCGCTTCATCCAGCAAGGTCTTGAAAGCTTCGTTGCCACCCAACAGTGGATCTATCAGGTAGTAATCGTGGGTGTGGTATCTGTGGTTGGAAGCCGATTGGAAGATCGGGTTGAAATAGATCGCGTTGATGCCGAGGTCTTCAAGGTAATCCAGCTTCTCGTAAACTCCCAATAGATCCCCGCCTTTAAAGCCGTGGATCGTGGGGAGGCTGTCCCATTTTTCAAAAAGTCCTGGCTTGTTTACGCGCGAGCTCCAGGCAAAGCGGTCGGGAAAGATTTGATAAAAAACTGCGTTCTTGACCCAGTTGGGTGTTCGGTTGTTATAATCCGTCATTTTTCCTCAAAAAGGCACATAATATAGTTGATGCACCAACTAATTATTATACTAAAAGACGCAAGTTTTGCCACTGTCTTGGAGAAGGTATAATAGGTTGTTAATAATTTTTTAGCATTTGGATGTTTTTCAGGCAGTAACGCTGTCATTTTTCTATGATAACTGTCACCTTCTGTAATATGAGGGGGTTGCAAGCTGGTTCATTTTGAATTATTCTTTAATTGGGAATGGTAAAGTCCCGGTGGGCTTCCTGGTCTTCAAAATCAGTGTCGGGTCGTTGAGAGCCGTCGTGGGTTCGACTCCCATCCATTCCCGTTTTTTATGGGAAAAAAGATGAGAAAATTTAAACCGCTTTTGTTGCTCTTAGTGAGCTTGCTTGTTATTGCTACTTCCTGCCAGCCGACGGCTCCCGAGCCGACGCTTCCTCCGACGCGCACAGCTACTCCGCTGCCTCCTACCACAACGCCAGTTCCGACGAGCGAACCTACCCTGGTGGTGGATCTCAAGGCACTTGGAGGCAAGGAAGTGAGAGTGGCGTATCCTTATCTCACGGATAAAAATCGGTTCAATCAACTTATCGATGATTTCAACCTGACCAATTCCTGGGGGATCCGGGCAGTTGCCGATTACTTTGAAAGCGATGATTCCATGGCAGAAGCATTGCTGCGAGGAGATCTGCAAGCAAATGTCCTAATCGCTAAAACATATGATTTGATGAATCCACAAAATCAGATCGTGTACCTTGATTTGGATGATTACATTAATGATCCCACCTGGGGAGCGCAGAATGCATATCGCCAGGGTTCACCCTTCGAGGCTTTTGCGCCCAAACCGAATGAAGCCACAGCGCGCTATTCGCTGCCGCTGGCATTTGACGCGGGTTTGATCTACTATCGGACTGAGTGGGCGAAGGAGCTTGGTTTGGAAGCGGTGCCGCTCGGCTGGGATGATTTTGTGAGCCAGATGCAGGCAGGTTTGACCGCAAACCTGAACGATAATATCTATATCAATAATGGCACCGGCGGTCTGCTGCTTTCAAAATCGGTGCTGTCTGCCCAAAGCTGGTATGCTGCCTATGGCGGAACCTATTCGGTGGAAAACCGGGTTTTACAGCTGGATGACAGCGCTCTTGACGCTTCTTTCCGGGCCCTAAAACAGGCTTTTATTGATGACAGCTCCTGGGT
>DJGU01000099.1:18092-26806 GCA_002432795.1 Anaerolineaceae bacterium UBA5838
GCTGAGCGAACTCAATCAGCAGACACAATACCTGCCCGAAAAACAGACCGTGCTCAACTGGGAAACCATTCCCTACCCGACAACTGACGGGAAAGGCTCGATCGCGCTTGAATCGATCAGCGTGGCAATCAACGCGGAAGAGGCTGGAAGCGAACTAGCGGCCTGGTTTTTCGTGCGGTGGTTGCTGCAGCCCACTCAGCAGGTAAGGCTGGTTGACCTCAATGGTCTGTGGCCTGCCACCGGGCATCCTGCTTTGGTGGCCCCAGATTACGCGGCTTTTCACCCTGCCTGGGCGTCCGCCCTGAAGGAGGGCGTTCACCTGACGCTGGCACCTGAAACAGCTTCGTGGGGGATCAACCGTTACGTATTGCAGGACGCTTACCAGAGAATTTACGATCTGGATTCAGAATACTTCCCCAATGTCATTGATGTGCTCAAACAGACCCTGTATGATTATACCGGGGGGCAGCCTTGAGCGACAAACCAGATTTGAAGATTTACACGGATGGCGCCTGTTGGGGGAATCCCGGGCCAGGCGGCTGGGCGGCGATCCTGATCAACCGTGGGCATAAAAAAGAAATCAGCGGCGCGGAGCCGCAGACCACCAACAACCGCATGGAGATCACTGCCGCGCTTGAGGCATTGAAAGCGCTCAAACAACCCTCAGTCGTACATCTGTTCACCGATTCCAGCTACCTGGTTAATGCCGCTACCGCGTGGCTGCCGGGCTGGAAAGCGCGCGGATGGCGGCGCAAGGATGGCGTCCTGCTGAACGCGGATCTATGGCAGGAGCTTGATCGCGTGATGGCAGAACACCAGATCAGCTGGAAATGGGTGAAAGGGCATGCGGGCAACCGCTACAACGAACTGGCGGATGAATTGGCGAACGAGGCTATCCGAAAGCTTAAGTTGTGATCAGGCTGCCGGATATCCGATTTCAGCCAAAACAGCTCTCAGTTGCAGCTCTGTTGCCGGGGAGTCAAACTCTACCGTCACCGATTTGCTCGCGAGGTCCACGTCAACCTTTTTGACGCCTTCGAGGGGTTGGATTGCCTTCTGAATGTGCATCACGCAGTGATTGCAGCTCATATTTGGAATAGAATAACAGATGGTATTCATGGTATTTCCTTTCGTGTTATTTGATTTTAGTAGGGACAGAGTGAATGTCAACATTAAACATTAACCAAGATTTTTTAGGCGAAGCCAAAGCATTTCTGCTGGATATGGATGGGACCTTCTTCCTGGGTGACAGGCTTTTGCCAGGTGGCTTGGAACTGCTTGAGCTCCTAAATCGACGCGGATTGCCTTTCAGCTTTCTGACGAACAACACTTCGCGCAGCAAGCTGGATTACATCCGCAAACTGAGAGGTTTTGGGGTCAGTGAGGAAGATGCGCGCGTTTTTACCGCGGGTGACGCCACAATTGCCTATTTAAATAAGTATCACGCGAAAAAAAAGGTCTTCCTGTTGGGCACGTCGAGCCTGATGGAGAGCTTCAGCGCAGGCGGCATTGCGCTGAGTGACAGCGACCCGGACCTGGTTGTGATTGGTTACGACACCAGCCTGACCTACGAGCGCTTGAGCGTTTTTTGCCGCTTTGTGCGCCAGGGTCTGCCTTATATCGCTACCCATCCGGATGTAAATTGCCCAACACCTGAAGGATTAGTGCCCGACATTGGCGCGATGATGCGCCTGGTGGAAGCTTCCACAGGGCGAAGAGCAGACGTGGTGATCGGCAAGCCCAATCCGGGCATAGTTGATGCCCTGGCGGAGGAGTGGGGGCTTGAGCCTGAAGATTTGGTGATGGTCGGCGACCGCCTTTACACGGACATTGCCCTCGGGAAGACCACAGGTGTTAAAACAGTGCTGGTGCTGAGCGGTGAGACCAGGCGTGAGGACCTGGAAAGTGCAAAATACCTACCGGATCTGGTTTGCGAGAATCTGGCTGATCTGACCCGGTATCTATCAAATTAACTGTTAATTGGAGGATCTATGGAAAATTTTGGTGGTGTTTTTGGATCGATTGGTTTGCTCAGTATTATTCTTTTAGTTTCCCGTCCCATTTTGCAGGCAGTGGTTGAGCGGATGCGCAAGAATGGCAAAACCTTGCCTGGTTGGCTCAAAAAGGTTTACCAATTTGTGAATAAGACCCATCGAAACGCGGGTTTTGTGGCAGTTGGAGCGATCATAATCCATTTCATTTTGCAATACTCTTTTTTTGGAGAAATCCCTGTGGCGGGGTTGATTGCAGGTTTGGCTCTGGCAGTGCAATCTGTTCTGGGCTTTGGGCTGACCAAGCAAAAGGATAAAGAAATTCGCAAAAAGATGGCACTGGCGCATCGGGTGCTGGGGATGGTCATCGTTCTGGCGGTGCTTGTTCATCGCTTATAGCTGAAGGGTTTTGAAATGACACGGGGGTTATGCCCACATAATCTGATTCCAGAGTAGGGCAGACCCCTGTGGTTGACCGTTTAGGCAAAGGCAAACGGCTACCACAAGGTAAAAGTTAACCTACGACACGGAAAATTCCTCATCGTTTTCCCAACAGATTGGATTGGCAACGATGTAATCATAGATTGCCAGGTAATCCCGCTCATTTCTGATAATGTGTTCGTAATAATTCCGCTGCCAGAAACGCTTCTCAAATTGAGGCCACCCTTTGTCCCTAACGCCTATCATGTAACGGTTTGTCGTCAAAGATTTGATTCGATGGACGATTTCNNGGCAAAGACAATCGTCCTTCGGTAGGGGCAACCCCCTGTGGTTGCCCGTTGGTCGGTTGATCCGAATGGCAGGCACGGGGGTCGGCCTCTGGCAAAGACAATCGTTCTTCGGTAGGGGCAACCCCCTGTGGTTGCCCGTTAGTCGATTGGTCTGACTGGCAGGCACGGGGGCCTGCCACTACGTCGGTTATGAGGAATAAGAGGTGAACATGATTCGGCATTATTACTGAAACCTCAACGTTGATCCCCAGATAATGTTCAGGGATCTGGTCAATAATCTCTTTTACCATCTCACCCACCTCATTCAACACCTTTTCTCCATTGACGACATGCCCAAACACCATTCTACGATCCTGGGTGACGATGGTAACAAAATAAGCACCCGGTTGCGAATAATCAAATTCAGGCAAACGGAGGTTTCGCCGGTAGGGCATTGGAGGATTGTGATTCACGACATAATTTTACCTTTTTCATGCGGTGGTATGGGCAGCCCCCCTTACCTGAGCTGGGTAACCACAGGGCTTACCCCTGTGCATTCTGATCATGAGGTCGGGGCAGGTCACTGTACCTGCCCAAGGTTAACGGTAAACCACGGGGGTTACAATTACTGGTGATACACGGTGGGTCGAATGATAGGCCGGATTGCGCCTGTCAATCCGGCTTTAGTACGTAATTTTTTGTCCCTGCCTTTATTATTCAGGCTGGTGGGAGACCTGAAGGTCAATTGACGCGCGCGGTGAGGACACTGACGCGATCACAAGCATTATAAGGAAGTTCCAATAGCGGGATTAATTGCCGGTTTGGACTTGACATTGCAGTCGGTTCTGGGTTTTGGGCTGACCAAGCAAAAGGATAAAGAAATTCGCAAAAAGATGGCACTGGCGCATCGGGTCCTGGGGATGGTCATCGTTGTGGCGGTGCTGGTTCATCTCTTATAGCTGAAGGGTTTCGTAAAATGGTTCGGGGCATGGTTCCGAGGCCTTTGGGAGGTGCATTTGTGTGCTTGAGGGTGATGACACATGGGAAGGCGAAACCTGTAGGGTGCCAGATCGGGGTGCAGCCGGTGGTGCATGATCCGATGATGATGTAGGGGGTAATCAGGGATGGAAAAAATGGGTTAGATACTTGAAAACATCTGATCAGATTTCCAATCGGCAAACCTTTCTCTGATATAATTTGGCGCACGCTTCGCTTTTGGAAGATCTGCAGAAATCTTGTCGACCGTTGACGACTTGGCTTTGCATTGATAGCGAATAATCCGCCCATCATCCAAATCCGTCTCAGAAATAATGTAAGCACTCTGGTATTTCACCCAACTAAACCTATCAATAAAAGTATCTTCGTTTTTATTAAAGGTGGTTGTACTGTCAACCATAGTTTTAGATGAACTCAAGTAAACAATTAAATACATCGGTTCTTTTGAGTTAACCGATGCAAGAATAATTATGTGATAGTGCGGATCGTGTCCTTCATCTATGTAGAACACGTCACCGACGTTGTACTTATTTGGCATTCTTCAGTACAGCGTTATGAAATAGCACTTGATAACTGATCTCTTGCAATAACTCTGTTGTTTCTTCTTTACTAAATCCGTTTTCGGTAAAGAAATCAAAATAACTTATATCTATACAACTATCGGTTTCTTTGTGTTCCGGGAGGGAATGAGTGTATTTTTTTAATCGTCCGAAACTATAATTCTTGAATTTTGAAAATAGTTCTAGGATCAGCTCTTCTTCGAATTCACTAAGAAGCTCATTTCCTGGGTTTTCGGCTTTAGAAGTTAATTCATTACGTTTCAAAGAAAAATATTGTTGCCATAAGTTGTCATGGCTTGGTAATGCGGAAATGTCTGTGGAATCAACAGCAGTGTTGATTTCGCTGACAATAGGACCAAAGGGAATAGAGCAAAGTCGGCCAAACAGGCTTGGTGTTCCGGTCCGTAAAAGCATTTCCCTCTCAAACAAATACATAAGTTTAACTGCGAGGTATTTATCGATTTTTCCGTTCGCTAGCCTGACAAAACTGTTCAGAACTTGCAACGCTTTCTTATCATCATAAAGCAGCCGAACTTCTTTTTTTACCTTTGTGGATGTGTTTAACATCTGCTCTAATTCCAGAGCATTAACGATTTCCATATCATCTCCTTTTCCAGATACACTGATTATATACCAATATCACGCGGAAACAAATTTTCGCGTTCATCAACCTTAATGTTGAATGTTACATCCCAAACTCCAACTGACCGGGGTCTTTTTCGGTGGGTTTTGACTTTTTGAAGGTCAGACCGCCGCGGGCGAGATCGGGGTATTCGGCATTTTGCTGACCGGATAACAGCCCTTCGATGGTCAGGATCTGAATTTTGGGGTAGCTGGTGCCCAGAGGCGAATCGTAATAGCCTGCGCTGACGGCTTCGGTCTGCATGGGGCGGGTGGGTTCGGCGAGGGTGACGAAGATACCGATGGCCGCTTTCTCACGGTCGACTGTGCCTTTGAGATCGCGGATCTGGGAGACGCTTACGCCTTCACCACCTTTGACTGAGACGATGATCTTCTTGGCGGAGTTGAGCTCATCCTGGAAAAAGATCAGGCCATCGATGCCGGAGTCCGCGCCTTTCTTTTTGCCCTGGTAAGGCTGGGCGTTGACGAGGGAGCACGCCCACCACTGGAACTGGTATTTGTCACGCAAGGCAAGGTCGCGCGCGCCTTCAAGGTCTTTGGGCGTGCCAATGACTTCGAACTGGATGCCGGGGAAGCTATCGCGCAGGCGCTTTTCGATCAGGGAGATGGCAAGGCTGGTAATGTCGATGCCGATCCACTGGCGGTCCAGCTTTTGGGCAGCTTCAACGGCGGTACCGCAGCCGCAGAATGGGTCCAGCACAACATCGCCGGGGTTGCTGGAGGCATTGATGATGCGCTCGAGCAGGGCAAGCGGTTTTTGGGTGGGATAGCCCATTCGCTCTCGCGCAACAGCGTTTAGTGGAGGTATGTCCGTCCAAATTGTTCCAACGGTTCCGCCTTTGTGATCCTCCAGATACTTCTTAACGCGGGGTTTATCTGGATCCGTGAAAACAAGAAGGTCATTCTCCATAGCATCAGTGATTTTTTCTTGGGTCCAAATCCAGTGTTTACCAGGAGGAGGTTCAAGCAATCTATCACCAAACCATTTAGCGGTACCCTGTCCACCTTGAAAGAAACACGCTAATTGGTAGCGCCTTCCAGTGTCGGGCTCGACTTGAGAATAGTATTTTTTTGTATACTTCTCATCAGGCTCAAGGTATTGTCGATTAAACACAAAAGTTTTCGATTTTGAATAGAAAAAAATAACATCGTGTAATTTTGGGAATGCGAGACTTTGAGCCTTTGCGTATCGAATTTTTTGCCAAATTATTTCATTCCGAAAATTCTCAGCTCCAAACACCATATCCAGCAGCACTTTCAAGTAATGGCTGGCGGTGGGGTCGCAGTGCAAGTACAGACTCCCAGTAGGCTTGAGGACACGGTGAAGTTCGAGCAGGCGGATGGTCATCATGGTGAGGTAGGCCATCATGTCCGAGTTTACAAGGAACCTGCGGAATGCCTGGATCATCTCAGCCACGTTGGTGTTAGGCTGGTGCAGGATCTCGGTGTACTCCCTCTCAGCTTCATCGCCCCAGTGCCAGGTATCTTCGAAGGCGGTGATCTGCGCTTCGGACTTCTGACCCTTTGGGCTGTTGAAGAGGATGTTGTAATTTTTGTTGCTGTTGAAGGGCGGATCCAGGTAGATCAGGTCGACAGATTCGTCGGGGATGTGATCCCTCAGGACGATCAGGTTGTCACCAAAATAGAGCTTGTTCATGGGCACCTCACCTTATGCGTTGGGCTGATTCTATCACGCGAAAGAGGATATATAGGAGAGAATGGGATGCTAAGAAAAGCTGAAATAGGTGATAAAGAGGAATAAAAAGAGGCGACGATGGGATTTGCGAAGTGCCCGTTTCAGGATAAACCCATGATGAGAGTTTTGCAGGTTCCTGCCTTGTCAGATGGTAGCCTTAGATAAAATAACCAGGTTAATTTGACTAAGCACCAAAAATGGGATTTAAATAAAAAGAGGCGACGATGGGATTTGAACCCATGATGAGAGTTTTGCAGACTCTTGCCTTACCACTTGGCCACGTCGCCGTAAAAACAAAGCTGATATCGCTTGCGGTATCAGCTTTGAAGAAAGCGGGCGATGAGGCTCGAACTCACGACCTTCTCCTTGGCAAGGAGACGTTCTACCAATTGAACTACACCCGCAGGGGTTATCTCAGCCTCTAAAGGACCGAAGTTCACAGATTTTAGCATATGCATTTTGAATTGTCAAATGAAACTAGGTAACCAGGTGAGGTCAACTGGTTTTGTCAATTTTTGGGCAATCTATGCCGCCTGAGTTCAATAAAATAACCATCAATTCTCCAAGGGTGACGGGCATCCTTTGGATACTGGCTCAAGATTTGTGGCGATATTGCTGGTTCGTAGCAGAATCACTAAAGAAACTACAAATCAACCCCAAAAGCCGCCCTCACCACCAAACCAACCCCAAAGGATAGCATTGCCACACCCATGCTGATCACGAACATCTCGAGGAAGCGCTTTTTGAAAGACAAGTCTTTTGCCACAGATATGTAAAAATTGAAGCCAAAGATGATCAAGACTGCGATGATCAAAGTCACACCAAGACTAATGTAGATACCCTTATCATGCTGTGGTATTAAGAGATAAGGCAGGATCAGCAAAATTACGGTAACTATGTAGGCAAGACCAGTATAAAGCGCTGATCGCACAGCCTTGGGATTGTTATCTGCCTGAGCCGAAAGATATTCGGAAGCCGCCATGGAAAAAGAAGCTGCAATCCCGGTTACCAAACCACTGATCACAACCAGTCTGCCAGTCTGCAGTGCAAGCGTTAACCCTGCCAGGGTACCGGTCAGTTCAACCAATGCATCGTTAAGACCCAATACGATGGAACCCATGTAAGACAGGAAGTCTTCCTGGATCATCCCGGCCAGTGAAATTTCGTGTTCTTCCTCATCCTTTCCGAGTTGAGCTGCTCCGGGCACCACCGAATCAAATTCCGCATATTCGGAAGCGCCTGCGGCCTCGTCTTTTTCGAGCAGTTTTATCGTGAAAGTTATTCCCAAAACGCGTGCCATCAAAACTGAAAAAAACACTTTAAATTGATTCGGCTTTACGTCTGTTTTACTGATCTTTTTCCAAAACTGATAATGGCGCATTTCAGTGGCTGACATTTCATGGAGAATCTTGGAATTGTGGGGATCTTTGATCAGACTGGCCAGTTTGCCATAAATCACATAACCGGTTTTTTCATCTTTTTGAAATTTGATCACTCTCTTTAATTGCTCTTCGTTCATTGAAGCACTCCTTATGGATTCTTATATTCAATCTCTGATAGATTTTGCCTATCTTCTTACCCTGGAAGCCAGTTGTGGCTGATCTTTTGTAATTGTAGCATTCTTCTTGATCGCGCCTCATTTTTTGCGTTCAATTTGGCGAAGGCAAGCAAGGGCATGGCTTGGGACGTTGCCGCTATCCTGGCAAAGTGAAGTTTGCGGTGCAGGCCTTCTTCACCGCGATGGCACTCAATTTTAAACGATTGGTCAAACTCCTGACGGGGGTCGGCTTCAAGGCGCAACCCGCTTCAGCCGCTTAACCCAGGGTTTATTGTCGGTAGTGGTCAAAAGGAAGATAAAAAGAACCAAAATAAGGTGAATTGTGAACAGCCCTGAGGCATGATTGCCCCTGTTTTCGATGAAATTCCAGCTTATGAGCAGGTATTTTCACCTAATCTCCTCTTTTTTCAACACCCTCGATATTTTATTAGTTTGACAAACCAGCGAGACAGCACACATCTGAGTTTCTCATTTTTCGATATTTTTTGAATATTCTTTCGTTGGGGAGCTGTTTTCAGGGAACTAAAATGAGAAACTTCGGAGGCTTTCAGTTTAAATTGC
>DJGU01000039.1:0-853 GCA_002432795.1 Anaerolineaceae bacterium UBA5838
AATAAATTCAAACTAATGGGATCGGAGGACATGTCGCTATTCCTTCAGTTGGTACCCGGTGCAATGTTTTTCGTGGGGGCGGGAAAAGAAGATCCGGAAAAGCGCTTTCCTTTGCACCATCCATGCATGGACATTGATGAAAGCAGCCTGATTATAGCCGCAACATTTCTGTTGGAGACTTGCCAACAGTTAGCAAAAACAGCCGGATGAAACCCAAAGCAGCGATCGTTGGCTTATGTGGGTCGAGCGGCAGCGGAAAGACCCAAACCTGCCAAAAGTTAGTTCAAGAATTACGGGCTGAAGGCATTGAGTGTGGTGGATTTGTTTCGCCGGCTGTGTTTGAAGGAACCCAAAAAACTGCCATCAAGGTCCAATGGCTGGAGAGCGGTGATGAACGGATTTTGATGACCCTCAGCAAAGAGGACAGCAAACTTACGCTCGGAAAATGGCAAATTCATCCGGAAGCCTTCGAGTGGGTAGATCAGAAATTAACTGACCTCGAGGAATGCCAGGCCTTTTTTTGCGACGAGATTGGTCCTTTGGAAGTGGAGCAGGGCAAAGGCTGGACCAAAGCACTGGAAATTGTGGATGAAAGAAAGTGCGAATTGTCCGTAATATGCTTCAGACCTTCGCTGCGCGATTTTTTCAGCCAACGCTATCCTGATATGATCATTTATGATCTTGACAGCAAAGTTGATGATGACAAAATTACCAAAGACCTCAAAAAATTTTTCGGTATAGCCTGAAGTCAGGCAAAAGCAGTCCTGGTTATGTATAATCCCAACATGGAAGATAATTCATTCGAAAAGATGCCCCTTGGCCAACACCTGGAGGATTTACGCAAAGTCCTTTT
>DJGU01000039.1:891-2652 GCA_002432795.1 Anaerolineaceae bacterium UBA5838
AAACCTGTGCTCGATTTCTTTGCCCGACCTATCGGCGGGGTGGAGAATCTCCAGGTGATAGAAGTGACAGAGTCTGTGTCGGTCTACATGCGCGTCGCGCTGCTAATTGGACTAATCGTTGCATTGCCGTGGATATTCTTCCAACTATTTTCTTTCATCGGTAAGGGGCTTAAAAAGAGCGAAAAACGGGGTCTGTTAGTGGCTATCCCGTTTGCAACGATTCTCTTCCTGGCGGGTGGCGGATTTGCATTTTTTGTGATGCTTCCAGCCTCAATGAAATTTTTTACCAATTTGCTGGAAGTGAACACAACCCTGCGGTTGAGTTCCTACTTTGGGTTTGTGATCAACTTGATTTTCTGGATCGCGATGAGTTTTGAGCTGCCCCTGTTGGTGTTTGTTCTGACCAGGGTGGGGATCGTTAAACCCGTTTTTTTGACCAAGGGATGGCGTGTCGCGTTGGTCGCAATTGCAGTTTTGTCGGCAGTGATTACCCCGACCGGTGATCCTGTAAACATGCTAATTTTCATGTTGCCGTTATTTGGGTTATATTTATTGAGTATTGGGCTATCACTATTGGCATACAAAGCAAGGCGTGCCACAGAAGCTGGAAGCCCGGAGGTAGAGTGATATGTTAGGTAGCTTACATTGGCCTGAAGTGATCTTGATCCTGGCGGTTTTGCTGCTGGTTTTTGGTGTTGGTCGCATCACAAAGATCGGTGGCGAGTTGGGATCTGCCATCAAGGCATTTAAAGAAGGTCTGAACGGCAAGAAAGAGTCTGATGAAGAAAATAAATCAGACGAAACCAAGCCTTCCTAAGAGGGACGAAAATGGAATTCTTCAATCTCGGCTGGTCTGAGATCCTTTTAATTCTCACGCTCGCTTTCATTGTTCTTGGTCCGGACCGGATCAAGAAATTTGGAGGAGAGTTTGGGGCATTTCTGCGGAAATTGAGCAAGGACGGTCTGTTTCGTGAAGTTGTCCAGACAACAGACGAATTGCGCAATTATCCGCGAAAAATCCTGAATGAGGCTATGCTGGACCAACCTGTGATGTATGAGCAGGCAGAAAAAAGCATGCTCCATCCGCCTGAAGAAGTCATCGATGTGGAAGCTGGTGACGACCAGGTTCAGGAATAATGATTTTAGCTGCCTGCCTACTTCAGCAATTTTCGCATTTCAATCATTATCGTCTCAAAAGCTGAACCGGAATCACCCAATGGTTTGTTAGCGCTTGTTGGGACGATAGATTCATAGATTGCCAGCAATTGCGATTTTGTGAAATGGTTTGCGATTTCAAAAATGGCGGCGGGATTGGTGAGCAGCGAGGACAGCTTCTGCATGAATAATCCTTTTGCCAGGGTCGAAACGCGGAAATAATGCATCATTCTTGTAAGACGGGAGAGTGGGGTGGATTGGAATGATTCCAATTGCATGCCGGTGAGGTGAACTGAAAGTTCCTGATCAGCCGGCACATCAGCTACACTGATCACCAAAGATTTGCGGGATTCATCGTATGTACTTTCAAAAGCCATATCTATTCCAGAACCACTTACCTTGATCTCTGCTGGGAGACTGACCCCGATAACTTCAAAGTCGTAATCCCGGACTTTCGGGAAACCTTGAATTGAATCTGGTTTTCCTTCCACGCCGGATTTTTTCAGCGCGAGTGTTTCACCGCTCAGGCTCTGCGAGAAGTTGGTTATGGCGAAATTACCATCCAGATAGGACTGGGTTTCCCCGTCATCTTCGTAGAGCTGATAA
>DJGU01000039.1:2724-30356 GCA_002432795.1 Anaerolineaceae bacterium UBA5838
CCGTTTGCAGGGGCTTCCGCATCCAATGGGACGATCGCGCCAGCTTTAGCGAAGACCGGGGTCTGGCTTTGGTCTGCGTAAAGGGTCAGCCATTGGCCACCTTCATAAGCTTCAGCGGTGAAGAAATCAAACCATTGCCCGGCAGGAAGCCAGATTGAATGACGCGTTAGCTTGGTACTTGAATCTGCTGCCTGGGTGATGGGTGCGACCAGCAGCTGACGGGCGAAGGTATATTGATTGGGGGCTTGATAAGCGGCTTCCTCATTTGGATAGGAATAATACATTGGCAGGATCAACGGCTCTCCCTGCCTGGCGTTGAGCCCGTTAGCGGTGTAGATCAATGGAAGCAATGCATGTCGTAGCTGCATCGCGAAGCGGGCATTCTCTAAAACATCTTTACCAAAAGCCCAGGGTCGCCTGTCGATGAACGCGTTGTTGGTGGAATGAAGCCTGAAAATTGGGCTGAAAACGCCAAATTGGACCCAACGGGTGTAAAGCTCGGGATCTTCAATCCCCTCACAGTGACCACCGATGTCGTGGCTCCACCAGCCGTAGGCAACATTTGCGGCTGTCGCGGTCATCTCCGGCTGAAATGCCAGGCTTTCCCAGGAGACAATGGTATCCCCCGAAAAGCCGATTGGGTAGCGATGCCCGCCCAGGCCTGGCCAGCGGGAGAAGATAAAGGGACGTTTTTGTTTTTTGCGGCCGAGGTCAAAGTAGTGCAGGTGGTTGAGCCAGAATAAGGGATCCAAACCGGCTGTTGCTGATTGCGTACCCTGCTGCCAGTCCATCCACCAGAAATCAACACCTTGATCCTCCAGTGGGTGGTGGAGAACCTTGAAATAAACTTCCGTGAAGGAGCGATTGGCGATGTCAAAAGGAACAGGTTTGCCTTCAGCAGGGTCCTGCCCAAGCGCGGATGCCATGGTGGAATATGCTTCTTCATGGGGATGGACGCCTTCGGCGGGGTGGAGGTTCAGGGCGGTTTTCAAACCGCGTTGATGGAGTTCGTCAATAAACTGCTCTGGCTCAGGAAAGAGGTCTCTGTTCCAGGTGTAGCCAGTCCAACCTGAACTGGAGTTGCCGGTTTTGGTGATGTGCCAATCCATGTCGACGATGCAGACAGAGAGGGGAATGTGAAGCTGCGTGAAGGTGTCCATGAGCTCCAGCAGTTCCTGGTCTGAATATGTCCAGTAGCGGCTCCACCAGTTTCCGAGCGCCCAACGCGGCAGAAGAGCGGGCTTGCCGGAAACGCGCTGGTAATCGGTAATTGTAGCCAGGTAATCTTGCGCGTAGCCAAAAAAGTAAAGATCCCGCTTTTCTGGAGATGTTTCTCTGGGTTGGAGCCACTCGTTCTCATCAAAAATCAAGCTTTGGCTATCATCCGCCACTGCCCATCCACTGCGCGAAATCAAACCGTCTGGCAGGCTCAGGGGGCCGTCAGCACTATCTAAAGTTCGGATGGTACCGCCCAGATTGCTTTGGTCCGGGTAGCTGTATTGCCAGGTTTGCCCAGTCTGTTTAAGCGTAATGTGCAAGTCGCGCCAGTGGAAGCGTCCTTTTTCTTTGAATTGGAGATGGAGGTGATCGGTTTCAATGTGAAGCCATCCATCCTGCCTCCAGGAATTGAAGGAGGGAACCTCCTGCTCGCGATACAAGAACACCTGGCTGGCGTGATCCTCAAACTTTTTCTGCGGGTCAAATTCCATGCGAATCAGCCGGTTTGCCAGGATTGTGAACCGGGCATCGCCCTCATGAATGATGGCAGCAGGATTGGCCTTTGGGGTGGGTGTGGGGTGAATAGCCTGGATCATTGTTCCTCCGAACGGTTTTAATGCTTTAGTTTAACTCTAAATTCCGTTTTTTTGCGAAGTAACGTGTAAAATTAGGGGATCAAATCTGAGGAGGATTATATGGATGTCATAGAAACCGAGGTTGCTCAAACGCCAGTTGTAAAACGCGCAAAGTGGAAGACCTTATTCGCCCTGTCGCTGGGATATTTCGTGGATCAGGGCGAAGCACAGGCAATGTCAATTTTCAGCCCGGTATTAAGACAACTTTGGGGTTTGAGCTTTAGAAACCTCTCATGGATCACGTTTATCCGCAGCCTGCTTCAATCCCTCAGTTCGCCTTTCTGGGGATACCTGGCCGACCGTCATTCTCGCAAGACCGTACTTTTCTGGGGCACCGGATTTTGGGGACTGTGGACGATCGCGGTTGGCCTGACGCAAAACTTCAGTCAATTACTAGCTGTGCGGGTGATCTCCGGTATAGGGCTGGGTTGTTTGATGCCGGCTACTTTCTCGATCATGGCTGACACCTTTGCGCCAAGGATCCGCGGCAGGATGCTCGGGCTATTGGAATCTGTCGGGGTACTCGGTATCATCATCTTCACGGTTGGACTTGGAAGACTTGCCACACCTGAGACTTGGCGTTATGGATTTGTAATTTTGGGGATTGCCAGTATTCTTTCCGGCATTGTCATACTTCTTTTTGTAGACGAACCTCTGAGAGGAGAGGCTGAACCAGAAATGAAAGGTCAATTGACCTTAGAGGACTCTCAGAAATATATCGCGCAGATTAGTGATATCAAAAAAGTTCTCTCCATTCCAACCATCCGAGTCGCTATTTTGCAAGGCTTGGCTGGTTCAATGCCGTGGGTAATAATGGGCGCATTTCTCATCTTATGGCTGGTTGAAGAACGGGGACTATCCACCCAAGTGGCGCCAATGGTCTTCGGGGCTATGATCGTTGGTACGGCTATCAGCAATGTGATCGGTGGCTTTCTTGGCGATTGGGCTGACAAGAAAAGTCCCAGGTATGGCAGGACGATCATTGGGCAAACCTCTGTCACTATTGGCATACCTTTTACCCTGTTTCTCTTTTTGAGAACAGATAATTGGGATATCCTGCCTCTAACGATCCTGTGTTTTGTGACCGCCTTGTTTATCAGCTGGCCTGGGAAGGGCTCTAAAGAGCCGATGATGTCGGCGGTGGTTCCGCCAGAACTGCGCTCGACGGCTTTTGCCATGACAACTTTCATCGAAAGTGGTTTTGCTGCGATCGTGGCTTTGATTTTTGGCATCATCGCCGACCGGATTGATTTGCACACAGCCATGCTCTGGACCATTCCTTTCCCGTGGGTCATCTGCGCCGTTTTATTTAGCGGGTTTTATCTGACATATCCAAAGGATCTCGCTAAAAATCAGAAACTCTTAGAGGATCGGGCCAGGGAATTTGGCATTATCAAATAAATGAAAAGAAACTGCCGAAAGGCAGTTTCTTTTATTGGCGGGAGCGACGGGATTTGAACCCGCGGTCTCGGCCTTGACAGGGCCGCATGTTGAACCACTACACCACGCCCCCAAAGCGAAGCATAGTTTATCACGCCCATTCTCTAAAGTCAAGATGGAAAAGTTACGGTGGTGTGCATGGATCGGGATATAACCTGATGGGTTTTAATCATGCTAGTCTCGTTGGAAACGTAAAAAAACAGCCAGATATTCATCTGGCTGTTTTTTTGTAACAATCAGTTATTGCCTTCCAGAGTTCAGTCCTGAACTTCGCTGGCAACTTCTTCCGCCGCATCGGCAGCTTCATCAGCCAGCTTTTCGACCTTTACTTTGGTGCTGTGACCCAACTCGGCAGCTTTTTCCTTGGTTACTTTTGCCAGTTCATCAGCTTTGGCAAGGGCATCTTTGTAGGCTATTTCAGCCTTGTGTTTGGTTTCTTCGTAAGTCTCGGAACCTTTTTCCTTCAATTCGATGGCTTTCTCTTTAATAACCTGGCGAGTTTCTTCACCAGATTGAGGTGCCATCAAAAGGGATGCGATTGCGCCTGCAAGGGCGCCGACGGTGAAACCCATCAAGAATGATCCAAAATTGCTTTTATCAGACATATTAAACTCCTCTTTTCTTTATCTTTTTAAGTGAAAAATATCAACAAATTTTCGAATGCTTGCCAGCGATTCGTTGAGCTTGATCACTGGTTCACTAACGTTATCACTTAAGAACCGGACAGTGCCTTTCAGCGTATTGACTGTATCGGTCGTTGAGTGCAGAATGGGCTTAATTTCGTGCTGCAGCAGGTTAGTTAGATTCGCAAGTTGAATAATCAATAGCACCAATGCCGCGCCAATTACAACCATCATCAAGGCCATCAGGATGATAAAAATGTCACGTACCTGGCTCACCACCTGCCCGTCTGCTCTCGCAAGGAAGAACAAACCAACGATTAAACCCAACAAGATTAACACAATAATTACAACAGCAAGCTTCGATTTTTTCTGATTGCTTACTTCAGTTTGAGCATCTATTTGCTCAACTTTTTCGCTATCAATGGATTTTGGTAATTGTGTTGTGCTATCGGACATGTTTACCTCACACTCATTATAACGTATTGATGGCGCTCAAAAGCTACTTGTAGAATTTTGTAGAATTTCTTGCTAAAGTTCCTCGCCGAGTGCCAGTTCTTCCTCAAGGGTGCCAAACAGTTTTTCGCTGGGATTCAAAATAATATCACCAAACAGATCAGGTTGGTCTGTGTTAATTAAGTTCTGTTTGACAAGTTCAAGAATAGCCAGAAAAACGACAATAATCTGGATCCTTTCCGGATCCTCACCCAGCAATCCTGAAAAGCTGGCGGTTCCCCTATCCTTCAGGATCCGTACAATATCCTGGACTTTATTTCTCAGGGTCATTTTGGGGATCCTGATGGAGGAGCCTTCTATGATTGGGCTTTCATGGTTGGCAAGATTTTCAAGAGCGACGATCAGATCTGTAAGATCAATGCCGGTGAGGTCCAGTTGAACATTGACAGGATAGGATCTTGGAACATGCAGGTGAGAGCGCAGGTTTTGATTTACCCGCGAACTGAGCCAGGCAGTTGTGTTCTTGATCTCACGATAAATCCTGAGTTGCCTGGCAAGGGCTTCTCCGAGGTCTTCTTCATCAGGTTCCCGAAGTGGAGATCTGGGCAGCATTGCCTCAGATTTAATCTGCACCAGTTTTGATGCAATCACCATAAATTCTGAGATGTAGTCGGGACCGGCGTTTTCGTTTTTGCGAACATAGACCAGAAATTGATCCGTCACTTGTGCGAGGGCAATTTTTGTAATATCAAGCTCTGACTTCTGAATTAAATCCAAAAGCAGGTCAAGAGGCCCCGAGTATAGCTCGGTCTCAATTTCATAATCGTCTGTTTCGCGAATCCATGAACCTGGCATGGCCTAATTATAGTCTGAGTACGTCGGATTTGTTGTACACTTAAGACGGTGATTGCATAAGGATGAAGACATGACAGAAATTGTTTGCAGAAACTGTTCAAAACCATACCCGGAAACAGGCTTACCCCACCAATGCCCCAACTGTGGTGGTTTTTTTACTTTACGGGACCTAACTTTTAGCCAACCTGCTTTAGTGCCTGCTAAAGCACAGGGCATTTGGAGATTTAGGGCGTCGTTCGGATTGCCTGCCAGTTATCCGGCAAGTTACCTGGGGGAAGGGGATACACCGCTTGTTCCGGTAAAAATCCTGGGGACGGAGTTTTGGGCTAAAATGGAAAACCTGAACCCGAGCGGATCTTTTAAGGATCGGGCAACAGCGGTTCTTACCAGTGTGTTGAGAGGCCGAGGTCTGGAAAACGTGGTCGAGGATTCCTCTGGAAATGCTGGAGGATCTTTGGCTCTCTATGCCTCAGCGTTTGGTATTGACTGCAGGATTTACATCCCCAGTGACACAAGCGGTCCAAAACGCCGGCAAATTGAAGTTTGCGGCGCGGAGGTAATCCTGGTGGATGGTCCACGCGAGAATGCCCACAAAGCGGCTCTTGAAGCGGTTCGCAGGGAGGGACTGCCCTACGCCAGCCATGCCGCTCAGCCTTTTGGGATGGCAGGAATCGCGACGATCGCGTACGAAATATTCGAAACCCTTGGTGAAATGCCAGGAACTGTATTTTGTCCGATTGGGCATGGGTCTTTGTTCACTGGTGTGTTAATGGGCTTTGACGCGCTGCTACAGGCTGGATTAGCCTCAAGACGACCAAGGATGATTGGTGTTCAACCCGAAGTTTGCGCGCCAATAGTGTCCGCGTGGCATGGAAAACCGTTCGCTGGCGGAAGGGGCAGCAGTCTGGCTGAGGGCACGATGGTTGAATCCCCCGCAAGGATGGAAGAAATACTTGGGTATTTGGAACCGGGCACAGATCAGCTTGTGACTGTAACAGAATTGGAAATTGCGGAAGCACATCGATCACTTATCAAAGCGGGTTTGTATGTTGAACCAACTTCGGCCATGGTTCTGGCTGCCACAAGGAACATTAAAGAGGCTCCCGGAAAGTCGGTGCTCATTTTGAGTGGAAGTGGGTTAAAATCAAAGATGTGAGTGGAACTGGGGAACCGTTTGACCTCAATGTGTTTGATGTTGAACGAATCGGCAGTTCTGCTGGAGGATAAATGTTAAACACTGCTGCCGCTAAAGAACTGAAACAAAACTTACCAGAAAATTTCACAGAAGATTTTTATCTTATCAGGGCTCTGACTCACAGGTCCTACGTAAATGAAAGTCGCGACGTGGTTGAGGATAACGAACGTCTCGAATTTCTGGGCGACTCGATTCTGGGTTTCCTGGTTGCAGAATGGCTCTACCAAAACTTTCCTGAGAAAAGAGAAGGATTCCTGACAAAGGTGCGATCCGCTTTGGTTCACACGCACCAGCTTTCTCAATTTGCACGCCAGATTGGAATTGGACCAGCCTTGTTCTTAGGAAAAGGGGAAGAACTTGCCGGCGGAAGGGATCGCGACGCGATCTTGTGTGACGCTTTTGAGGCGTTGATTGCCGCGATGTATTTGAGTACTGACATCGAAACTGTGCGCAATTTTGTTCATCCACTGCTTGAACAGGAATCTGATAAGATCCTGGAAAACCACACGGAAGAGGATGTAAAAAGCCGGCTTCAGGAATGGGCACAGGCCAAGGGCTTTGCTTCGCCGACTTATGTTTTAGTAAATGAGACTGGTCCCGACCACGCAAAGGTATTTGAGGTAAGCGCTTACATCAACGGTAAGGAGATAGCACGGGGCTCAGGTACCAATAAACAGATGGCTGAAAAACGCGCCGCATATCAAAGTATGAAAGTGTTAGGAATTATAAGAAGATGACACAAACCAAGTTAGCCTCTCTAGAATTGCATGGGTATAAAACCTTTGCAAAGGAGACAAACCTTGTTTTTCCAGCCCAGATCACAGCTATTGTAGGGCCAAACGGCTCGGGCAAATCCAATGTCGCAGATGCGATCCGTTGGGTTCTGGGTGAACAATCCTATACAATGCTGCGTGCCAAAAGAACGGAAGACATGATTTACTCCGGATCAGAAAACAGATCCAGAGCCGGTATGGCTTCGGTATCGATCACGTTTGATAATCAAAGCAACTGGCTGCCGATAGATTACTCGGAAGTAACGCTTACAAGACGCGCTTATAGAGATGGTCAGAATGAGTACCTGCTGAATAATCAGAGAGTGAGGCTCAAGGATTTCCACGAGCTGCTGGCAAAAACCGGGCTTGCTGATCGAACCTATACGATTATTGGTCAGGGTCTGGTTGACCTCGCACTATCAATCCGACCGGATGAACGGAGAAAGCTCTTTGAGGAAGCAGCTGGTATCGGTCTTCATCGCTCCCGAAAGGAAGAGGCTCTGCGCCGGCTGGCAGCAACCGAGCGTAACCTGGAACGTGTATCCGACATCTTAGACGAAATTCGTCCAAGGCTGCGCAGCCTGGAGAAACAATCCGCAAGGGTGGGGGAGTATAAGCTTATTCAGGAAAGCCTCAAAAACAATCTGCGAGAGTGGTACGGGTACCAGTGGATGACCGCCCAGAGTCAGCTTGAGAAGATTCAGCAATCACTTGCGGACGCAGAAGCAGCTTCAGAAGAGTCCAAAATTGCCCTAGACGGAGACCGGGAGCGGATTGAGAGTCTGCGCCAGGACGTTGATCTGAAAAGAAACACAATTGATCAATTGATGAACTCCTTAAGACTGCTACGGGATGAGATCCAGCAGAAGAACCAGGCGATCGCAGTTCTTGATTCCAGAAAGCGGTCAGCAGAAGAATCTCGAAGTCAACTGATGATGGATTCTGGAAATCTAGAGGAAACTATTCTGACCGAAGAAAAGAATCTTGAAAGCCTTTTAGCGGAACAGACCCGCCAGGAACAGGATTTAGCGACATTAATCGAGCGTTTCAATGCGAGCAATAAAGATTATGAAGCAATAAAAGCCCAAAAAGACGCTCTGGAGAAACAGGAGAGATATCTTAATTCAAAACAACTTGAATCTGAGAAAAATGTGGCAATTTTCCGTGCCAGAAAGCAAGAATTTGCTTATCGTCTTCAAGATCTAAAAAGATCGATCGAAACTAGCCAGAAAAAATTGGTGGAAGTATCGGACCAAAAAGCCCGGTTGGAAAATCAACTGAGCGCGCTTACAAAGTCGATTTCCGCGCAGGAGCAGTCAATTGCTATTCTGGAGGAAGATATCGAAAAGCAGGGATCTGATAAAACCAAACTGGCAAAATCCCTGGATGAGATCAACAGCCAGTTGAATAGCTTGAATTTGGAAAAGAATCGCATTGTAAACCGGCTGGAGTTGATGCGGCAGAGTCGTGAAAGCCTGGAAGGGTTTTCTGAAGGCGCCAAAGGCGTATTGAAGGCAGCCAGGGGGAAAGCTTTTCAACGTGAGGTCACGGATCTGGTGACAAAACTGGATGTTCCGGAAGCGTATGAAAGTGCGATTAATGCTGCTTTGGGAGAGGCTGTTGATGTGTTGGTAGTGAAAGGCGAACTCGATCAAGCTGTGATGAGAGACCTTTCCGGTAAAGCGCAGGAACGTTTTGCGGTAATTGGGGAATTGGCTGCGAAGAGCCACAGTATAAAAATCACTCTGGATGATCCGCGTGTGATCGGGAATGCCGCGGAACTTGTGAAAACGGAGACGCGCTTACAACAAACCATCGATCAGTTGCTTGGCAACTACCTGGTTGTCAATGATATGGATGATGCGCTCAACTTATGGGGAAAATCCAAAGACGCAAACTTTGTCACTCTGAATGGTGATGTGCTGCTCAAGAATGGCATGGCACTGTTGGGAAAGACAAATGGGGCTGGTAAAGTCAGTTATTCCCGTGTGACGAAGTCCTTACAGCAGGAATTAGATGGTATCGAAGTTTCTCTAAAAAAAGCGCGTGAACTTGAACAGCACAGTAAGAATGATATTGGCAAGCTTGAAACCCGGCTGCAAGGTTTGTTAGAAATGCGACAGAACGAGACTGCGAAACTTCAGCAAAGCCGCAAAGCCTTAAACACTTTGCAGCTGGAGTTAGACAAGCTTGTTGGACAGCAGAACTGGTTAGACCAGCAAATGAACACCAGCGCGGCACAGCAAACACAGCTTATGCAGCAGCTTGATGAAATTAGCAGTAAGGAAAAAACAAACCAGCAGGAAAGCGAGCAATTGCAAGCCGAGATACTTAATCTCAGGGCAAAAAAAGAGGCATTCAATCCCATTGAGCTGGAAGGACAGGTGCACTATCTCCAGACGGAAAAGCAGGTTCTGACGCAGGCTCTGCTGCATAGCAAAGCCAACGTGAGCTCTGCGAGAGAGCGGCTTGAGAATGACAAGAAGCAATTATCACTTTATCAAGATCGTTTGAGAGTTCTCGAGGATTCATTGGAGAGGTTTGAAAAAGAAATAACCGAGGGCTGGGGGGAGGTAAATCAAAAGACTGAGCAAGCGGATTCTATTCAAAGGGAACGGCTGGATCCGTTAAGATCTGAGCTGCAATTGATCGAAGAGATGAACCGTCAAATCTCGCTGCAAGACAGTGAAAACCAAAAGGAACTTTCTAACAAAGAGCGGCTGGTTGTGCATTTCAAGCTTGAAATGGTGCACCAGCAGGAGCGTTTGCAAGCATTGCGGAGCCGTATCGAAGATGATTTTGGCTTGATTGAACTTGAATACAAGAATGAATTTTCCAAATCCACTCCCTTGCCATTCCCGGACCTGGTAATTGAGTCGTTGCCTGTCATCAAGGAATTGCCTGATGGGATCGAAGAGGCAATCAAACAGCAGAAGAATCAGATTCGCCGCATAGGCTCAGTGAATCTCGAAGCTGAGGTTGAATTCCATGAGGTAAAAGAGCGATATGAAAGCCTTAGCGCACAGACTGCTGATCTGAAAGAAGCGATTCAGGACATCGAAAAGCTGATCAAAGAATTGGACACAATTATGCGGGAAGAATTCCTGAAGACTTTTAAAGCAGTCAGTATTGAGTTTACGGCTATGTTTGCCCGCTTGTTTAACGGAGGTTCTGCCCGGCTTTTACTTTCGGATGAAGATTCACCAATTGAAGGCGGCATTGAAATTGAAGCAAGGCTGCCGGGTAAGCGCGAACAGGGTTTGGTATTGCTCTCAGGAGGTGAACGCAGCCTGACAGCAGTTGCCTTGGTGTTTGCTTTGCTGCGGGTTTCACCTACACCCTTCTGCGTTCTGGATGAGGTGGATGCGATGCTGGATGAATCTAATGTTGGGCGTTTTCTTGACCTCTTGAGGGACTTATCGAAGGACACCCAATTCGTTTTGATCACTCACAATCGCAACACGGTGTCAGCCGCGGATGTGATTTATGGTGTCACGATGGGGAAGGATTCCTCAAGCCAGATCATTTCCCTCAAACTTGAAGAAGTTGACGAGACCTATGTAAGATAAAAAAAAGACCGGTATCAAAAGTACCGGTCTTTTTTTTTAGTTAGTAATAATTCTTACTGGCCGAAGAAAAAGTTGATCAGCTCGGCTGGAACCGCTGGTGTGCTGGGGGTTAATGTTTTCCAGATTTCATCTATTTGAATATCAGTGCGAGAATTCCGCAGTTCTAATAGCCAATTGTCAAAGAAAATCTGTTTGTTCTGCTGGAACTTCGTGGCGTCGATATTGTTGGTGGCTCTTGTGACCAGCTGGATTACATGCCAGCCAAATGATGTTTCGACAGGCTCACTGATTTCACCAGCTTCATACAATTGAAAAGCGGCAATTTTGAAAGCCTCAACGTAGCCATCATTTTCACCGATCCAGCCGAGGTCTCCACCGATATCTTTGTTTGAGGTGTCTGTAGAGTATTCGGCTGCTAATGCTGCCCAATCCTCGCCATTGTTTAGTTTTTCGATAACTTCCTGTGCCAGGTCCTGTGTATCAACGAGAATGTGCCTTACCCAAACCTGCTCTTCCTGAGGAAGCATGTCTTTGGTGATTTCTTCCAACAATTTTGTGCGGAGAAGATCAGCACGGAATATTTCCTCAATTTGCTTACGAGTGATTCCATAAGCTTTTACCTCATCGAGGTAAGTTCCCAATTCCTTGCCATAGAGTTTTGTTGTATATACTGTCGGTGTGGGGGTGACAGTTGGAATCTCTGTGGCGGTTGGTTCTGTTGTTGGAGTGGACTCTTCTGGAACTACTTCAGTCTCAACGATTGCAGTGGCTTCAGCAGTTGGTTCCCAACCTTCAGGTGTCGCAGTGGAAGTTGGCTCAGGAGTTGCAGTTTCAGTAGGATTGATCAAGGCAAATTGCTCACTCGACCAAGTGGGTGTGTTAACGATTGTTGGAGTGATGGTCGGCGTTTTTGTACCCATCGGATAGAAAGCGAAAGATGCCTGCAGTGCCTCCTGGATTTCATCATCAGAGACCGTGATACCGCGTTTGGCAGCTTCTTCGCGAATGAGTTGATCATCAATCATTTGGTTAAGCACATTTTCGCCCATGAGTTCAGTATTATTTAGCTGAGCAACCAATTCAATGCCAGCAGACTTAAACTGACTGCCCGAATCCCCGAAGAGTTGGGCGTAATAGGCATAATTGTTGGCTGTGGAGAGCATGTTCAGGCGGGAATAAATCACATTGGACTTAAAATCACCTGCTTTAATTTCGGCGTTGCCGACACGCGCAACAGCTATATTGGGTTGAACGATGAAGCTGTCAATCAGGACATAGGCTAATAAAATTAATGCCAGTCCGATGACTACACCAGTCGCAATTAACGCAGACTTGATCTGTTTTGCTTCGCGTTCCTTACGGGCAACGTGCTTTCGGGTGACAAGCTTTGGGCTCTCTGTTTTCTTTGCCATACTTGATCACCCTGCCTAATTGTTTTCGGACCAGAAATCACCCTCGAAAGGAAGTAAGGCGATGTGGCGGGCATTTTTGATTGCTGTGGCAATCTGACGCTGATGTTTAGCGCAAGCACCAGTCTGTCGACGAGGACGGATCTTTCCGGTTTCATTGATGTAGCGTGACATCATCTCAACGTTTTTGTAATCAATGACCAGGTTCTTGTCAGAACAGAACTGACAAAACTTTGGGCGGGAAACATAGCGGCGAGGACGCTCACTGTGTTCACCGTTGTGGGAGCGTTCACCGCGGTCTGAGTATCTACTTTCAGTCATGTTATCTCCTGTTATGCTTTGCGGACAACAATGTACCGCAGAACCTGTTCGTTGTAGCCTAAAGATCGTTTGAGGCCGGCAACTTCATCGGGTTGGTAGTTGAAGTCTACAAGTACATAGTAGCCTTCATTGGTTTTATTAATGGGGTAAGCCAGTTTTCGCTTGCCCCAGCGATCAATCTTGGCGATCTCACCACCGTTGTTTTTAATGAGGGTTTCCACATTATCCACAGCAGTGTTTAGAGATGCTTCTTCCAGATCCGCCTGGAGAATAAAAATGAGTTCATAATTGTGCATACGTGTCGAGGCTCCTTTCCTCGGGTCTGCTCCTGCTTTAAGCCGTTGGCGGGCAGGAGTGGAAGGTTGATATCAGGCTTATTCCTGATTTAACAAACGGTATTTTATCACATGTTGAAAATTATGCAAACAAAAATCAAAAAACTGCCCGTTCGGACAGTTTTTGATTTGTTACCCGTAGAGACTTCAATCGGTGTCACCTTTCTTCTTCTTTGTCGGAGGAGAAAAGCATTGACACAACGCTTACGATGAGCGAGCCAAGCAAAGCAGACCAAAAATCTGTGACAATGTATCCGGCATTGAACCAGGTCTGTGCCAGATAAGACGAAAGCATGAACATCGCAGCATTAAGAACCAGGCTGAATAAGCCCAGAGTGAGAATAATCAATCCACAGGAAAGAGTTTTCAGGATTGGCAGAAGAATCGCATTTAACAGCGCGAGAATTGCGGCGGTTATGGCATACACGACCCAGGCATCGCTTACAACTTGAATTCCAGGGATCAACCAGGCGGCCACGAAAAGAGCCAACATAAAAACAAGCCATCTTTTTAACAGATTCATTATTTTTCCTTTCTACTAATTAATTCAATTATCCCCCAAACAAAACCCAGCAAGGCTAGAAAATATAAGGTTATTTAAATTAAAATGCCCCTGGCGCGACTCGAACGCGCAACCGACAGTTTAGAAGACTGGTGCTCTATCCATTGAGCTACAGGAGCAAAGGACTTTTGATTATACTGCTTTTTCTGGCTGGCTCAAACCGGGCGAATGCCTTTATAGACCCGTGTGGTGCCGATTGTGCGCAGAATGGTATCAGCAGGTTTTCCAATTCTTTCAGCTAACTCGATCGCGTTAAGAGGCTGATTACCGTTGATGATAAAAACCTTGAAAACGGAGTCCACGAGGGGGGCATTCGGAGAAATGAAACCTTCCTGTTTGGCACAGTGCTCTATCAGGATATGCACAAGACCATCGCCCCGTGTGACTTCACCAGTTTCGGGATTGATCAGATCCATATCCTGGGCGTCTGTGGCCTGAGCAAAGAGCTCCTGGTGTTCTGGGCACAAAAAAGAAGCCAAAGAATTGCGCCAGTTTCGATCTTGTAATTTCCACCATTCAAGGTCCACCCGGAATTTCGTAGTCAGGCCAGGTTTTATGAGACTAGATTTGCTCAGCATCCAGATTATTCCTTTCCTTGATCTGCCAGGTGATAGTAATGATCACCAACATGAACGATTTCGGGATTGGTCGAAAGAGCTTCGAGCAACTCCATGGGTGGTGTGCGCCTGATGACATTGACAGCAGCATAGAGGTCAATAAAGTGAACATGATGCTGACTGTTCAGTTTTGAAAGTTCATTCATCATTCGGAAAACGTCTGATTTGAGTTGGACACTCCTACCTGCTCGATCTTTCCAGATTTTGTCAACCCCTTCAGGGTCTGTGATGGCAATTGCCATTCGTTCGTTAAAGCCGGCGTAAATTGGCTGCCGGAGAAGGGCAAATACCAATCCACCATCTGCTCCAACCAGAACAGTTTTGATCCATTCTTTGTTGGACCGCTTTTTCTCTGCTGAGATCAGCAAGGTGCCCGGGTGCCTGGTGGTGCTGATTTCAATATTGCTGCCAGGTATGAGGTTTTGTTCGTCATACCATTCTTTCAAGCCAACTACATAGTTGTGAGATCTGACCAGCCAGGCTGAAATTGTCTGCTCGGATTGCTGGTCAACGAAACTGATTTTGACGTTTTCGGATTCAAGCGCCGAAGGTAAAACGCGGTTGGTATTTGGCGTCACGGGAATGCTGCCGCTGCGCCAATGAGGATAAGTGAGGGTGAATGTGATCGAATTAACGCGGTCAACCTCATCGATTTCATCATTAGTGAAAGATAATTCGTCGTCAAGGTCGTAGAGCAGCTTGAAATCATCCTCATCAAGCTCATCTGCAAGGGGCGCAAGCGTATTTGAGCGGATGTAAATAGGCGGCTCAAGGACCGATTCGGGCTCAAGGCGCTTCAAGAACCAGGCTATCTCACCTGTTGTCCCAACTTCATCGAACCTGGGATCTTCTTGTAGGGCGTAATTTAGGGAGAATTCAAGCAGTTCTTTTGTTTGTGGTTCGGGGATGAGCTCGAGTTCTTTCATTAATGGTTCAATTCCCAGGGGCCCGCCTTCGTGCGCGTCGAGAATGGCTTCAGCCAGGTTGAGATGCCCTTTGCTGATGTCGATCAATAAGGAGCGTGGGAACCAAGTTTCTGCGATGCGAACCAGTTCTGATTGCTTTTGAAGCGCCTTGCGGAGCTTGTTTTTTAAAGCAGGGGCAAAGAGGTTGTTGATCTCGCGCGAATCTTCAGGGACATCATCCTGGTTTTTGTAAACCTTGGTGTTCAGAGCATGACCAGAAAGGTTGGTAGCAAAAAATTGCCGATTACCGTCTTCAAATTCCACTTCGGTTACAGTAAATTCATCGATGGCTATGTTTTCACCTGGGCGGTTGGAAATGACAGTGCCCTGCATCCAGTCCAATTCAGGAAAACGAACTTTTGCACCGAGCTCGTAGGCATTGGCAGGGAGATAAATCTCGCCAATAGCCTCAAGTTTCGATTTTCTCTCTGCTTCTCGTTCTTTCAAATGATTGTCGATCAAAACCTGGAGAAGTCCATCGATATTTAATGGTTCTTCTTTTTCAAATAAGTGATTTGCCAACAGTTGAAGATCTGCAGTTTTGATTTCGAGATTCGCCCAGTACGTCTTCCAGGCAGTATAATTACCTGAACCCATAAATTCCTCTTCTATCGTGATTGTGGGTAAATTATACATGAAAACTTTTGCGAATACGATAGCTGTTCAGAGGTTAAATGAAACGATTAGCATATAAGGGGTGGCAAAATTGTTACCAAATTGAAAATGGTGATTGCAAGATGATTGCCACAGCTGATATTGGTCCGCGGATTGTGCATTTAAGTCGGGGTGATGGCGAGAACCTGCTGAAGCTGTTTGAAAACCAGGTTGGTAAGACCGGAGGGAATGACTGGCGTCTCTATGGAGGTCATCGAGTTTGGCATGCCCCGGAAGACCCTGTAAAATCCTATATACCGGACAATGAAGCTGTGGACGTGGAGATATTATCGGAAAACGTGCTCTGTTTGAAAGTGAAACTGACGCCTGAGATCGAAAAATCACTAATAATGCGCGTAGCCACTGAGGGGCAGGGTTTTGAGCTGGTAAACCAGATCCGAAATTTGAGCGATAAACCGATCAGGACGGCTTCGTGGGGAATTACGACATTCACCCCAGGAGGGGTAGGGTATCTACCCATTCCAAAAGCTCCCTCTGCAACCGATGCTTTGTGCGCGAGTTTTCAGATTAATTTGTGGGACTATACAAGTTTTTCCGACCCATCTTTTGTTTGGGGTCCAGATTGGATCGAATTCCACCAGGATTGGGCGCTTTCAAAACAGAAAGTTGGGGCCTATCTCAACAATCCGTGGCTGGCATATAGGCTGGGTGATTCCCTGGTAATCAAAACCTTTGATTTTCAGCGGGAAGATGTCAATGCTTCTGATTTTCCTGATCTGGGAAGCAATGTTGAAGTTTATTTTGACACCTACATGCTCGAATTGGAGGGCTTGAACCCCTGGACAGAATTACGACCCGGAGAAAAAGTCTCACACACTGAGAAACTGCAAGTTCTTGCTGTCGACCCTGAATGGAGTCACAAAAAAGCAATCGAGCTGGTAAAAAACTCTATCACTTCCACGTGTTAGTAAGCTATTACAGGATAAAGGAGATCAATAAGCCGATCATCAGCCCCATTGCTGAGATTGAAAAGAGCATCAAAGCCTGCGTTTTTCGAAAATCCATACGTCCAATGCGATTAGCAAGGGTGTCACCCTGGGATAACTCAGGTATTCTTGGCTTCATTCTAACGGGTACAGTCGGTTGAAAGCTTAACTCTTCGGTATAGGACGCGTTCAGCATGATGTCCTCAACGGGTTCTGGCAGTTTTGCTCTTTGGATTCGCTGGGTGTCGAAGGATAACCTGATTTCCTGGTAGCCAACAGAGGATACTTTGGCAGGCTTACTGCTCCTGGGCGCTTTTAAGAGATGAGGAGTGTTCGGGGATGAGATAGAACGCTCCATTTCATCCTCTCGAAACGGACATTTTGCTGATGTTTCCTTCTTCGTCAGCAACTACTCGCACTTGTTGTTGGATAGACTTACCGCCAGGTAATTCATCAGCGAAGGCATAAATCAGCAAGTAGCGTCCCGGAGACTGCTCCGTGACTTTCGGACGCTTTCCGCTCAGTTTTGGGTACTTCTTACAAACTTTTTCTGATACTTTTTGTAATGCGCTTGCTTTCATGACTGACCTATTTGTAATTCTGCCTTCTGCGTAAAAAGGCTGGTACTGACAAATTGTCAGTTGTGTTAGGTTGGTTTCCATAGCTTGATAAGCCAATTTCGTTGAAATTTGTCTGCGCAGGGGTTTCACTTTCCTGATAAGTGGAATCTTTGAAAGATTCTTTGAGATCTGATTGTTCAGATTCTTTGTCAAAATCACCTTTTAGAGATTGTTCAGGTTTAAGCCCGATGCCAGTGACAATTAGAATCAGCTGAACACGATCTTCCATGCGTGGATCCGTGATAATGCCAGGAATGATGTCAGCATGGGAGCCAGTGGCTTGCTGGAGTGTGTGCAGAGCCTCTGTGACATCCTTGAAAGACATGTCATTGCTTCCGGTAAAGTTAGCGATCATTCCGGTTGCGGTATATAGGTCGATGTCATCCAGCAGTGGGTGATGAAGCGCTTTTTCTATAGCCTGCTGAACTTTATTTGGGCCACTGCCGGTGCCAATTGCCATGAGGGCGCCACCGCCACGGGTCATGATGTTCTTGATATGGGAGAAATCAACATTGATCAGTCCGGTTTCGGTAATCAGTTCTGAAATGCCCTGGACACCCTGGCGCAGGACATCATCAGCAAGTGTAAATGCCATTTCCAAGGGAAGGTCGCGTGGGGCGATCTCGATCAGCTTATCGTTGGGAATGACGATCAGCGTATCAGTATATTCCTTCAATTTGGCAAGACCTTCTTCCGCGTTGCGCTGGCGGCGGCCGAGTTCGAATGAGAAAGGTCTGGTAACAATGGCGATTGTAACCGCGCCAGAGGCTTTGGCTACTTTGGCAGCTATCGGTATGGAACCGGTGCCGGTTCCACCGCCCATGCCGGCTGTCAGGAAGACCATGTCTGCGCCGTGAAGTAAACTCGCTAATTCCTTCGTGCTCTCTTCAGCCGCATTTTCACCCACGACTGGCAACCCGCCAGCCCCTAAACCACGGGTGGATTTTGGCCCAAGCTGAATTTTGTTAGGAGCCAGATTGTTGGCGAGAGATTGCGCGTCGGTGTTAGCAGCAATGAAGGTTACCCCTTGCATGCCGCTCTCAATCATCCGATTGATCGCATTCGAACCTCCACCACCCAAACCGAGGACAACAATTTTGGGTAAAGCAGTATTGAGCGGGACGTGACTGGTATAAGCGGAATAATTGTTCATGTTGTTCTCCTCAGTTAGACAGTGATGCCGATGCTGTTGACCATTTGTTCTTCAACCAAACAGCCAGCTTCGCGTAATAATTGGATATCATGTTCTGTGAATGCCGCGTTCTCGTTCCAAACAGTGACTTTGCGGGCATTTGTCGCTTCAATGACTGAAAAGCCAATGGTGGGGCGTGCATCCCGGATGATTGGTCGGATGCGATCCAGTGTATTTTCCGGAATACCCCAATCATAGGAAGGTAGCAGAAGGTAGTGGTCAATTGGGTAGATCCACTCAGCCAGTCGACTTGAGACTGCGTATTCCTGGTTCTTTTTGGTACTTTGTTCTATTTTCTGTTTATAGGCAGGGATACCTGCTTCTTTTGGTTTTCCGGCTGCGTCAAAGTAAGAAGTTTTTCCGTGAGGATCGCTCTCTGCGGCGCTCAACAGCCAGAAGCAACAACCTAAAACTGTGTCTGGTAGTGTGATAGCATTTCCTGACTCTCCAGAAAGAGCCAGGGCGATATCAACCATCTGCTCGAAGCTGTTGTCGGAATCCAGCTTATTTCCCGCAATGTGAGACATGCCGTAGTAGAAGAGGAAGAACTTGGGGGTGATGTTGAGAACTTCTCTTACCTGGTCAGCATACCACTGCCAGGTGTTGAAGCCGATGTGGTCTTCCTCACCGAGCTCAACCTTACTGTAAGGCCGGGGGGACTTCCAACGCGATTGACCGCCTGCACCCCAATCGAGTGGGTGGTCGAAGGTTTGTGAACTGACTGCCATGTGGAAATTTACACTAAAGTCAAAGGAGCGCCGTTGTTGAACCAGTTGGAGCACTTTTTTAAGGAACGAAAGATCCCAGTAATCACCTCCAGGTTCCAAAGGAGGAAACACAGGAATGAGACCGTTTTGTTCAGCCAGGCGCACAAAAGGCAAAAAGCGGTCAAGAAAACGCTCCACAAGGTCGCCCTGTGACCAACTTCCATCTGTCCAGGCACTTTTTGCATTGGGGCGGTCAAAGAAAATGACATATTTCACTCCCCAGTTAGCGTAAGATGAAAGAATGACTCGCAAATCTTCCGGACGAACCTCACTATTCACCTGAAAATCGAAATGCAGAATTGGTTGAATGCCAGCCTGGATCAGACCAGTGATGAATTCTTCTGGAATGGCTGCTGCAGTGGGCGCTTTGAGAACCAGCCAGGAAGCCTGAAGAGAAGCGAGTTCGGGGATCCAAAGTTCGAGATCTCTCGCTTGATAGTGGTCATAATCTTGAAAGTAATGAAAGCCAAGTCGTTTTTCCATGTCATCCATCCAGTTAATAAATTGCCTTACCTCAAACGTGCAAGTAATATGCCAAACTAGAAAATCTGCTATAATGCCGCCATGATTTTAGTCACTGGCGGAACTGGTTTTATCGGCGGATATTTAATCCGGCATCTGGATAGACTTGGAAAGCCCTACCGCTTGTTTTTGCAGCCTGGGATTGACCAGACCAACCTTCCCCGGCAGGCTGAAATGCAGGTCGCACTGAGTTCCTTGGGTGACGAGCGCGGCGTGAGATCTGCGCTGCAGGGGGTGGATGTGATTTATCACCTTGTAGGTGTTGAGCGGGCTGGTGTTAAAGCTGACTTGATGGAAACCGAGGTAAATCATCTCACCCGGCTGACAAGTCTTGCGGTTCAGGCAGGTGTCAGGCGGTTTTTCTATTTGAGTCATTTAGGGGCAGACAAATCCTCTGCTTACGGGTTGATGAGAGCCAAAGGAATCGCGGAAAGCATTATCCGGAAATCAGGTTTGAATTACACAATTATCCGCAGCTCAATGGTCTATGGTGAAGGAGACAATTTCACGATTAACCTGGCAAGGTTGATCAAGATCTCTCCCGGTGTGGTTTTGGTGCCTGGCGACGGCAGCACCTTAGTTCAACCGTTATGGGTGGAGGATTTAGTCACCAGCCTGATCTGGGCACTGGAAATGCCAGCTACTGAGAATGCGATCATAGAGGTTGGTGGACCAGAGCACTTGTCCTTTTTGGACGTACTGAAAATGATCGGAACACAACTGAAAAGGAAAAAGCGATATGTTGAGTTCAGCCCTGTTCAGTTGAGTTTTTTGACCCAATTTCTTGAAAGCCGGATCAAGGGTTTTCCAACAACGGTTTTTTGGATGGATTACCTGGCTGAGAACCGAACTTGTGATTTGGACAGTATGCCGCGAAACTTTGGCATCAATCCTGCCCGAATGAAACATAAAATCGACTACTTAAATTCTGCTCTGAGGAGATAACACAATGCCGTTTTGCGTTCATGGACATTTTTACCAACCACCACGGGAAGATCCGATTTCGAACTATATCCCTGATGAACGCGGGGCTGAACCGTTTCACAACTGGAACGAGAAAATACTGGCAGAGTGTTATGAACCTAATGCCCGCATGGGAAATTTCGGAAAGATAAGCTTTAACATTGGTCCAACTCTGTTTGACTGGATGTGGGATTTTGCCCCCGATGTTGCTGAGAGTATTGTTGAGCAGGAGCGGGCGAATTACCTGAAGTATGGTGTCGGAAATGCTTTGGCGCAGGGTTACACCCACAGCATTTTACCTTTGCTTTCCTATCGTAACAAAGTTACCAGCGTCAGGTGGGCCGTGGGCGATTTTGTCTATCGCTTTGATCATCGCCCAAAAGGGATCTGGTTGCCAGAAACGGCTGCGGATATTGAAACTTTGTGTGTTTTGCAGGATTGCGGTCTTGAGTTTACCATCCTGGCTCCCTGGCAAGTTCGCCCCTTGGAATCCAAACCCGGACCTTATTATGTTGAACTTCCAGATGGACGTAAACCCTTCATCGTTTTCCCTTATCATCGGGATCTGAGCACAAAGGTCAGTTTCATTCCAAAGGCAACCGAGAATGGTGATGAATTTTTATCATCCATCCGGGTTGACCAGGGTATTGATCTGACGCATTTCAATCTGATTGCCAGCGATGGTGAACTTTATGGACATCACCAGAAGTTTCGTGATCACTTTTTGCGATATCTTCTCAATGAAGGTGCGGAAAGGCATGGTGTGGAATGGTCCTGGCCTGGTTTGTGGCTGCTTGATCATCAACCAGAGGCTTATGCATTGTTAAATGAGCCTTCGTCATGGTCTTGCATGCATGGCATCGACCGCTGGTTCACAGAGTGCGCGTGCACACCTGGCGCAAGATGGAAAAACCCTTTCTTCACTGCCATGAGACACATTGCCGACTGGGTGGAGTCAGTGTATGAAAACCACGCCGGCGAGATTGTGGCTGATCCATGGGAAGTGCGAAACCAATTTGTTCAGATAAAACATGGCCAGGTCAAGTTGGAAGAAGTCTGCAGCAAGTACGGAACGCCCGGTTTGGACGACCAGAGACCAAAAAAACTTGAGACCCTGCTTAGAGCACAGTATGAAAGTCAGCGCATGTTTACTTCCTGCGGGTGGTTTTTTGAAGAATTTCACCGCATAGAACCACAGAACAATATTGCCTATGCGGCAAAAGCCTTGTGGTTAACGCAGCAGGCTACCGGCGAGCAAATTGATCCGAAGATTATCAATGAATTAGCTCATGTAAGAAGCGAAAAAACAGGTCTGAGAGCAGACACTGTGCTGTCTCAGACCTTGATTCGAGCCGAAAATGAACAAAACGGACTAAGCAAGCAACTCGATCAACTTGTCGAGTTGGTAGTCTGAATCTTCAACGGCTTTTTCGATCTCTTTAAACAAGCGTTCTTGTGTAAGAATCGCTTCAAACGCTTCAGCTGTTTCGAGTTCTGATGAGGCGTGCTTGATGAATCTCACAGCACGCTGATACCAGATGAGATCGGAAAACTTTTCCTTATTGAACCAGCGAATGCCGTTGTGGGTATTAATCTCAAGATAGTCATATAAAACCGGGTCCGTCAGGAGCGACTCCAAGAATTTCTGACTGGAGGTTTCTTCTTCGATGGAGGGAACCTGGTTTAACAGCCAGCGGACCGCCTGACTGCCGCGATAAGCCTCGTAGTCACTAAAGCCAAATTCCTTCAGCTTCGCAGTGATCAATTCACTGACTGGTCGGCGATCCGCTATCTGGCGGTTTATTTCGCCGCTTGTTTCTTCTTCGATTGAGCCGGCAAGATTGCTGAAGAAGTTCCATACCAACAAAAGCATGCGCCGGCGAGGATCTTTATCGATTCCATCGAGCAGAGTGCTGCTAAGGTCCTTGCCGGTTTTGCTGGCTGCCAGACCGAGCCTCTGGCTGGATTCCTGCAAAGAAGTCAGGACTTCGAGCTGTTTGATCCAGGATTTATGCGCGATTTCCCGGTCCTGGGCTGGGTAACCCAGGATGGCTCTGGCTGCAGAATCAGCCTGATCGAGCCAGGAAAGATTTTGTTCTATTAGCTTCTTTTGGCTAGAAACAGATCCGGTTTCGGCGCTGATTTTAGCCAAATTAAGTAGGTTGGCGTAGTCTAAAGCCTCTCCCAGGGGCGCAAGGAGGTGCTCGTGTACAAGCTCATCCATTGCCCGGTCGAGATCTGTGACTCCGCGTCCGTTTAAACGCTGGAATAGCTGTTCGTAGTAAGTACCGGACACAACCTTGAAGTTCATGAATACCTGGCAGGCGTAAGATTGCAAGGGGACAAACAAACCTTGTTCGCGCAATTCCTGCAGTCTTCTGAGGTAATAACGTTTGGATATTTGGTCCTGGAACAATACCAGATCCGAGTAGCTGCCATTCAATTCCAGGGCTTCCGCCAGGTTTTGGGTTTCAAGATGTCCTTCACTGCCTTGCTTGACGAGGTAGGGAACAGATGTCTGTATCCAACCTGCTGTCTCGGCATACTTATTGTGGTAAATAACAAGTGCAGATTGACCATCCTGGTGGTTGGTGTAGGCAAACACATCTTCGTTGACCCCTCCACCTTCAACGTGAAAATCGTACAATCTGAAATGGCTAACATTGGCAAAGACTTTACGGCGATGGAGCAGGGGGAAGATCACTGCCTGATGATGACGGATCAGATCCTGATCGGGGGATTCATCCCAGTAAGGACGGTAGTATTCCATGCCATATTTTTCGGAATATCCCTCAACCTGACCGTGACCGAACATGGGCAAACCGGGCATTGTTGAAAGCAGAGCACAGATGCCAAAATATTTATCGCCTTTGCCATACTGCTCGACGGCGGTTTTCTCGTCCGGGTTGTTCATGAAATTTACGTACCGCTTCAGAATTTCAGGGTCATAGACCAGGGTGTTTTTGATCAGCTGGCGATATTTCTCATTTTCCTCATTGCGCAGCATGTTCATGAACGCGCTGTTGTAAACCCGGTGCATGCCGAGGGTACGCACGAAGTATCCTTCCATCAGCCAAAATGCTTCTGCCAGCAGTAGCGTGTCGGGTACCTCATCGGCGACGCGTTCGACTACTTCGCGCCAGAATTCCTCAGGCATGGCGGCATCAAAAGCTTCACGCGTCATGGCGTGTTCAGCTCGGGAGGGAATATCGCCGCCGCTGCCGGGCTGGGGGAACCAAAGGCGTTGGTAGTGCTTTTTTGTCAGGGTCATGGCTGCGTCAAAGCGAATGATAGGGAACTTGCGCGCAACTGAGAGTATGGTTTGGATTACCGCTTCGCGTACTTCAGGATTGAGATAGTTCAACTGAGCGGTATCATTCCAGGGCATGCTGGTGCCGTCGTTGCCGTGATAAATAAAGCGTGTTTTTCCATTGCCATGGTCATAGTGCTTGAATACCACTGCCGCGTCACTGCGGGAGTAGTAATGATCTTCGAGATTGATGCTGATGCCGGGTCTGGTTGAAAGATCTGCGCCGTTAAAAGTGTAGGCGGGGAAAGGACTTTGATCGGATTGAATGAACCAATCCGGGTGATCGTATACCCAGTCTGAATCAATCCCCATGTGATTAGGCACCATATCACTGGCAAGGCGAATACCGCGAGCTGCACAGCGCTGGCTGAGGTTGTGATAGGAAATATCTCCTCCAAGACGTTCGGCAATCTGATAGCGGGCAAGAGAATACGCGGAAGAGACAGCATCCGGGTTGCCGCACATTTGTTTGATCTGGCGGGACGCGTCACTTCTTTCCCATAAACCAATCAGCCACAAACCGGTAAAGCCCCAACTGGCAAGTTGATCGAGCGTTTCATCCGGGATTTGATCCAGGCGCTCGATCTGCCGGTCGTATTGCCTGGAAAGTTGATTGAGCCAGACAAAGCTGTTTTTTGCGATCATAACAACTTTTGGCATCCAGTCACTATCCGGACTGAAATTTTCTTCTTCACTGAGTTTCTCGCCCCAGGCGTCCAGTTTGCCATACTCTGGCACGACCGTTGGTCCTGGTCCACCGCCAGCACCAATGAGCAGTGCGCGGGCTTCCTCCGAGAGCAAGTCGAGACCCCCAAGCAATCTGTAGAGGAGCGCGCCTAACAACCCAGCCCAATTGCTGCGAATGTATTCCAGCTGACCCGTCAGAGAAGTTGGCACAACCAGCGAAGGTGTTCGCAGCATGGTGACCAGATCCTGATTTTCAGGACCAAAGACGGGCTGTTTTTTGAAGAAAATTTGGATGCCGTCTATCACCTGTAAGTAAGCGCTGTTCTTTTGGAGAGGCGAATCATCGAAAAGTTCACTGTAGGGATTAGCCGCCGGATTGACGTTGGTTAACCAAGTCATCAACAATTCTTCCACGGTAATTTCTGTATTTGGCACGCCATCAGTACTGAGTGCCAGGTAATCCGCAATGCTTTGTTTTCCGGCATAGACTGAAACGGGGGGGAAGTGCTGATTAAAGAATTCCAAGGTTGCTTGCAATCTGGGTTTACCAAGCGATTTTTCCAAATGGGTGTAAAGCGCATGGCGAAGGTTGGTTCCATTTTCTTTGTAGTATTCATTGACAACGAGGTGGAAAATTTCATCGATCAAGCCAAGCGCGTTAATTTGCCCGGGGGCAATGAAGGTGGAGGAGTCAGAAATATCAGCACGCTTCTGGTTCATCTTATGAGCAAAATTGCGTGAGGCCTGAAAATTTGCGAAGATGACGTTGCCATTATACGAAAACAGAAGCTCATCAAACTGGTACTTATCTCGGGCTTTGCGCGTGATGTGAAATTCCATATTGGATGATCTCCTTAATTTCTATTTAGTTGGATTGTTCAATAATTTTATCATTCCCGCTGCAAAATGTGGGTCGTAATATTTGAACCAGAACCTCCAATGTTTTGTGCCAATCCAAATTTCGTGCGCTTTACTTGTGTGGCACCCGCAATTCCGCGTAGTTGTTGAGTGACCTCAAGCAGCTGGTAAACCCCTGTGGCTCCAACTGGATGCCCGCGGGCTTTGAGCCCACCCATCGTGGCAACTGGAATGTCTGAATCGAATTTTATCTTGCCGTCCAAGGCAAGTCGGGGCCCTTGCCCAGGTTTAGCGAACCCGCAAGCCTCAAGCGATAAGACTGCCATAATTGAAAAGGCATCGTGGTACTCAAAAACGCCTATATCCTGCGGGCCGATGCCAGCCTGGGCATATGCCTGCTTGGCAGAATTAGCGGCAGCAGTCAGGAAGATAGGGGTTTTGCGGGTTTGGACTGAAAGAGTATCGGTGCAGGAGGAGGATGCGGCAACAAATACTTGTGGGTGATTGTGAGCAAGCGGCTGGCTTGTCAGAACGATTGCCGCCGCACCGTCACCAATCGGTGAGGCATCCATCAGGTTAATTGGGTCAGCAACCATGGGGGCTTCCAGGAAGGTCTTTCGCGAAATAGCTTTCTGGAAACGAGCAAAGGGATTGTGGGCAGCGTTAGCATGGGCGTTAAGCGAAAAATCGGCAAAGTCAGGATGATGCCAACCATATTCGAACATGTAGCGCTGCATGATCAAAGCGTTAAGTGCCACAAAGGACAACCCAAAATCGCTCTCGAGCTCTGCGTCAGCGGCTGTTGTGAGGCTGGAGGTGATTTCTGATCCGGGGGAATCAGTCATTTTTTCGACTCCAACAACGAGGGCTGAATCAATTTCACCTGAGGCAATCGCGATCAGACCCGCGCGAAAAGCTGCCGCTCCAGAACCACAAGCAGCTTCCACTGCCAGCCCGGATTTGTGGTGGAAGCCTAGCCAGTCTGACATCATGGTTCCAAGCTGCGCTTGTTTGTTGGCCGTGATAGCCATCATGTTACCCACATAGAGGGCATCCGGGTAGCCAATATCTGCATCTTGCATAGCAAGCAGCGCGGCATCCCCAGCGAGTTCCTTTAATGATTTCTCCCAGTTTTCACTGACAGGTACCTGTCCAATACCAGATATGTACACTTTTCTCATAGCTACCTCAATGTACATTTATTCTATCGCTTTTGACTATCATTACCTATCAGAAAGGCTATAATTTTGTATAAAGGAACTGGAACATGCAAATACACGATATCACTCAGACAATATATAATGAGATGCCGGTTTGGCCAGGCGATCCGGCAGTCAGGTTGGAGTGGCTTTCACAGATCAGTGAAGGGGATGATGTGAACCTGACACAAATCCGTATGTGCGCTCATTCGGGAACCCATATTGATATGCCAAGTCATTTTTTGGCAAATGGCGAAACCCTTGACGACCTCGATTTGAGCATCTTGATTGGGAGTGCCAAAGTCATTTCTGTGCCCCCTGAAGTCAAGGTGATTGACGAAACCTTTCTGGAGAGGCTTTCACTTGAAGGAATTGAAAGAGTTCTGTTCAAAACCTCCAACAGCGCTTTCATGCAGGAAGCTCAACAAAGCTTCCATCAAGACTTTGTTGCTCTGGATGAAAGCGGCGCTAAGTTCCTGGCGGAAGCCGGCTGTAAACTGGCAGGAATTGACACTATGTCGATCGCGATTTTTGACGATCCAGTGGGAGGCCATTTACCATTACTCGAATCAGGGATTGTGGTGTTGGAGGGGCTCAGCCTGGAGGGGATTGAACCTGGTGACTATCATTTGATTGCGTTACCAATGAAATTAGGCGGCAGGGAAGGTGCCCCCGTGCGGGCGATATTAGTTGAGAACTGAAATTAAGCTAATAATGCGCGTAGCCACACAGGTAGATGTAAAATTTTAAAATTCTTTGTTATTAATGGGTGGCTGTTTATGTTGCCGTGTAGCTATGGTTATTTAAAACGATTGGCGGATTTAAACCAATCATCTGAATTGGGAACGAATAAAAAACAGCATACTAAACAGTACTCACAGATAAGGTATTTGTTTTCAAATCACATCCTACACCTGAGTTTCTCATTTTTCGATATTTTTTG
>DJGU01000056.1:0-2267 GCA_002432795.1 Anaerolineaceae bacterium UBA5838
GTTTTGTATGTTTCCTACCAGGAGCATCTCGAAACCGATATTTCCCTGCTGGATCTCCTGCTTCGTGTACCCCTGGCACTGCGCCTGGGGGATCCGGATCGGGTGAGCTACTTTGTGATGGGATGGGAGCAGTTGCGCCAGTGGGAATTGCCTGACAACACGCAGACCACAGTCCTGCTTCCACGTGAAGAACAGGTTGCGGAGCTTTTTGAGCAGGCATTGGCCGCCATCAGCGAACCCTCCCCCCTTGGGGAGATCGTGCTGACGTACGAATCCCAGGTGACCATCGCTGTCGCGCTTACGCAAACCGCCCAGGCGACGCCCTATGTGCCGGTTTGGCCGACCAATACGTTAGTCGGGCAGCCAACAGCAACGCGCACATCGACTCAGCCAGCCCAGCCAACCGCAACCCGCACACCAACCCGCACAGCGACGCCTGGACCGACTGCCACGCAATCTGAACCTTATCCGATACCCACCGCGGTTTTTTATACTCCAACTCCAACACTGCCAGGGTATCCGTAAAAAATGGAGAGAATGTTTAGACAGACCAAACACCAGCCTTTGTTCCCGCTCATCAGAGTTCTGATGGTGTGTGGTCTTTTGCTGGGTCTGATTGGAACAGCTCCCGCAAAGTCAATCTCATTACCTTCTGCCGGCGTGAACCGCCATGTGACAATCGAAGTTGACTATACCATCTACGAGTGGTGGCTGCTTTCGTGGAAAACCTCCGATATTGTTTGCCAGGTATACACAGAGCATGAATCCTGGCCGGATAACTCCGAAGTGCTTTATTACTGTGGATCAGCCATTCAAAAACAGTGGTTGGATACGACTGCCTGCGTTTTTGACGAGGAAATCACCAACCCGCAGGAGTGCAAGGGCTTATATCTTCACAAGGCGAGTGTGACCCCTTCCAAGCGCACAGTTGAGATCAGCCTGCCTTCGCCGGAGGTTTTCGTCTCAATTGCCGGCTGCAACAAGGAATCCGGGCAAAACAACTGCACGACGCTGCCCTATCTGCGCTTGCAGGCAGTGGAGCCGCTCCCCAACGAACAGATCATCCAGATCCTTGGCACCGTCAACGGCGCTGGTTTTAGCTGCCCGGGTGGGGCCTGCGACTTGCCGCTTAGCCCCACCGGCATGGAAGGCGTGCAGGTGGAGTTTTGGGCGGAGTCGAGTTATGGCGATTCGAGCGAGCGCTATAGCGCCCAGGTTCGTGTGATCCCCTGGGGCGACTTTGCCAATCCAGATCAACCCGCAACCGACAAGCCCAGTTATTATGTGGACGTGCTCAGTTCCCAGTGGCTGGGCGAAGGTCAGTCCAGCTGTTCGGAAATTTGGCAGTCTTTCCTTCCGGTGGACGGTCCTCCAGGCTGGCTCAAAACACCCGAACTGGCAGAAGAGTTGGTATCAACGAACGAGTATTTCCTCCTGGCAGGTTTGCTGATCAAACAGGGGTTGGTGGATGCGAGTTCCTGCCCGGGAGGCGGGCTTGAATTGAATGGCGCTGCGAATGCCTGCGGCATGGAAGCCGCCCAACCGGTGGTGGATGACTGGCAAAATCAGTTTGACTCGGAAATCCTGCGTGTTGCCGATGATACTGGCGTTCCCGCGCAATTGATGAAAAATATCTTCAGCCGCGAAAGCCAATTCTGGCCTGGGATCTATGAAAAAGTCCGTGAGGCTGGGCTTGGTCACCTGAGCGATATCGGCGCGGACGGGGTCTTGCTCTGGAACCCGGCTTTCTACAGCCAGTTCTGTCCGCTAATCCTGGCAGATGAAACCTGCCAGCGCGGATTTGGCAACCTCGATCCAGCTCAGCAGGAAATGCTGAGGGGAGCGCTTGTCCAGAAGGTCAATGCTGCCTGTCCGGATTGCCCGGTGGGGATTGACCTGACCCAGGCAAATTTCAGCATCAGCATCTTTGCCCGCAGCATTTTAGCCAACTGCGAGCAGGTGCGTCAGATCATTTACAACACGACTGGTCGCCAGGCTGGTCAGGTTGCGAAGTATGAGGACTTGTGGAAGTTTACTTTGCTGAATTACAACGCTGGTCCCGGCTGCCTTGGGAACGCCCTGCAGCGCACCATCAATAACGGTAATCCACTCACCTGGGATAATATTGCCTACAACCTTGAGGAGGGCTGCCGCGCTGGCATTACTTATGTTGAAGGCGTCTCAAGCATGCCCCAGCCAGACACGGGCGGCATCAATGATCTGTTGAGCACACCCCAACCAGCCACCTACCTGCCCACACCTACAAT
>DJGU01000056.1:2316-6920 GCA_002432795.1 Anaerolineaceae bacterium UBA5838
GGACCGACTACGACAACAGGACCCTCCCCCAGCGCCACTCCTTATCCCTGATCCTTTTCAGAGCATGGCTTAGGCTTTTCCTGAACGCAGCGCCTCAAGCTGGTTTTCGAGTTCAACCCTTTTTTCGATACCGGCTTGTTGCACTTCGTAGCGCACATTATGGACGTAGTCGCAGATCTTTGCTTTTAATTCTTCACCCGAATAAGGCGCATAGATCCGGGCTAAGGAACTGCCGATCAGTCCGCCAAGCACTGCACCAAATAACCAACTGGAACTTTTGCTCATTTCATCTTCCTTTTGTGAATTTGTTGTTTATATTATAAGGGATTGCAGAGTGATAAGAAACTTTAACCTCCTGAGTTTCCCTTTTTAGTGTCCTGACAGGCTGTCACGGCAAGCTCTAATTTGTCATTGCGAGGAACGAAGCAATCTAAACTCTCAACCTCATGGACCGTAATTGGTTTACAACCACGCCGATACCAATTTTGCTTCGCGATTAGCAAACGTGATTTTGCTTCCTCCGGAGATTAAGTCTATGAAGAGTTTAGATTGCTTCACAAAAGAGGATCGCAATGACAGATTAAAGATCGTTTTTTGTTGTAGCAGCAGGTTTATTTCTTTGTAAAAACACATTATCCTTTTCTGTCAAAGCGATAGCTTGCCTACAGAGTATGGTCTTGAATTTGATCTTAGTGTCCTTAAGCACAGCTTTGTCCTCGTTGAAATCACTATTTTTCGTCAAAATGGGAAACTCGGGTATTATAAGGGATTGCAGAGTGATAAGAAACTTTAACCTCTAAGCCAGTCCAAACCCCCTCCAGCGAAGCACAGGGTCGAAGATCCGTGTAGCGCAGCGAAAGGGAAGTGGGGGTTAGGGGGGTGGGTCTTTTCTAAGAGATGGAGCTTTTTTCTCGAATCGACTTTCTATGTGGTCAAAAAATTTAGATGCAATTGCCCTGGCCTCTACGTGCTTGTTCTCGGTTGCGTTTAGCATTTTAGCGCACTACCACTTTTGCGTTTTTGACATGATAAAAAAAAGCGCAAAAGCGCAAAACCTCCCATTAATCGCTCAGTGCTTATATCTGTCCGACAAAATGTTAACGTCCTTCTATCAAACAAATACTATCCTTTAACCACTTTTATTATGATTATTTTTAGATAACAAGGAGTGAAAATGGGAAAAATAATTGGAATTGACCTGGGTACTACCAACAGTGTCGTCTCCGTCATTGAAGGCGGATCCCCCACTGTTATTTCTACCTCAGAAGGGTCGCGTTTACTGCCTTCTGTGGTGGCTTTTAACAAAAATGGTGAACGTCTGGTGGGCATTCCTGCCAAACGTCAGGCGATTGTCAACCCTGAAAATACGGTTTCATCAGTGAAGCGTTTTATGGGGCGTCGCTATGACGAAGTTGAACAGGAACGCGCAATGGTTTCGTTTAAGGTTGTTGCTGGTCCCAGTGGCGACGCCCGCATCCAGATCCCTGTCACGGGGCAAACTTACACCCCGCAGGAGATTTCTGCCATGGTATTGGCTAAACTGAAGACCGATGCCGAAGCTTACCTGGGCGAAAAAGTCACCCAGGCTGTCATCACCGTGCCGGCTTACTTCAATGACAGCCAGCGCCAGGCAACCAAGGATGCCGGCAAAATCGCCGGACTTGAAGTGATGCGTATCATCAATGAACCGACCGCATCCGCGCTTGCCTACGGGCTGGACAAAAAGGAAAATGAGATCATCCTGGTCTTCGACCTGGGCGGCGGTACGTTTGACGTCTCTCTGCTTGAAGTAGGCGGCGGCGTGGTGGAAGTGAAAGCCACCAATGGCGACACCCACCTCGGCGGCGATGACTGGGATAACGAAATCGTGAACTGGGCTGCGGATGAATTCCGCAAAGAACAGGGCATTGACCTTCGCAAGGATCGCCAGGCGCTGCAGCGTTTGCGTGAGGCTGCGGAAAAAGCCAAGATTGAACTCAGCTCCGTGCTCGAGACTGAGATCAACCTGCCCTACATCACGGCTGATGCCAGCGGACCCAAGCACCTGCTGCTGAAACTCAGCCGTGCCAAATTTGAGCAGATGACTGAAAGCTTGCTCAATCGCTGTCTGCCGCCTTTCCAGGCTGTCATGAAGGACGCCGGGGTAAGCGTGGATCGCATTAATGAAGTTGTGCTGGTTGGCGGCTCCACGCGTATGCCGATGGTGCAGGAATTTGTTAAAAAGCAGACCCACGGCAAAGAGCCCAACAAGAGCGTCAACCCGGACGAAGTTGTTTCCATTGGCGCAGCCATCCAGGGCGGCGTTTTGGCAGGCGACGTTAAGGACGTGCTGCTGCTGGATGTGACCCCACTCTCATTGGGTGTGGAAACTCTGGGCGGCGTTATGACCCGTTTGATCGAACGCAATACTACTATTCCGGTCAAGAAAACCGAAACTTTCTCGACCGCGGAAGACAGCCAGACAGCCGTGGATATCCATGTCTTGCAGGGTGAACGCCCGATGGCAACCGACAATATGACCCTCGGACGCTTCCGCCTGGATGGCATCCCTCCGGCGCCGCGCGGCATCCCGCAAGTGGAAGTTACTTTTGATATCGACGCCAACGGCATCCTGAGCGTGACTGCTAAAGATAAAGCCAGCGGTAAGGAGCAAAAAATTACCATCACCGCTTCTACCAACCTGAACAAAGCAGATGTGGAACGCATGGTGCGCGAAGCGACGCAAAACAAGGCTGAAGATGATCGCCGCAGGGCACTGATCGAAGCCCGCAATATGGGCGACAGCCTGGCATATCAGTCTGAAAAGACCCTGAAGGACCTGGGCGAGAAGGTGGACGTTGCCACGCGCAACGATGCCGAAGCAAAGATCCAGGTGCTGCGTGGTGCAATCGCAGGCGAGGATGTCAGCGCCATCACCAACGCCAGCAACGCCTTGCAGGAAGTGATGCAAAAGATCGGCGCCGCTGCCTATCAGCAAGCCGGACCCGCCGATGGCGGTCAGCCTGGAAACGGATTTGGAGGCCAACCTGGTCCTCAATCCGGTCAGCCGGAAGGCAATGATGAGGACGTCGTGGAAGGCGAATTCCACGAAGCGTAAAAGCCAATTTTGTAATGAAAAGAGCCGGTTCAACTAAGAACCGGCTCTATATTAAATAAGTTGAAGTTGTAGGTCGGAATGAGCCTCAGTTGCTCACTCCGACAACTCGTTGAGAATCTCTTTGTCATCCTGAACGAAGTGAAGGATCTGGTCTTCTGTTATTAAATTCTTTGCAAAAGAAGCTCAGAATAACAGGGAAGGTCGGAATTAAGAACGCATATTCTTCGTTCACAATGAGCCAAGCTGCCACCAATCCGCGGCTATATCTGGTGGGTTGGCTTTTAATCGCTTGCTTGACCCTAAATCCCCTTACGCCAATCCACCCTATACGACCTCTGTGTTCCTGAGCGAAGCGAAGGATCTGATCGCGAAAAACGCGAAACTCCGAAAACAATAACTCCCAATTAAAGGATATGTCAGTCGTAGGGCGAGACGAAGTGCCCGCGAAGCAGGGTATTGGAAGCACTGCGAAATTACACCTTCAGAAAACATAGTGTGCTTCCAATCCGCCACCGGAAGAAATTTGGGGAAATTCGGCGGATTGAGGATACGATACGTTCTTCCATCACATTGTTCACGGTGCCCTCAATCGCGCCCTACGAACTAACCAGATGCGGACGTAGTTGTCGGCGTAATGAACAAAAGGGCCTATTCTGTCTGACCCCATACATTATAATTAGCGCATGATCAAACTCCTGCACTTTGCTGATGCTCACATTGACATGGCCAATTACGGTCAGCACGACGCCGCCACCGGTCTGCCGCTGCGTGTGATGGATTTCCTGAAATCCCTTGACGTTATTGTTGACACCGCCATCACTGAAAAGGTCGACCTGGTCATTTTCGCTGGCGACACCTACCGCGATCGTTCGCCGGCGCCGACTTTCCAGCGCGAGTGGGGCAAACGCATCATGCGCCTTTCGCGCGCGAAAATCCCCACTCTGCTGCTCACCGGCAACCACGATGTCTCCCCCTCGCAGTATCGCGCGCATGCCATCCAGGAGTTTGACACGCTCAGCCCGGATTATATTCACGTCGCCAGTTCACTCAAGCTGCTTGGCCCGGATGATCTCGACGGCGTGCCTGTGCAGATTGTTGCCATCCCCTGGATCACGCGTTCGGGCATATTGTCGTCTTTAACGACGGACTCTTCCAATGAGGAAGATCCCCAGGAACTGATTGAACAAGCATTAAACGACTGGCTGGATCAGACCATTTCTGATCTTGATCCTGATCTGCCCACTATTCTGACCGCGCATGCTTCCATCGCTGGGGCAAAGTTTGGCAGTGAGCAGACGGTCAAAATCGGACGGGATGTGGTCCTGCCGCCTGGTCTGGTGGCAAATCCGGCGTTCGATTACGTGGCGCTGGGGCACATCCACCGCTACCAGGACCTTAACTTGGGATCGCACCCGCCGGTGGTATACCCCGGCTCGATTGAGCGCGTGGATTTTGGCGAGATCAACGAGGAAAAAGGCTTCATTATTGCTGAAATTGAAAAGGGTCA
>DJGU01000032.1 GCA_002432795.1 Anaerolineaceae bacterium UBA5838
AGATTATTTGTGAGGCAATACGATATCTGTCCGGCCATCCCTATTTGCGGTATACTACTCAATTGGTTAACCAAACAATATACTACCGGAGGAAAAAGTGGATCCAATTATTAACGCTGTTCTCAAACCCAGGAGCGTCGCCATCATCGGCGCATCAACCAACCCCGACAAGATCGGTTACAAAGTCGTCGAAAACCTCAAAAACTGCGGTTATCAGGGCGCTGTTTATCCGATCAACCCCGACGCCGAAGAAATTGCGGGCTACAAATGCTATCCGAATATCAAGGATGTGCCTTATGTGGTCGATGCTGCCGTCATCACCGTGCCGGCCAGGATCGTGCCAAAAGTCGTGCAGGAATCTGGCGAAAAAGGCGTGAAGGGCTTGAGCATCATCTCCTCCGGTTTCAGTGAAGTCGGTGACCACGCCCTCGAGGAGGAAATCGTCCGTATCGCCCATGAGTATGGCATGCGCATCATTGGACCGAACATTATCGGCGTCCTCTCCAACAGCGATAAGATGAACGCTTCTTTCTATAATTACCTGCCTTATGAAGGCAAGGCTGCGCTTGTTTCTCAAAGCGGCGCGCTTTTGATCGCAATGGCTGCCGCCACCTATACCCGCCGGGTTGGTTTCGACAAGATGATCTCCATTGGCAACCAGGCTGACCTCGATTTTGCTGACTTGATCTCCTACCTGAACGAAGACGAAAGCACATCCTGTCTCACACTTTACATCGAAGGCATTAAAGACGGACCAAAGTTCATGGAAGCAGCCCGCCAGTGTACCAAGCCGATCATCGCCCTCAAAGCTGGCACTTCAGCCCACGGCGCAGCTGCTGCCGCATCGCACACCGGCTCGCTGGCTGGCAGTGCCAAGGTTTACGAGGCCGCTTTTGAGCAAGCGGGCGTCGCCCAGGCTGAAGACCTCAACGACATGTTCGACACCACCCTGGCGCTCTCCCTGCAGCCAACCATGAAAGGTGACAACCTCCTGATCGTCACCAATGGCGGCGGTGTCGGCGTGTTGGCTACTGACGCCGCTGAAAAATACGGTCTGCCCTTAAAATTTGCCCCACAGGACGTTCAGGAAGAGCTTAAAAAGCACATGCCTTCCTTCGGTTCTGCAAAAAATCCGGTCGACATCACCGGCGGTGCAGGTCTTGCAGGCTATTATGAAGGCGTCAAGTACGCCTATGCGCACCCCTGGGTGGATGGCATGGCTGTCCTTTACTGTGAAACTTCCATAACTGACCCGCAGGAAATTGCAGAAGCGATTCACAACGCTATTCATGAATCTGGTGCTTCCAGTAAACCCATCGCAGTATCCTTCATTGGCGGCGAACGCTGCGAGAAAGCGAAGGAATGGCTGATCGAACACGACATTCCCACTTACGACGCCCCCGATCTGGCAGTCAAAGCCCTGGCATCCCTTCGCAAACAGGATGAACTACTGAAAACAGCTCACAACGGCATGTACAAACCCACCAATGTGGACAAAGAAAAAGCCCTCCAGATTATCGCCTCTGCCCGTGCCAAGGGCCGCGACGCCCTGACCGAAGTCGAAGCCAAGCACGTCTTCAAGGCTTACGGTCTGCCCATTACCCCCACAGACCTGGCACATAGTGAAGAAGAAGCAATCCAAATGGCTAATGAAATCGGCTTCCCGATTGTGATGAAGATCGTCTCCCCGGATATCCTGCATAAATCTGATGCAGGTGCTGTCAAAGTGGGCATCAAGAACGAGCAGGGTGTGCACGATGCCTGGAAGTTGATCATGGAAAACTCACTGGCATACAAAGCCGATGCCGAAATCGACGGCGTCGCCATCCAGGAAATGGCTCCCTGGGCAACCGAGGTTATCGTTGGTTCAGTCAACGATGCCACTTTTGGTCCGACTCTGATGTTTGGGCTTGGTGGTATCTTCGTTGAGGTTATGAAGGATGTGACCTTCAGAGTTGCTCCAATCGATGAAGCCACCGCGCTTGACATGCAGTCCGAGATCAAGAGCTCCAAAATCCTGCAGGGAGCTCGCGGAGAGGAACCCCGCGACCAGAAAGCACTCGCCGACGTTTTGGCGCACTATTCTTACATGGTCTACGACCTGCAGGATGAAATCGCTGAATCCGACGCCAACCCCGTTATCGTCTACGAAGAAGGACAGGGGGTCGCGATTGTGGATGCCCGCATCATTCTGACCAAGAAGTAAACCTTTACCACAATTCGTAATATCAAGCCACTGTTGGTAAAATCAGCAGTGGCTTTATCATTAGAACTGGAGCGACAGAATGAGTAAAGTGAAAAAGAGTTTCCTGATCGATATGGATGGTGTCCTCCTGCATGGCTCAAAACCAATTCCGGGAGCAGAGCATTTCGTGCAGACTTTGTTAGCAGAAGAGCGCAAATTTCTCGTCGTGACGAATAATGCGCTTTACACGACGCGTGATCTGGCGCACCGTCTGCAGCTTGCTGGTTTGGATATCCCTGAAGACAACATTTACACTTCCGCAGTTGCCACCGCCCAGTTTCTGGATGATCAACTGCCCCAGGGGAAAGCCTTTGTGATCGGTGAGGTCGGTCTGACCGAAGCCATTCACCGCATCGGCTATGTTCAGACTCCGGTGAACCCGGACTATGTGGTTTTGGGGGAGACAAATAGTTACAGTTTCGATCAGATCACGATCGCCATCCGCCTGATCAATAACGGCGCGAGATTTATTGCCACCAACCCGGATCTGACCGGCCCAAGCGAGCAAGGTGTCGTGCCGGCAACCGGGGCAATGGCTGCTCTGATCGAAGCCGCCACTGGCAAAACCCCCCTCTACATCGGCAAGCCGAATCCTCTGATGATGCGTTCTGCTCTCAATTACCTCGGCGTTCACTCAGAAGACAGTTACATGATCGGCGATAACATGCGCACCGACATCCTGGCTGGTATTTCAGCAGGAATGGATACTGTGCTTGTGTTGACCGGTATGACTCAAGAAAGTGATATCTCCGATTTTCCTTACCGACCAAAATTTGTTTACAACTCAGTTGGAGAAATCAAAATGGAAAATCTTGAATGATGGATCTTTCACGTCGTGATTTCCTCAAATTTGGTGCCATGAGCGTGGGCGCTGCCGCGGTACTGCCTGGCTCTGATGCTGCGAGTGCCTGGATCAGACCACGTTTTATGCTGGTTGGCGAAAAAGCCGGCGTGAGTATCTATAAAGAACCGGACGAGTCGAGTGTTATCCTTTATCAGCGACAATACATGGACATTATCAATGTCTATGAAGAGGTAATCGGTCCGAATGGACCAGCCTGGAACCCTCTCTGGTACCGTTGCTGGGGTGGGTTTGTCTTTAGCGGACTTTTATACGAAGTCAAATACGAGCTGAACCAACCTTCAAAACCAAAACGAAGCACTGGTCAATTGGCTGAAATTACCGTTCCCTACACCCGCTCATTCTACTTTCAGGGAAACAATAACTGGGTTCCTCTTTGGATGTACTACTACCGCTCTACCCATTGGGTAGTAGACGTCTTGCAGGGACCCGACAAACAGCCCTGGTACAAAATCCAGGACGAGCTTGGGCGCACAGAAACAATCGTACGCGCTGAGCACCTGCGTTTTATCGAAGATGAGGAATTTGCGCCAATTTCGCCTGATGTACCCGGGGGCGAAAAGAGGATTGATGTATCGATTCCCTTACAGAGGCTTCAAGCCTTTGAAGGCGAGGCTGTGGTAAAAGAATTTAAGGTCTCCACAGGATTCCCTACCGGCGAAGGTCTATACGCAATCAAGACGAAAATGCCGTCCAAACACATGGGCAACGCCGTCCTGACCAGTAATGTCCGTGAAAGGATCTGGATGGGCGTTCCCTGGACTTGTTTCTTTGAAATGGAAATTGGTTTGGCAACCCACGGTACCTTCTGGCACTCAAATTTCGGCACGCCAATGAGTGCTGGCTGCATTAACATGGCAAATGATGATGCAAAGTGGATCTATCGCTGGACTTTACCCCAGGCAGGACCGGAAGAGTGGGCAAAACATGGCTGGGGGACCTTCATCAGGGTTCACAAGTAATCGAGGAAATTGAAAGGTCGACAGCCTGCATCAACCAGGACGGCAAGAAGACCAAATTATTCAGGAAAAGGCTTGCCTTTTCCCTACTGGGTACGTTGATTAAATTAATCAGCACCTTGTAGGGTTGATGCCGTGCAAAGCCTCCCCCGCAGGATGCATCAACCAGGCCAACATTAAGACCAATTCAACATGGA
>DJGU01000033.1:0-8926 GCA_002432795.1 Anaerolineaceae bacterium UBA5838
CTGTCATTGCGAACTTCTTTTGTGAAGCAATCTCAAATCTCGGCTTTCCAAGAGCATAGCAGGTAACAAGATCTCTGCCAAAAATCACGAAGTGTTTGTGAAAATCTTGAGTTGGTCGAGTGCAACCAGTTTAGATTGCTTCGTTCCTACTCTGTACGCAAGCAGTCGCAATGACAGAAGGATACGATCACGAAGTGATTCGAACCTCTCACATGGCTTAAGTGCAACCAGTTTAGATTGCTTCGTCCCTCGCAATGACAGGAGGATAAAATCACGAAATTTTTGTGAACATCCCACACTGTTTGAGTGCAAACAGTTTAGATTTCGCTGCGCTACACGGACCACACCCTTTAATTCCCCGCTTCTCCCTTTCGCTACGCTACACGGATCTGCGACCCTTCACTGCGTTCCGCGGATCTTCGACCAGGGGAAAGCCCAAGGACAATCCACCCCCTTTAGTTCCCCGCTTCTCCCTTTCACTGCGCTGCACGGACCACCCCCTTTAGTTCCCCCTCTGAAGAGGGGGTGAAGACATCCCCTACGGCGTGGGGAGGACGGGGGTGGGGATGATGAACGGCGTTTCGGTGGGGGAAGGCGTGGGGGTGCCCTCCAGGGTGGGCAGCGGCGTGGCGGTGGGGTAGGTTTCGCCCGGGCTGATGCGGCAGATGTTCTCGCTGGGGATGACGATGGCCATGATGGTCTCGTTATCGGAATACATGGCGCGGATCTGCTGGAAGATTTTCGCGGCGGTGTCGCAGTAGTCGTCCAGCCCATCGCGGTGGAGACCCGCCAGGACGGAGCCGTAGGTGTAGTAGTAGAGCACAGTGGAGTCGGAAAGTGGCAGCGGGCTGGTGGCGATCTGGGATTCGCAGGGGTCTTCCTCGCGCGCCAGGCAGGTCTGCTCGGGGGTGCAGCCTTCGACGGCGCAGCGCAAAGCGAGGATGGCGCCTTCGTAGTTGCGGGCACGGTGGTAGATGACGCCGACCTGACCGTAGGTGTCGGGGTTGTAGGGGTTGATCTCGAGGGCGCGATAGGCATTGCGCGAGGCTGCCATGGCCTCACCGCGGCGGATGTAGGTGTTGGCGATGGCCATGTAGGGGATCGGGTCCTGGATGCCGAGCTGTTGGTTGAGGCTGACGGCTTTGGCGAAGAGCTCGAGAGCGGTGTCGTATTGCTGCAGGTAGCGGTAGAGCACGCCGGTGCGGATGTAGAGGAAGGTGAGGTTGGGAGTAACCTCGATGGCTTTTTGGTACCACTCGATGGCGAGGTTGTATTCGCCGAGGATTTCGTAGATGTAGGCCTGCACGCGGCGCACATCCATCAGATCCTCGCCGTTGGAGCGAGCCTGGGCGATGTAGTCCTGTGCCTGGGCGAGCTTGTATTGGTCGATCAGCACTTCGGCGTAGTAGGCTTTGGCGAGGGCGTTGGCGGAATCGAGCTGGATGGCGGCGAGGGCTTCGGCTTCGGCCTGGTTGCGGTAGTCTTCGGACATGTCGCCGGAGAGGGCGGGGTTGGAGAGCCAACTGAGGACGAAGGCGCGCACGGCGAGCACGTCGGCGTTGGTGGGCTCGAATTGCCTGGCGGCGTCGATGACAGCGAGAGCCTGGTTGAGGGCGTCGCGGCGTTCCTGATCGGTGGTGAGGCTGGAGGAGGAGTAGGTGAGGATGCGGGCGAGCTCGACGCGCACGGCGGTATTGTTGGGCTCGAGAACGAGGGCTTTGTTGAAGGACTCGATCGCTTTGGCGAGGTCTCCGGCCTGGAAGTGGGTTTCGCCTTCGGTGAGGAAGGAGTTGACCGTGCGGGTGGGGGTGGGGGTGGGGATGAATGGCGGCCAGATCTCGCCGCTGGCGTAGTCGCGCAGGACGGCGACGAGCACGACGATGACGAGCAGGATGAGCATGATGCGGTAGGGGTTGGAGCGGTTGCCCGAATGGCGGAAGAGGTCCTTGCGTTCGTCGATGTACATGTGTTGGTTGCTTGCTTTTTGTCGGTCCGCGGGATTAGGGCACGGGCGTGGCGGTAGGTCCGGTGACGATGGTTGGGGTGGGGACTGGGGTGGCGGTGGGCGGGTTGAGCAGGTTTTGCTCGCAGATCTTGATGATCTCGCCGGCGTTGAAGACGCCGTCGGCGTTATCCGCCACGTTTTGCAGCAGGGCGTCAGCGAGGGTGACGGCTTCGCTGCAGCGGTTGATGCGCGCCAATGCCAGCCCGTAGCGGCTGTAGAGCTCGATCACACCAGCCGCGTAGGAGAGGGGGATGCCCTCCACGACCTGACCATCCTCGGAGGTGCCGCCGCGGACGGCGGTTTCGAGGTAGGGCAGCGCCTGGTTGTATTGCCCCTTGCGGTAGTAGAGCGTGCCCAGGTTGGCGTAAAGGTTGGGGTCCTGGGGATCGTCGCGCAGGGCAAGGCTGCCGTACTGGATGCCCTTATCCCACTCGCCAAGCATACTGTAGACGCGCGAGATGAAGAGGTTTGGGGTGGGGTCGGTGGGATTGAGGGAGTAAGCCTTGGTAAACTCGAACACGGAACGGTCGAGCTCGCCGGTGTTGATGAGGTTGCGCCCCAAAGCCATGTGGACCCGGGCGATGTGGGGGTTGATGGCGATGGCGGCGTCGAGCTCGGTGACGGCTTCTTCGTAGTTGCTGGTGATCTCGAGCACGTAGCCGCGCGCCCAGTGTGCCTCGAGCAGGTTGGGCTCGAGCGCCAGGGCAGTGCGGGATTCCTCGATGGCGAGGTCGATGGTGTCGAGCTCCTGCACGCCGGCTTCGACGCGCAGGGCGAGGATGTAGGCGAGGACGGCATGCGCCAGGCCGCTGTTTTGGTCGAGCTCGATGGCACGGCGGGCGTCAGCTTCGCCAGCCAGGTATTCTTTTTGGAAGCCCTTGGCCCAGCCGGAGAGGGCGTAGGCTTCGGAGGCGGTGTTGTTGAGCAGGATGGCGTTTTGGGCATTGACCTGGGCCTGGACGAGCTGATCGGTGTAGATCTGCAGACGCGAGATTTTGAGGTAGTTGGTGATATTTTGGGGGTCGGCGTTGATCGCGCCCTGGTAGGACTCGATGGCCTGGAGGTATTTGCCCTCCGCGGCGAGCGCGTCGGCTTCGGCGATGAAGGAGAGGGGATCGCGGGTGGGGGTGGGGGTGGGGACGAAGGGTGGGTCCATCATTGGCACCACCACCAGGTTGAGGTAGACCAATCCGCCGATGGTGAGCAGCAGAAAAGCCAGCAGCCAGGGGTTCGTCCGCCGGCGCTTTTTGCTCATGGATAGTTTACTGCCTTTAAGATACATAAAACGATATTATCACGATTTTTTAGCGAGCGTCAACCGGATGGCATAAGGAAAGGGCAGGCCCTTTCCCTACAAGGGACTTGTGTGGACGGGTGAGAGGAATCCGTCGGAGGGAACGGTGCGAGACCGTTCCGTTGTGTTTGTGGAAGGGTGCAAGACCCTTCCCTATTTCATAAACCCAGCCAACGGGCGGCTTTTTCAGGGAGGTTGGCGATGCTGGCCTGGACGAAGGTGCACTGGGGCAGGGATTCGATGAAGAGCCTGCCGTAAGCCTTGCTTATGACACGCTTATCGAGGATGACGACCACGCCGCGATCGGTTTGGGTGCGGATCAGGCGCCCAAAGCCCTGCCTGAAGCGCAGGATCGCCTCGGGGAGGTTGTATTCGTTGAAGGGATCGTCGAAGCTCTCGGAGCGGGCAGCGATAATCGGGTCGCTGGGGACATCGAAGGGCAATTTGGCGATCACGAGCACCGAAAGCGCCTCGCCGGGAACGTCCACGCCCTCCCAGAAGGCGCGCGTGCCGAGCAGCACCGCCCGGGGAGTGTCTTTGAAGGTGTCGAGCAGCGCGGTGGCGGAAGCGCCCTCGCCCTGCTCAAAAACAGTGATGTCGTGCTTTGCCAGGGGCGCCTGGATGGCTTTGGAGGTCTTCTGCAGTTGGGCGTAAGATGTGAAAAGCACCAGCATACGTCCGCCGCTAGCGACTGCCAGGCGAATAACGGTTTCGTCAATCGTGCGCTGGTGACCGTGGCTGTCATTTGGTTCCACAATATCGGTGGGCAGGTAAACCAGGGCGGAGTTTTCATAATCAAAGGGCGAGCCGACCGTCAATTCGTCGGCATCTTCGCCGTTGAGGCGCTTGCGGAGGTAGTCGAACTCGCCATGGGTGGTGAGGGTGGCTGAGGTCAGGATCACGCTGGCTTTTTCATGCCAGAGGTATTTTTCCATCAAGCCGCCGATGTGCAGCGGCGCTATCTGGAGAGTGAGGCGATGCTGGAGGGGATCGAGCTCGACCCAATAGATCTGGTCGGACTGCGGATCCATGGTGAGGCTCTCTATTTTCTCACGAATTTCGCTGAGATTCTGGTTGAACATCGATAGGGTGCCAAGGAGGTCTTCGGCGTCTTCACTTTCCATGGACTCAAGTCCACGCAAACCTTCACGGATTTGCCTGAGGATCTTCAGGAGGGCGTCGAGGTCGCTGGCGGCCTGCTCCCAGCTGATTTCCACATCCAGCCAGGCAGGCATGGTGCGAACGGCGCTGAGAACGCGCGTCTGTTGGGGGTAGGTGCCGAGGGGTTTGCCATCGCGCAGCTCCAGCAGGAGGTTGTCCATCGCGCGGAAGTAAGCGGTCATTTTTGTGTCAAAACGAAAAGCACGGTCGGTGGCTTCGGCAATGAGTTTGTTAAGTTCCCCCAGGTCCGAAGGCTTTAACAAGGCGTGGGCAGCAGAAAGCAGCCGCCCCAGCATGCCCTGTTCATGGCTGCCGAGGTCACGCACCAGGCGGTTGACGTCCTGAGCACGCAGACGGTATGCCATGGCGTCGGTGGTGGCAGATTCGAGGTGATGCGCCTCATCGATGATGAGGTAGTTATAGGCAGGCAAAACGCGGTTTTCGGTGGCGGCATCTGCCAGGAGCAGGGCGTGGTTGACCACCAGGATATGGGCGCTTTCAGCAGCGATGCGCGCCTTGTAGAAGGGGCAGCGCCCGCCGGTGTGCTTAAGGCAGTTTTCGAGCTTACAGCCCTCGTCCTCAGCTGAGATGCGGCTCCAGATGAGACGTTCGGGCAAGCCGTTCAGGTTCAGTTCGCTGCGGTCGCCGCTCTGGCTGCTTTGCAGCCAAACCAGAACCTTGCCCATCACCCGCAATTCCTCCAGGGTTTCGGGCTTGCGCCGGCGCATAGCATTGAAGCGGCGCGGGCAAAGATAATTGCTCCGCCCTTTGAGCACTGCCGCCTGGATGTCCAGACCGGTGGCTTTGATCAGGTCGGGGATGTCCTTCTGGATCAATTGGTCCTGCAGGGCAATGGTGTTGGTGGAGATAACGACCCGCTCTTTGTTTGTGAGCGCCCAGGCAGCCCCAGGGATGAGGTAAGCCAGCGATTTTCCGGTGCCGGTGCCGGCTTCGACCATCAGGTGCTGCCCTTCGTTGAGGGCGTTCCCAACCGCACGCAGCATTTCCACCTGCTGCGAACGGTGTTCGAAGCCTTCGATGTGCTTTGAGAAAGCCCCGCCAGGCTCCAGCATTGCGGCGAGGTCCTCAACTTCTATTGGTTTGAGTTCCTCGTCCGGCTGGAGCGGTTTTGTGCGCACGGGTTTGCCAAACTCAAAGAGCAGCCCGCCTTCCTGGTCGAGCACGCGTTTGGGTTGTATGCCCTGCTGAATCAAGCCCTGCAGAACCCAACGGAAGGGCAATTCTGCCGCCCAACCCAAACCCTGACTTTGATTGACCATCTCGGCAATCAGGTCGATGGGAAGCTGATTGAGTTTTTCGTAGAGCTTGTTGTAAACGCCCATGGTCGCACGGGCGTCGTTGATGGCGCGATGCGCGTCGCTGAGGACCACGCCCAGCTGATAGGAGAGCGAGCCCAAATTGTAGCGCGGCGCGCTGGGCATCAGTACTGCAGCCATTTCGTAAGTGTCGATTATCGGATTGCTCTTGAAGCCGCCATAGCGCTGGAAGAAACTGATGTCAAAGCCGATGTTTTGCCCAAGGATGGGAAGATCGCCGATGAAGGTTTCAAGTTCCGGGTAGACATCCGCAAGCAGTGGGGCATTCATGACCATGGCGTTCGAGATGCCAGTCAGGTTGGTGATGAATGAATTGATCGGCTTACGCGGGTTGATCAGGGTTGAAAATTCATCCAGAACACGGTTCTCGTTGAACTTCACCGCGCCGATCTCAATGACTGAGTCGCTTTTGGGGTCCAAACCGGTTGTTTCAATATCCAGGGAGACAATTACAGGCATGAGCAAATTATACCCTGATGTTTTAGCGATCAGCATCTGCATTTTTCTGCAATTAAGTGATTGCATCCAAGTCAAAAAAACGACCAAACTTTCAATATAAGGGTGCAATGATCAGAAATGACCCACCCCCCTGGCCCCCCTCTCCATTCCGCTGCGGTACAGGGATCTACGACCACCGCTGACCTGGAGGGGGTGAATTAGTTGGGATTCAGTGTCCGAGAAAAATGTTGATCTCGTTGGAGAAATAATTCAGACAGGATCTCAATAATTGATGCGCGTTTGGTCCAAAATGACCCACCCCCCTTACCCCCCTCCCTTCCGCTACGCTGGAGGGGGTTGGATGATCTCGTTGGAGAGAAGACTCTGACAGGATCTCAATAATTGATGGTCGTTTTGATCCATAATGACCCACCCCCCTTACCCCCCTCCCTTTCGCTGCGCTACAGGGATCTACGACCACCACTGCGCTGGATGGGGGTGAATTAGCTGGGATTCAGTAAACGGGAAAAAATGTTGATCTCGTTGGAGAGAAAATTCAGACAGGATCTCAATAATTGATGCACGTTTTGATCCAAAATGACCCACCCCCCCCTGGCCCCCCTTCTCCATTCCGCTGCGCTACAGGGATCTACGACCACCGCTGCGCTGGAGGGGGTTGAGGTATGACCTCCTTCACCTATTCGCTGACCTGGAGGGGGTGAATTAGTTGGGATTCAGTATCCGAGAAAAATGTTGATCTCGTTAGAGAGAAAACTCAGACAGGATCTCAATAATTGTTTCGCGTTTTGATCCTAAATGACCCACCCCCCTGGCCCCCCTCTCCATTCCGCTGCGCTGGAGGGGGCGAATTAGTTGGGATTCAGTTTCCGAGAAAAAATGTTGTTGATCCAAAATGCCCGACCCCCCTGGACCCCCTCCCACCGCTGCGCTGGAGGGGGTGAATTAGCTGGGATCCAGTATTGGGGAAAAATGTTGTGGTTGATCTCGTTGGAGAGAAAACTCAGACAGGATCTCAATAATTGATGCACGCTTTGATCCAAAAAGACCCACCCCCCTGCCCCCCCTCCCTTCCGCTACGCTGGAGGGGGTTTAGGTATGACCGCCTTCACCTTTTCGCTGCGCTGGAGGGGGTGCCATTAGCTGGGATTCAGTATCTGAGAAAAATGTTGATCTCGTTGGAGAGAAAATTCAGACAGGATCTCAATAATTGATGGGCACGTTTTGATCCAAAATGACCCACCCCCCTGCCCCCCCTCCCAGGAGGGGGTGGAGCGCCATGGCACCACCGATCACCGCTGCGCTGGAGGGGGTTGGACGGCAGAATATCTGGAAGGGGTTTAACTGTGGCTTAGCTGGAGGAGGCGAGCCGTGACAACTCCAAATATTGTCGAGAGCCCCCTGGCTACCTGGATTGGTGATTGTCGAAAGTTAACATCATTCCAACAGACTCCCAGTAACAAAATAGGTATAATTCCGAGCAAGGAGTATGCTCATGCTAAATATTGGTTTGATCCTACAGTTTATATTTGTGTTCGGGTTGATCGTGTTTGTGCACGAACTCGGGCATTTTTTAGCCGCAAAGATGGTGGGCGTGGACGTGGAAGAATTCGGTTTCGGCTACCCACCCCGCCTCGCAAAACTCTTTACCCGGAAAGGTACGGAATTCACGCTAAACTGGATTCCCTTTGGCGGATTCGTACGCCTGAGAGGCGAAACCGACGATGGTGAGCCGGGCGGTTTGATGTCGGCTCCAAAGTGGAAGCGTTTTGTGATCCTGGTGGCAGGGGCCACGATGAATTTTGTGCTCGGGATTCTGCTGTTGATCTTCCTATTCAACGTGGTCAATCCAGTTGACAGCAGCCAAATCCTGGTGGTGGATGTTGCGCCTAATTCCCCTGCCCAGATAATTGGGCTGCAGCCTGGCGATATTGTGACCAGGCTTGGCGATGACCCGATCGATTCGACCGATGCCATGGTTGCTGCCACAAAAAAGTATCTTGGGCAAGAAGTCACCCTGACTTACACCCGCGATGGTGAAGAACTCACTGGATTGGTGACCCCACGGGCGAATCCGCCTGAAGGACAGGGCGCGATTGGTTTTGTGATGTCGCATCCGGAAATTGAACTCAATTTTGTTCAAAGCATCGGCGTGGCTTTTGATACCTTCTGGCAGCAGGTGAAAGCTACTGTTTCAATGCCAGTAAACTTTATCAGAGGTAAGCTTGCCCCAGGCGAAGCACGTGTCATTGGCGTAAAAGGCATTTACGATTTGTTCTCAAGCGCTGCTGAGATCGATCAGACCAATGCAGAAGTGACCGACGAAGTTTTACCGATAACCCGCCTTTCACTGGTCTCGATGCTCTCCATCGCGATTGGCATCACCAACCTGCTGCCCATCCCGGCGCTTGATGGCGGACAAATCTTCTTCCTGCTGATCGAAGCGATAACACGCAAACGCATCCCAACCGGGGTTGCCAATGCCGTCAATTCGATATTCTTCTATCTCTTAATTCTTTTGTTCTTTATCATCACTATTCGCGATTTTGTAAATCCGATTCCGATCCCTTAAGGAGCTGACATGGACGCCCCAAGCTCAATTCACGACCTGATCAAATCCCTTCTGGATCTGGAAACGCCCTTCCCGGCGCGCCTCCTCTACCAGTTCTCGGA
>DJGU01000033.1:8980-14441 GCA_002432795.1 Anaerolineaceae bacterium UBA5838
CGCGCAGGAGAGCTGTCTTGCAGGACCTGCTGGAACTTTCAGAGCATGACAACCTGCTGATGTTCGAGGACATTGGACGCATTGCTCTTGATGACAGCGATGAAGAATGCCAGGTAAATGGAATAAGCCTGCTTTTGGAAGCGGAAGATCCCAAGCTCATTCAAAGATTCCTTAATTTGCTGGCTTCTGCTGACACAACAGAATTTGTGCGGGCTGCGGCTGCCAATGCATTGGGGTTTTACGTCTATCTCGGGGAACTTGAAGAACTGAAACCTGAAATCCATCACGAATTGGAGGACGCCCTGCTGCTGGCGTATGCCGAGGATCCTTCCGATCTGGTGCGGCGCAGAGCCCTGGAGTCGCTTGGCTATTCCAGCCGCGAGGAAGTGCCTCCGCTGCTGCGCTTTGCTTCAGCCAAGGAAAGTGAGCAATGGCTTGAGAGTGCATTGTTTGCCATGGGCAGGTCCGCGGACAACCAGTGGGAAGCATTGGTGCTTGAACAACTGGATCATGAAAACCCTGAAGTCAGAGGGCAGGCGATCCATGCCGCAGGTGAACTGAGCTTGAGTGCTGCAAGGCAGCGCCTGTTGAGACAACTTGATCGCGAAAAGGATGAGTACCTGCGCAGTGAGCTGATCTGGGCTCTCTCGCAGATCGGCGGCGAAGGCATCGAAGAAAAATTTGAACAGCTACTGGCTAAGACGGACGATGATGAAGAAGCCAGCCTCCTGGAAGAAGCGCTGGACATGCTCAATTTCACCAATGAAGCCATTGATTTCGAGTTGATGGAAGTCGATTACAACCATGAGCACGACTTGAACGATGAGGACGAAGACATCGCCGATGTTTGGGAAGACGATGAGGACGACGAGTACGAAGATAGGGAGGAGTTCAATGATGAAGAGTGGCTGCGCTACGTTGATGATGATGAAGACGATTTAGAGGGCAGCCTGGACGACAGTTATACGCTTGAGGACTCCGAGGACAAGGAGGATTTTTGAGTAAAACATCCGCCTTTGATCCATCAAACCAACGACTGAATGCGATCGTAAACGGCCGGGTTCAGGGGGTGGGCTTTCGATTTTTTGTTTTACAACGGGCAGTAGCGTTGGGTTTGACCGGTTGGGTGCGCAACCTTTCAGGGGGAACAGCGGTGGAGGTGCTGGCAGAGGGGGATGTGGCTGCCTTGCAGGAGTTATTGGTTGCCCTGCATGAAGGCCCGGATGCAGCTTATGTGCGGGATGTGAAATATCACTTCAGCCCTGCCACGGGGGAATTTCGCGATTTCGATATTCGTTATCGGTAGGTGCTATCGCGGGCAGAGTCAGGGGGTGGCCTGCCATCCATTAACATTATCAAAAAAAGTGTGTGTAGGGCGGGATTGGAAAGACTGCAAACATCATCAGGCAGAAACCTTGGTGTGCTTCCAATCCGCCATGGCGCTATTGATCTTACGCAATAGAAGCGTCTTGCCCCCCCAAATCACTGGCGACGGCGGATTGAGGGCACGTCACATTCGCCCATCACATCGCTTTCGGTGCCCTCAATACCCTTACGGGCACTTTGTCACGCCCTACACAAAAAAGGATCCGCGTAACATGGCGATCTGCCTTTGGACTGGAATAAATGGAGACCTGTCGGACAGATGCCGTGTTTGGCCAGAAGGCCGGCACGATCATTGGTTTGTTGGTGGGTTGGCTATAGCTGGAAGGGTTTTGGCCTATGCCAGATGACGCCAACCCACCCTACCTGTTACACCCGGAATGAGGCACACTCTGCTTTGCGGGCACAGGCAAGCGTTCCCCATAACGATGCGGTTGTTGGTGGGTAGGCCGGCAAGATTAATTACTCTGTCATCGCGAGGGAGCTTGCGACCGTGGCGATCTAAACGGTTGACAGGTCGCAAAAAATAATGCTTCTTCGACCCCTCGATCTTGTTTGAATCCATACGTTTTAGATTGCCGCGACCTTTGCCAAATCATTGTTTAGCACATCACATAATGTTTCCGGCAAAGGTCTCGCAATGACAGGATGTTTAGGAGGCTTGCTTTTCACGATTAAGAACAACATGGGCTGCTGAATCTCGCGACTCTCCTGGCTCGGGAAGGGGCTCGCAATTACGGTACAGAATGCGGTTGTTGGTGGGTTGGCTTTAGCTGGAAGTGTTTTGGCCAATGCCAGATGACGCCAACCCACCCTTGTTTGTTAGCCTGCAAGAAAAATTAACTGCGCTGAAAAAGGGTCCGGATGCGGCTTATGTGCGGGACGTCAAGTGGCATTACAGTTCTGCGACGGCGGATTGAGGGCACGACACGATTCGCCCATCACCTCGCTTTCGTGCCCTCAATACCCTTACGGGCACTTTGTCACGCCCTACACAAAAACTGATCCGCGTAACATGGCGATCTGCCTTAACTCTGTTATCGCGAGCCTAACGCAGGGATATGTTTTTTGTAAGTTAGGAGTCTGTAGATTATTTTTTGCTTCTCTTTGCGATAAGAAGAGCCCTTCTTTGGGTTGTCACTGTCAGATCTGAGTAAACATTAGCGGTCAAAAAATACCTATATCCCATATGTTGATTTATAATCCCCTCATTCTTTGAGCCAATCAACACGTTTTAATAGTCTTAAATCGAGGCTTCATTCAAAATATGACAAACCATACCGTTAAGAAATATTGGGATGACCCTTTTATTTTTTCTTTTACAACTTCGGTTGTTAGAGTTGTGGATGAACCAAACCGAATCGGTTTAGTTTTTGAGGAAACTTACTTCTATCCAGAAGGGGGCGGACAGCCCTGCGATCGTGGAAAGATTGACTCGCATCCTGTCGTCGATATTCAGAAAGTTGATGGGGAGATTATCCATTATATTCAGAAAGTTTCGGATAAGGAACTCTATCAGGGGAGCACTGTAAGTTGCGAGATAGACAAGGACTACCGCATTCACAATATGCGATTGCATACAGCTGGCCACTTGCTTTTTGGAGCCGCGCGCAGGTTGTATCCCAAGGTTGAGTACGCCGGCTTCAATATTGGCAAAGTTGGCAATCTATACCTGAATACTGACCAACAAATCAGAAGTGACGATTTACACAAGATGTCGCTGATGGCGAATCTATACGTGGTCGAGAATCACCCTATTAAAGCTTACCTGGTCAAACAAGACGAAGTCAATAATATCGCTGGATTGGCTGTGAACCTGGAATTGCCGGAAGGTGATGTGAGAATTATTGAGATCGAAGGTTGGGACGTGGCAGCCTGCAGCGGAACGCACGTGCAGCGGTCGGTCGACATTGGACCGATCAAGGTGCTCGCAAGGGAAGTGCACAAGAAGAACGTCACGCGCATCGATTATGCGGTTGGCGAGCTTGCCATTTTGGAGATGGCAGCAGACGAGAAAATAATAAGCGAGACTTCTGAGTTCCTGAGCACCTCAAAGGACCAGCTCAACAAAGTGGTACAAAAAATGTCGAATGAGCTGAGAAATGCAAATAAAGAACTGAAAAAGATGCAGGAAAGACTGGTGGAATATAAATTCCATGAATTAAATGAGGGCGGAGAGGTAATTAATGGAATTCGGGTGGTGATTGAGAAGCTTGATTACCTTGATTCCAATTCAGTAAAGATACTGGTGACCAAACTGTTAAACCAAAGCCACGCGACCATTGTGGCAATTGTTGGGGGAGGTGAACAAGCAAGCATTGTGGCAGGATGCAGCCAGGACGTTCAATTGCCTGTATCGGAAACGATCATAAATATTGCCAAAAGGTACGGTGGAAGCGGCGGTGGCAAGCTGACTTTTGTCTCCACGGGTGGCATCAAGGCGGATACTGAAAAACTTATATCCGGGGTGGATGCAGAACTTCGCCAGTTGATTGGTTAATACTTAGAGCGCCTGCGAGCCTGTCCATGAACTAAAAGTGGGATGTCAGGTTGAAATACGCATACTCTGCGAGCACGATGACCTGAGGTTTATTTGTTTGTGAGATGAAAGATTGAATTAATTCATCCCTGCCAGGGCTTTTTGCTTCTTCCAGGGCGGCAGGTCTGAATCCTCAATCATGATTGCCCGCAGCTCAAAGATCTGATCTCGCAGCATGGCAGCACGTTCAAACTCAAGTTCTGCCGCGGCAGCTTTCATCTGTTTTTCCATCTCAGTCAGCATCTTTTCCAGCTCGCGCTGCTGCATTTTGGCAGCCAGTTCGCGGGCATTCCTGGGCTTGTCTTTTTCTTCAGGAGCCACGTTCACCAACCGCGAGGTAATGTCGTACACCGCCTTGGTGATGCCCACGGGTGAGATGTTGTGCTCCGTGTTGTAAGCTTCCTGCTTGGCACGCCGGCGGGTGGTTTCGTCAATCGCGCGCTTCATCGAGTCGGTCATGCGGTCGGCGTAGAGGATAACTTCCCCGTTGATATGACGCGCAGCCCGCCCAAAGGTCTGGATCAGGGCGGTGGTGGAGCGCAGAAAACCTTCCTTATCCGCGTCCAGGATCGCCACCAAAGAGACCTCAGGCAAATCGAGCCCTTCGCGCAGCAGGTTGATGCCTACCACGACATCGAAAACGCCCAAGCGCAGGTCGCGCAGAATGCCAACCCGCTCAAAGGTCTCCACCTCAGAGTGGAGATATTGGACTTTGAAGCCGGACTCGAGCAGGTAGTCCGCCATATCTTCGGACATACGCTTGGTGAGGGTGGTGACTAAAGCGCGCTCTCCGCGGTCCACGCGCTTGCGCAGCTCCGCGATCAGGTCGTCGATCTGCCCCGCGGTAGGACGCACTTCAATTTTCGGGTCCAAGAGACCGGTTGGACGGATGACCTGGTCCACAACCTGTTGAGCCTTTTCCATCTCATAAGGGCCTGGCGTGGCGCTGGTGTAGAGGGTGATACCCATCGTCTTCTCAAATTCCGGGAATTTTAACGGGCGGTTATCGAGGGCGGAAGGCAAACGAAAACCATAATCCACCAGAATTTCCTTGCGCGAACGGTCGCCGTTGTACATACCGCGGATTTGCGGCACCATCATGTGGGACTCGTCCAGCACCATCAGGTAGTTGGAGGGCAGGAAGTCCAGCAAAGTCCAGGGCGGGCTGCCGGGAGCGCGCTGATCGATATGGCGGGAGTAGTTTTCGATGCCGGCACAAGACCCAACCTCGCGCAGCATTTCAAGATCATAGCGGGTGCGCTGTTCGAGACGCTGCGCCTCCAGCAAGCGACCGCTTTGATTAAAGAACTTTAAGCGCTCTTCAAGCTCGGTTTCGATGTCCAGCAAGGTTTTTTCCATGCGGTTTTCTTCGGTGACGTAGTGCTTGGCGGGGTAAATATCCACCTGGTCGGGACGGTCGATGACCTCGCCTGTGACTGGGTTGAGCCGGATGATGTCCTCGATTTCATCGCCAAAGAAACTGATGCGGATGGTTTCTTTTTCGCTGTACGCCGGCAGAACTTCGAGGGTATCGCCGCG
>DJGU01000033.1:14591-16854 GCA_002432795.1 Anaerolineaceae bacterium UBA5838
CCCAGACCGTAGATGGCTGAGACGGAGGCAACGATGATCACGTCCTGGCGCGACATAAGGGCGGTGGTGGCTGCCAGCCGCAGGCGGTCGATCTCCTCGTTGATGTCGGTCTCTTTTTCGATGTAAAGGTCACGGCGCGGGATGTAGGCTTCAGGCTGGTAATAGTCGTAGTAGGATACGAAGTACTCTACGGAATTTTCAGGGAAAAAGTCCTTGTACTCCGCATAAAGCTGAGCGGCAAGGGTTTTGTTGTGGGTCATCACAAGCGTTGGCAGCTGCAGTTGTTGGATGATGTTGGCAACGGTGAAGGTTTTGCCGGTGCCGGTTGCGCCAAGCAGCACCTGGTGGCGGTAGCCCTTTTCGATGCCTGTGATCAGTTTTTCAATTGCCTCCGGTTGATCTCCGGTGGGTTTGTAGGGGGCATGAAGTTTGAATTCCATTTTTTAATTGTACTAGTTTTAGCCCCTTTTAGCTCACCAGAGTGGGCTTGGTAACAGGCAATCGCTCCAAATTTTTATGACGAAATAGAAGGTCTATAGAGAAAAATACCTCCTCCTCAAAAAAGACCCACCCCCCCTTACCCCCACTTCCCTTTCGCTGCGCTACACGGATCTTCGACCTCCGCTTCGCTGGAGGGGGTCAAATTGTTTTTTGCCACATATGTCGCAAAATTCACATAATTTTCACAATTGGGTAATGAAATGCCAACAAGATACAATTGCCCTGATCTGGATTTTGTGCCTGTTTGCGTGATAGGCCGGGATGAGCCGAGATAAGCCGGATTGAACCCCGCAATCCGGAGGAACAGGCAGGCCAGTTCCCTACAGACTGAGCACTCTTGCCTATCGACATACACTCACAGATAGAGCAGGATCACGCCAACCACTGTCACCAACGCGCCGAGAACCTCAAACCACTTAATTTTTTCTCTGAAAGCCAGCCAGTTGACCGGGATGATCAGAACAGGCATGATCGACATGATAGCTGCTGCAATTGCAGCCGGTGCATTTTGAATAGCCAAGAGCGAAAACCCGACCCCCAGCACCGGTCCGAACAAAGCCCCAACAGCGGTCATCCGCACAGATGGCCCATCATTGAGAAGCACACGCAGCTTTTGCCAGTGGTTGCCGACCAGAAAGAACAGGATAAAGCCAGCGATGGAGGCGATGATGCGCACCTGGGTGGCTGCAAAGGGGTCATAATCCCCCATGCCCTGTTTGCTCAGGATCAGGCCAACGGATTGACCGACCGCTCCCATCAGACCGCAAAAGACCCCATAGGAATTTACGCGCAATTTCAGATTTCTCTTTTCCCCGCGAGTCGTGATGACCACAACGATGCCTGCCAGGGTGAGGGCAATGCCCACAACAGCCCGGGGTTCCAGAACCTCACCGAAGATGAGGTAGCTCAGCACACCGGTCAGAACTGGTGAGAGGCTCATTAGCAGCAGCGTGATGCGTGTGCCGATGCGCACATAGGCTTCGAAAAGGAAAACATCGCCGATTACGAAGCCAACCACACCGGAAAGCGACAGCCATAACCAGGCAGAAGGCGAGGCATCGGTTGCAAAGGGATTTCCACGGGATATCCACAGCAAGACACTTATCAAGGCCAGGCCGAAGATCATGCGCAAAAAGCTGACCGCCAGCGAGGTAGTACGCTTGCTGGCACGTTCAAAAAAGATGCCGGAGATGACCCAGAAAAAGGCAGTCAGCAGCGCAGAAAATTCACCGATATAGGTTGGATTCATGGCAGGTTCCTTAAAGGAGCAATCTTATCACTAATGCGGACTTGGTGGGTGGGAGAAGGTGATAGTCGAATAGTCGGGCAAAACTTCTCGCTCCAAGCGTCCATTATTATTCGGGGACCAGCATGATCAAGCGACGATTATCTCGTAGGCAGGACATCATGCCGCACACAAAAGACGGGCTTGCGCCTGTCGTTTAAGTTGTCATTGCGAACCTCTTTTGTGAAGCAATCTAGAATGGTGGAATACCAGGTACGCGGGAGGGTGAAATCACGGTTGTTCCTCGCGAAGCGGAAGAGGCTTGCGGTTTTCGGACCTCTCAGAGTGTTGGTATGCAAACAGTTTAGATTGCTCCGTTCCTCGCAATGACGGATAAGAACCAATGTGTGATTGCAGATCTCTACCGCTTTTGGTGTGCAGACAGTTTAGATTGCTTTGTGCCTGGCAATGACAAACGGTCATTATATCCAGATCAGGACACAAAAGACGGGCTTGCACCCGTCTTTTCTCATGTTT
>DJGU01000035.1:0-2945 GCA_002432795.1 Anaerolineaceae bacterium UBA5838
CGCGCAAAAGTCGCCGATCTGCCCTTTGAAGCGGAAATCATTCCCTTTGGCGACGACCCGGCAAGCTGGCAGGGGGTCTATAAGAAAGCGGTGGCTGATATTTCAGGCAAACCGCTGCGCGTAGGCGTTGAGCCGACCGGACTGCGCTTTCTGGAGCTGGATCTGCTGCGCAAGGCGCTGCCAAAAGCCGATTTTGTGGATGGGAGCGCCGCCCTGGCTGAGCTGCGCATGCGCAAGGGCAGCGAAGAGCTGAAAGCCATGCGCCAGGCAGCCATCATCGCCCAGAATGCCTTGCTAAATACCCTCAAAACCGTGAAACCGGGGCAGAGCGAGCTCCAGATATCGGCTGAATTGATGGTGCAGCTTTTCCGCGCGGGCTCAGAGGCGGAGCTGCCCTTCGCGCCGATCGTCTCAACTGGTCCCAACTCTGCCAATCCCCACGCCAGCCCCACGGATCGCGTCTTGCAGGAAGGCGAGATGCTGCTGATCGACTGGGGCGCAAGCTTTGGCGGCTACTTCTCGGACATCACCCGCAGCTTTTTCTACGGCGAACCGAATGATGAAATGAGACGAATCGCCGACCTGGTGGAAAAGGCAAACGCGGCAGCCCGCTTCGGGGGAAAAGCCGGCATGCTGGCAGGGGAGGTGGACCGGCTGGCAAGGGATGTCATCACACAAGGTGGGTATGGCGAATACTTCACCCACCGCACAGGGCACGGGCTGGGGATGGAAGCACACGAATCGCCTTATGTTTTCCATGGCAATCCTTTGATCCTCGAGCCGGGCATGGTTTTCACCATCGAACCAGGCATCTACCTGCCTGGAAAGTACGGCGTGCGGATTGAAGACGACGTCGTGGTGGAAGAAGATGGCTTGCGCAGCCTGACGGACCTGCCCCGCAGGGTGATGCGCCTCGAAGAATTTCTGGCTTCAGCAAGGCAGGAGCAGGAAGGAAAAAGATGACCCTTTCAATTCACCTGGCCGTCCTGGGACCACTCGGAAACAACGTCTACTTCCTGGTGGATGACGACAGCGGCGACTGTGTGTTGATTGACCCAAGCTTTGAGCCGCAGACCCAATTGCGTTTGGCAAGCGAACAGGGCTGGCAGCTCAGGCAAATCTGGCTCACGCACGGGCATTACGACCACACAGCAGGGGCAAAAACGGTGAGTGAAGCATTTTCGCCGCCGCTTCCGATCGCCATGCACCCAGATGGCTTTGCGTGGGAGGAAACGCATCCAGAAGGCATGAAAATGGGCATGAAGGTTGACCCCGTGCCGAGGCCGGACATTCCGCTTACCCATGGAATGTGGCTGGACGTGCTGCCCGGGGGCAGCCGCAAGATCGTGGAAGTGCGGGACGTTTCGGGGCATAACCCCGGTTCGGTGCTTTTCTACATCCCTGAACTAGAGATGGCGGTCGTGGGGGATGCAATTTTCAAGGGCAGCATCGGCAGGACCGATTTCGAGGGTTCCGATCACACTTTGCTGCTGAAGAACATCCGCGAGCAGATATACACCCTGCCGGATGAGACCACGCTTTTGCCGGGTCATGGCCCGGCCACGACGGTGGGGTTTGAAAAGACAAACAATCCCTTTGTGAGGGGGTAGCTGGAGCGGGTGTCGCCATCGCAAGTGAAGGTTGGCGATCTACCTTTAAATGAATGTTGATCGAGCGTAAGGCCAACCGGGCATCGAATCCACAAGCAGGTCTCTATGGTTGATGCAGGCACCGAAACATAAGTAGATCTCTGTAGGGAACAGGCCTGCCTGTTCCTTGTAGCAGGATATGTCTGTTGCTTGTTGGATGAGGTCGACGCAGGCATCGACCCTACATAGGGTTCCGGGTAAAAAAAGGACTTCATTCATCAACAGAGTTTCCAATTTTGACGAAAGATCGTGATTTCAACGAGAAAAAAGCTGTCCGTAGGATGTTAAGAACAATTTTGGCTTTCGCGAAGTTAAAGAATTGTTGCCACAACACAGATTCATCTTTGATGTGGCATTGCGAGGGACGAAGCAATCCAAACTCTTCACCTCAAAGATCGTTAAATTTCATGAGGATCCTTGATCAATAAGCACATCACGTGTGACGAATGTATCTTACTTTGTCCGACATTCTATTTCTAGCTAAAGTTTAGATTGCTTCACAAAAGATGTTCGCAATGACAGGAATAGAACTCACAGTGACGTTTCGCCAGGGCACTAAGAAGAGTAACTCAGATCTGGTCAACTTTAGAATCGAACGAACATGGAGGTCCCAGAGGTTGATGCAGGCATCAACCCTACAAGAATATCCAATAGGTCGACGCAGGCATCGACCCTACAAGAAGGTTTCTTAGGTTGATGCAGGCATCAACCCTACAAGGTTCATTTTCACAACAAAGAAGCTGCCAAGCCTGGCAGCTTCTTATCATTTACGAGTTTGTGGGTTTACTTCGCGTAACTGACCGAGCGGGTTTCACGGATGACGGTCACCTGGATCTGACCGGGGTACTGCATGGTTTCCTCGATCTCGGTGGCGATGTCCTTGGCGATGCGGTGCGCTTCGAGGTCGTCGATCTCTTCAGGCTTAACGATGATGCGCACTTCCCGACCAGCCTGGATGGCGTAGCTCTGCTCAACACCCTTATGGGAGTTGGCGATGTTCTCAAGGGCTTTCAGGCGCTTGATGTACTGCTCAAGGTCCTCACGTCGGGCACCTGGGCGCGCGCCGGATATGGCGTCCGCGGCTTCCACCAAAATGGCTTCGATCGAGACCTGGTCCACTTCGTGGTGGTGCGCAGCGATGGCGTTGCAGACTGCCGCGCTGACGCCGTGGCGTTTGGCAAATTCAGCGCCGATCTGGGCATGGGTGCCTTCGGTGTTGTGGTCCATGGCTTTGCCAAGGTCGTGCAAAAGCGCGCCAAGCTTGGCAACTTCCACGTTTGCGCCGAGCTCAGCCGC
>DJGU01000035.1:3022-5382 GCA_002432795.1 Anaerolineaceae bacterium UBA5838
GGGTGCAGGCCGTGTATGCCGGCTTCATAGACCGCTTCTTTACCAGCTTTGAGGATATCCTCGTCCATCGCTTTGCGTTCTTCTTCAAGTATCTTCTCAATGTACGCCGGGTGGATGCGGCCATCCGTCACGAGCCGTGTCAGGGTACGGCGGGCGATTTCACGGCGGACAGAGTCAAAACACGAGACAGTCACAGCTTCGGGGGTGTCATCTACGATAACGTCCACGCCGGTTGCCTGTTCGAAGGCCCGGATGTTGCGACCGTTGCGTCCAACAATGCGGCCCTTCATTTCCTCGTTGGGAAGAGAAACCAGGGAAGTGGTCACTTCAGCAACCCTGTCGGAAGCGACGCGCTGAATGGCATCAGCGATCAGCTCGCGGGCTTTTTCCATGCCGGTTTCGGTGGCTTCGATCTCATGTTGGCGGATGATGCGCGCCATGTCTCCGCGGGCTTCCTTTTCAACTTCTTCAAGCAGGAGCGCGCGGGCTTCATCACTGGTCATCGCAGAAACACGCTGCAGCTCTGCATACTGTTCAGTGTAGAGAGCTTCGACCTCATTGGCGCGCTTATCAACGGCACTCTGGCGTTTGTTGAGAGCGGACTCGCGCTGCTGCATCTGGTCGAAACGATTATCAAGTTCTTCGCGGCGCTTCACAAGGCGGTCATCTTCCTTGTTGAGCTCGCTGCGCTTGCGCTGGATCTCATTCTCCGCCTGTAAAGTAATTTTCAGGGCGGTGTCTTTGGCTTCCAGCTCCGTGTTTTTGGCAATTTCTTTTGCCTGGTCGATAATATTTTCCGCGGTTCTTTTAAGTTTTTCATCCTGGTTTTTGCGGATGGCTGAGAAAATCAGGTATCCGATCAGGACACCCAAGATAACGGCGAGTCCAACCCACAGAAAGAGCAGGTTAGGACCTGGGCCTGGTTGAAATAAGGTTTTCATTGTGTCAATTGCTCCATAGTTTATTTGGTTCCACGGTCTCGGTATGCTGCATCTCATTCCAAAGAGTGCGTAAGGTTTCATTGACCGTGGCATAACTGAAACCGCGCCGCAAAAGGGCGTTCCCTAGTTTCTTTCGATAAATTTCGTAATCGGATGATAGATAGCGATGAGCCTGCTTACGGGCTGCTGCCATCGCGAGGGCGGCATCGTCCACCCCGGATTCCTCCAGGGCGGTTTCGATGGAAGTCTCAGCCAAACCCTTAAAACGCAGCTCCGCTCTTAATTGGCTTTGGCTTCGTGGGCGAAAGGTGTTGCGGTTCTCAATCCACTCATTGGCAAAACGCTCATCGTTGAGCAAGCCCTCTTCTTCAAGTCGCAAAAGTACTGCCTCTACGGTGGCAAAGGAATAGCCCTTGCCTTCGAGGTAGCGGGTCATTTCTGCCATCGAGCGGCTTCTGTAGCTCAAAAAATTGAGAGCCTGATTCAAGCCAACTTCGACTTCGTCGCTTGTTTGGAGTTTTTTAATTTCGGCTTCACTAAGTTCCCGCCCAACCTGTAGCCAGGCAGCCGTCAATCGGTCCAAAGAGAAAGCATAGGACCCATCCAGGCTGATGTTTACCCGCCTGCGATTGCGCTTTTGCGCACTGATTTCAGTAATCGTCTTTTTCATCCGTAACAAACAGCCATAATCCATGATCATGGCTGTTGAATGCCGGACTTACTCGATAAGCTGAAAGTTCAAGACGAACTCGCGCAACTTTTATTATGTATTGGCAAGCTGACAGTCAGAAACGATTAATCCTTTTGTTCCTCTTCAGGTAGAGAATCTCGCTGTTAACTCACCAGAAAATCGGGATGCAACAGGAATGATGGATTGTTCACTCGACTGCTCCAAAAACTCATTGTTTTTCCAATACATAAGTCAGTTTCTAACACTGACATTTTCCTATCTAGTAAATCGCGCAGCAATTCTAAGCCACAATCGGAGGCAAAATAAGCATAAATGGCCTCCCGGACGCATGTGCGATAGTTTTCCTGGCTTCATTATACATGAAAAGGATTACAAATTGTTAACAAATACCTTTTGCAGTTTAGTTCTGGGATGAGTTTGTATGATCTTAAAAGGTGTGTGAATCTCGTGCTAAAATTGCAGTGGAAGGTGCCATCAATGTCAGACGAATCAAAATTACGGGAAACAATCGATAAAGCGCACAAAAGCAACCGCTTTTGGGCGATCTCTTTTCCATTCATCCTGATCAGCCTGCTCGTTGTGGGCTTGATCGTTTGGCTTGCGATCAAAGGCGGCCTTGGGGCTGCGGACACAGCAAATCTTGCTGGCGTGGCAACGGTGCTTTTAGTGCTCCCGGTGCTGCTCTTTGGGTTGATCACATTGGTAGTGTTGATCGCGCTCAGCATTGG
>DJGU01000082.1:0-2157 GCA_002432795.1 Anaerolineaceae bacterium UBA5838
GTTTGCTCAATGACCTCTTCGCTGTAGGTAAGCGGACTGCGGTAAGAGCCATTGAGCACCCACAAACGCATCACATCGCCGGGATGTTCGCTCAGGAATTGATCGATGGTGATCATATTGCCAATCGATTTGGACATTTTTTCGGATTTCAGTCCGAGCATGCCATTATGCATCCAATAGGTGGCGAAGGTCTTATGGGTTATAGCTTCAGTCTGCGCAATCTCGTTTTCGTGGTGGGGGAAGATGAGGTCATTTCCGCCGCCGTGGATGTCAATTTGTTCTCCCAGGTGCGCCATATTCATTGCCGAACACTCGATGTGCCAACCAGGGCGACCCTTGCCCCAAGGGCTGTCCCAGGCGGGTTCGCCGGGTTTGGCGGACTTCCAGAGGGCAAAATCCATGGGATGTTCTTTGCGTTCGTCCACCTGAACACGCGAGCCGGCGTTCATAGTGTCCAGCCGCCGACCGGAGAGCTTGCCGTAGTCCGGTTTGGACTCCACGCTATAGTACACATCCCCATCCACCTCGTAAGCGGACTTGTTGCGGATCAGCTGGCTGATCATCTCAATGATTTGCGGCATATCTTCAGTCGCGCGCGGGTTTTTGGTGGCTGGCAGGACGTTCAACCCGTCCAGGTTGGCTTTATATTGGTTGATATACTGATTTGCCAGTTCAAAGGGGTCGCGCCCCAGATCATTAGCTTTGGCAATAATCTTGTCATCCACATCGGTGAAGTTCATCACGAAATTGACGTCGTAACCGGAATACTCCAGGTAACGCCGCACAATGTCGAACACCAGTGCCGACATAGCGTGACCAATGTGTGATTCGGCGTAGACCGTCGGACCGCAAACATACATCCTGACCTTGCCCGGCTCGAGGGTTTTGAAGTCCTCTTTGGAACGGCTGAGGGTGTTATATATCTTTAAGCTCATATCAATTTCCTGTTTTCATTCGAGGCTTGGTTTGGCAAAAATCATCCGCCCGGCAGAAGTCTGCAAGATTTTGGTGACGGTGACTTCAATCTGTTTGTTAAGGTAAGGCTGCCCATTTTCAATGACCACCATGGTGCCATCATCAAGATATCCAACACCCTGATTGTATTCTTTGCCTTCCTGGATTACCGCAATCTGCAGGCTTTCTCCAGGCAGGATGATGACTTTGACGGCGTTGGCAAGGTCGTTAATGTTTAGTACATTCACGCCCTGAAGTTCGGCCACCCGGTTCAGGTTGTAATCGTTGGTCAGGATTGGGGCGTTCATTTGGCGCCCAAGCAGCACCAGTCTGTCATCCACCTCGCGCACACCTTCCACGTCAATGTCGCTGATGACCACATTTACTTCTTTGTTCTCCTGGAGTTCACTGAGAACGTCCAATCCGCGCCGTCCGCGCTGGCGGCGGAGGCTGTCGGCAGAGTCGGAGACGAATTGCAGCTCGTTGAGCACAAATCGCGGCACGACCAGTGTCGCGCCCAAAAAACCGGTTTTGGCGATGTCAGAAATGCGTCCGTCGATGATCGCGCTGGTATCCACCAAAACGCGCCTTTCACTCTCAACTTTAGCACGCGCAGGCATCTTATTGGACACACTCTTGAAAAGATTCAAAAAATCATCCCGCCTTGTGACGAAAAGGACTGCGCCCAGATAGCCAAACAGCAGCAAGCCGGCAAGCGGCAGAATCTGCCCGAAAGGTCTGGGCAGCAGGGAAAGCGAGTATGCCATGATGGCGGCGATGATCAGACCAATGGTCATGCCAATAAGCCCGCTCAGTAGTGATTGGGCTGAAGATTTCGTAAAAAGTTTTATCAAAGCCCGAAAAGGCTTGATGGTGATGTAGGGGGTGATCAAAAACCCAAACGTGGCAAAAATCACCGCGATGAGTCCGGTTACCACTCCCTGTGAAAGGGTGAGCACATCGACAAACTGCTGAACAAAATTATAAATGGGGAGACTGGTGAAAGCTCCGATAATACCAAGTACAACTGCGCCGATAATGCGTGAAATTAAAATTGCGCTCATATAAGGCCTCCATTTTAACGTGCAGAATAAATTCGAAACAATAAATAAGTTCACTAAGATAATAGCACTCTAAATGACAAGAGTCAAAGAATTCTGTACTTTCTGATGAATTTCATATGGACTGGGGATGATAGGTGAT
>DJGU01000082.1:2194-2415 GCA_002432795.1 Anaerolineaceae bacterium UBA5838
GATAGGGGATAGGGGATAGGTGATGGGTGATAGGGAATAGGACAACCTGGGAAATTATTGAATTCGATGAGATAAACGATGTTCCTGTGATTGCGAGGAACGAAGCAATCTAAGATGTTTGCATAAAGGAGATTTTGCGGTTTACACACTTTTACCGTCTTCCGCATTGCAAAGGATAGCCTCCGAGTTTATTCCTCAAACGGTTTGGTTTGCAAAGAGTT
>DJGU01000082.1:2469-3993 GCA_002432795.1 Anaerolineaceae bacterium UBA5838
TCACAACTGAGGTTTGCAATGACAGAATAAAGAAGGTCATAATACCCAGAGGGCACGAATCATTTTAACAACAATTAAAGCCTCAAAATGGGCTAATTGAACTATGCGGGCTGGTCAGTTTGAGGATGGGTTTTAGCAGGTTTGGTCTTGGGGGTCTTTGGCGCAGGGCGTGATACGTAGGGCTTGGGGGGATTCGTCAGCAGCCGCTGCAGGTTTGTCAATGACACAGGGTCATAAATGGTGAATCCGCACACATCACAGATCCAGGCAGGGAAATCCGGTACCATCACTGGTTTGCCGTTGGTACGGGCAGCAAAACTGCGTTTTCCCGGCTGGATTCTGCCGAAGTAGCAATGGGGGCAGACTTCCGGGATTTCGGGGGTCATATTAAATGTTTGCTTCATTCGTCAGGGTGCCCTCAAGGTGCAGCATGAACCCAATCCGGGCTGTTCAAAACGCGGATGCGGTCAAGCGGCCAATATACAATGACTGCTCTCCCAACAACCCACTCCTGCTCCACAAAACCCCAGTCGTGTGAATCAGAAGAGTGGTTGCGGTTGTCTCCCAGGACGAAAAGTTCCCCTTCAGGCACTTTCCATGTGCCAGTATACCCGGGCAGTTCAGCAATGTAGGGTTCGGTGATAGCCTGTCCATTTACCCTCACAGTGCCACCGCCAATCTCAACAATATCCCCGGGCAGACCGATAACACGTTTGATATAATCTTCAGTCACTGTTCCCTGGTAATGAAAGACGATAATGTCGCCCCGTTTGGGTTCGCCAAGTTTGTAGGCGAGCTTATTTACCACCAAGAGATTACCTTCGTGCAGTGTTGGTTGCATGCTGATGTTGTATACCCGCACGCGTGAGGTGGCGGCATTGAGCAGCAAAAACAATACCACCGCCATGAGGATGGTTTCGATTAAGTCGCGCCAAAAACCGTGTGCTTTCTTCTCGGGGCTGCCTTGAGTTGTTATTTCAACCACCTTTGTTTCAGTTTCGTTTTGTTCCACAAGCATCCATTCTATCACACCGTCGCGCGTCGTGAACTCCGCTATTATATATCAAACCTGGCAAACTAATCCTCTGAGCTTTTACGCTCACGTTTCTTTAGCACGAGATGAATGGGTGTGCCGGTGAAGGGGATCTCCTTGCGGATTTGATTCTCCAGGAAGCGCAAATAGGTGAAGTGACCCAAGGCTGGATCATTGCAGTACAAAAGGAATGTCGGCGGCTCAGTTTTGACCTGCGTGCCGTAATAAATCCGGAATGGCTTGCCAGTTCCAGCCGTTGACTGGTGTATATCCTGAGCGTTGATCAGAATGCGGTTCAGCAGCGAAGTCGGCACCTTGCGCAGGCGTTCCTGCTGGACCTGTTTCACCAGTGGCAAGACCTGCTGCACACGCTGACCGCTCAAAGCTGAAAGGAACAAAATCGGGATGTAGGGCAAAAAGTTCAGCTGTTGACGAATTTCGCGTTCGAATTCCATGCTGGTGTTGGTGTCTTTTTCAATCAGATCCCATTT
>DJGU01000082.1:4094-11840 GCA_002432795.1 Anaerolineaceae bacterium UBA5838
GCCTGCATGGCTCGCAGCACAGAGTACTTTTCAACCCCAGGGATGATGGATCCGCGTTTCCGAATGCCAGCTGTGTCAATCAGGATGTAGTCCTGATCGTCAATTGTGATGGGTGTATCAATTGCGTCACGCGTTGTGCCGGGAATGCTGCTGACGATCGCGCGTTCTTTGCCAATGATCTTATTAAGCAGGCTGCTCTTCCCGGCATTAGGTTTGCCAACAATGGCTACCTTGATGGCATTCTCCTCATTATCTTCTTCCACCTGTGTCGGAAAATGTGCCACGATCTCATCCAGGAGGTCACCTGTTCCGGTGCCGTGAATGGCTGAAATCGCGAAAGGTTCACCAATCGCCAGGGAGTAAAAGTCCAGGGCATTCATGCGGGCGGTTTCACTATCGGCTTTATTGACTGCCAGGATGATAGGAGGTATCAGTTTGCCTTCCTGCTTGCGCTGGCGGCGGCGCAGCATGCTGGCGACTTCCAGGTCTGCCTGGGTAACTCCGCTGATCGCATCCACCACCAACACCACCACATCTGCTTCTTCGATTGCTACTTCCACCTGGGCGCGGATTTCGTTGATGAAATCTGCAGAGCCGATTGAGAGTGGCGCTTGATCGCGCTGTTTGCTTGGGTCAATTCCGCCCGTGTCAACCACGAAAAAGTTGTGTCCAGCCCAATAACCTTCCGACACAAGCCGATCACGCGTGGTGCCGGGAACGTCATCAATGATGGCGAGGCGCTGTTCCACCAGGCGGTTGAAAAGGGTACTTTTACCCACGTTGGGTCTTCCGACGAGCACAATGACAGGTTTATCCATGAAAATTCCTATTAATTTGTTTTTTCTATCTCGTGATTACGACTTCAATCAAGCCAGGTAAGGTCGAATCAAGCCGCAATTCGGGGCGGTCAAGTTCAACTCTGGGGGATAACTGGTAAGTTCCCTCTGTCAGCCCCGTAAGATCCAGGGTGACAAAGACCGAAGTCGTTCCGATATTTTCGAGCAGATTCATTGGACCAGAGATGTAAACATCCACTGTAAGTGGTGAGAACTCTGCCCGCAGTCCTTCTGCAAGATTGATCGCACTGACTGGCACTCCAATGATTTGGGTCGAGTTATAGATGGCTTCCACACCTACTGTAACCAAAACGGATTGGTCACCAATCACCACGATGCCTTCTGGCAGCTGCAGACCAACCCGCGACTCAAAACTCTGCTGCGCGCCATTCAGATTGACAGGTTCAGTCTCAATATAGGCAGGCATACTGCGTATCACGTCAGGGTTTGAGGCATAAACAGTTAATGTGGGCGGGTTAACCACGATACTGCTCAGGTGGTAGCCCTGTGCCACAGATCCTCTGGTGACGATCTTGACAAAAACATTGCGATAGCCGACCAATTGCTCTACGTCGATGGTCACTTCAACCCGGTTGGGGCTGAGCACGACCCCTTCCACGACGACCCCGGCTGCATTGAGTGGCTTCAGGTCCAGCGTGCGGCTGATGCTGGTTGTAAGCTCAGAGACGTCGATCGTCGCAGCAATCTCCACCACGGTTTGCACCAATGATTCGGGTCCGACCAGCTTGGCTTCCGTCTGGCTTAGTCTTGCGCTGCGAGTCTGAAATCCCACAGGTAAGCTTCCTGTCTGCACCAGGCTGATGGGGAGGGTTTTCGAGGAAACCTTTTCGAGCGAGAGGTCCACAGATGCTGGAGAAACCTCCACCACCTGAGCCGGTTTTAGCGCAATCAGCACTTCGGGGATGAGGACATGGTCGCCGGCTTCCAGCCCTGAAAGGTTGATGTTGGCGTTGATCAGGCTGAGATCGTTTGCCAGCCGGGCATGAACCGAGCTTGGAGCCTTGATCGTGACATACACGCCTTCCACCTGTTGATGCGTTATCACCAGGTCCGGGTTTTGCCCAAGAATTTCCAATTCGATCGGAGTTTCATAGGTGATGATCTGATTCGGGTCACTTGCGGTAACCGAGGATACCCACACAATGATCGCCAGCACGAGAGCGGTCAACAAAGTCGGGAGGAAGGAAAGGAGTTTACGCATTAGTTTCATCGGTTTCCTCCTCTTGCTCAGGTTTGCGAAGCTTGAAGTAAGAAAGCAGCGATTTTTGGCGGGGCAGGACTTCGGTGGAAGTCATGAGGGCGCGCATTGTGTTCAAGAGGCGGTCGCTGTCCAGACGTCGGATCAAGCGCCCTCGGTGGGCAATCGAGATCGTACCGGTTTCTTCTGAAACGACCACCGCGACGGCATCGCTGACTTCGCTGATACCGAGCGCGGCGCGGTGGCGCAAGCCCAGCGAACGATCAACCGTGGCATTGAGCACGCCACTGCTCGAAAGTGGCATTACGCAGGCGGCTGCCTTGATTTTGTTGTCGTCGATGATCACAGCCCCGTCGTGAAGCGGAGTGTTCGGATAGAAAATTTGCATCAGGAGCTGAGGAGTGATGATGGAGTCCATCAGAACACCATTTTTGTAGTAAGTATCCAGGAACTGCTTGCGCCGCAGGATGATCAGCGCTCCATGCCGGCGTTGCGCCAGCTGCAGCACCGCGGCAGTCACAGACTGAAGCGTCTGCTCCAGTTGTTCGTTGGCTTTTGCACTGCGATGCTTGAACAAGCCCAGGTCGCTGACTGTGCCCATGCGCTCAAGTCCGCGTCGAATCTCCGGGGCAAGCACCACAGGGATCGCAAAAATGAGTGCGGGGGAGATCGTTTCAACCAGCCAGGAAAAACCAGGCAGGTCTAGCAGCGAGATCAGCAGAGTAATGAGGATAACGATCAGGAAAATTCCACGCAGCAGGGTTTGGGCTTCGGTATCACGTAAAAGGTAGAGAATTAACGCAAAAACGATTGTGACTAACACAATATCCAACAGACTGGCCCACGTGAACCGCTCCAGAATGAAAAGAAAGTTACTCCACAGTTCTTGCATATTTTTAATTATTTTCCTACCTTAAAGTATACCCCCTAAAGCAACCTTTTTCTCGCTTAATCCTCAGATTTTGCTGAAATAGACCTCACCCGGCATCAAACCATACTTGCGCAGAAAATTGGTGTAAAGAACCGGATGGACTGGCGGTTCGTCGTCGCCATAGGTAAACCCCAATAACTTTGCTTCTTCCGGTGATATGAAATCCTTTGCCACAATCAGCATGTCGGCTATTCCAGACAGGTATTGCTTAAGCAGAGGAAAACTGACCTTCAAGGGCAGTTGCTCGGACCGAAAAGGCGCATGCGCCAGATAGACCCCCATACCCTGCTCAACCCGCAAAATCATCATTTGGACCAATTGCTCACCATGATAAAAAGCTACGACTGTTCTTTGACCGAGCAAACGATAAAGATCTTCAGGTTGCCATTTTTGTTCGGTTTTTTCCTCCATAAAAGCCGAGGCAGCCGCAAAACTGTTTGGGTTGAGATGGCTGAGTCTGCTCTCACTGTTCTCAGAAACTACCTCAAAAGGCGACAGCCCTAAGGCCAAAAAATACTTGGAAGTCTGCTCGTAAGTGTGGCTGAAATTGGTATCAGTATAAATTACCTGGTCTGCCAAACCTATCTTCTCGGATTGCGGTGACTGGGAATTGATGCGCTGACGCGCCGCGTTTTCGTCCAGGCCGCGACCTTCCATCAGCCTCTCGAGCCGCACGTCATCATCTGCCGCGATTGCCCAAACCGCGTTGCATTGTTTATCAATCCCTGACTCGAAAAGTTTGATGGCTTCAACCGCAACTACATCCCGATGGGTTGTTTGGATGATCTCAAGGATTTTTTGGGTGACCAGGGGATGGATGATCGCTTCCAGCTCTGCCAGGGCAGTGGGATCGCGGAAAACGATCCGTCCTAGTTTGCTGCGGTTTATCTGCCCATCGCTAAAGGTGAGGTCGGAGCCAAACCGCGCCAGGATTGCTTCGTAAGCGGGATTGCCGGGCAGGTAGGTTCCCTGCGCCATTAGGTCCGCGTCGATCGTCAGAGCGCCAAGGTTTGCCAGGTACTGCAAGACCACGCTTTTGCCAGATGCGATATTGCCTGTAAGACCGATCACAAAAGGTGCGGGTTCCATTGCATAAGTATACAACATTGCGGCTTTGTCGAGGAAAAACCTTACGAATGCTATAATCTCACTATGCTGGCAAAACGTATCACTCAGGCATTGATCAAGGATTGCGCTGTCAACCCTGACCTGCCATTGGTTGTGGGGGTTTCAGGTGGGGCGGACAGTCTCTGCCTGCTTCACTGCCTGAAGGAGGGCGGTTTCAAGCTGGTTGTTGGGCATCTCGATCACGCCCTGCGCGAGAGCTCCGCAGCCCAGGCAGACGCCCTGTGCCAGCGCATGGCTGAATGGGAACTGCCTTTCTACAGCCAGCGGGAGGATGTGGGGCAATTTGCGCTGCAAAACAAGCTTGGCGTCGAAGAAGCGGCTCGTTTTTGCCGGTATCGCTTTTTGTTCAATCTCGCGCGTGAACACGGCGCCCAGGGGGTGGTTGTGGGGCACCAGGCAGACGACCAGGTGGAGACGGTTCTGATGCACTTCCTGCGCGGAAGCGGTTTGAGCGGACTCTCTGGCATGCAGCCCAGGAGTTTTTTGAGCGTGATCGATCCCGAACTGCCCCTTTTCCGCCCGATGCTTGCCATTCACAGGCAGGAAATCCAGCAATACTGCCAGGCGAACGGTCTGGAAGTGCTTGAGGATGAGAGCAATGCCAACCCCACTTTTTTCCGCAACCGTTTACGTCACGAACTCATCCCGCAGCTTGAAGAAAGCAATCCGGGCTTCAGGCAGGCGCTGGTTCGCACCGCCCTAACCCTTTCAGCCGACCGTGAATTGCTCGAAACTCTCGCTGATGAGGCTTTCGCGCGTGCGCTTGTGCGGACTGTGGAGCAAGGCCTGGTTTTCAGCCGGGAAATCTTTCTGGGTCTACACCTGAGCCTGCAGCGCTTGGTTTTGAGGCAGGCATTCTCAAAATTAATGCCAGACACCCGCGATCTTGGTTTTGAGGCGGTTGAAAGAGCCCTGGCGGCCATCAGCAGCATTGCTCCGCGGACTCCCCTGGCAGGCGGCTTGTGGGTTTTCTGTTTCGAGGGAGATTTCGTGATTGCCCCGCGGTCTTATCAGCATCAGCATGCGGATTTTCCGCAGCTATCGGACACTTCCGGCTCAAAGCTGAAACGCGGCGGAAGGCTTGAGCTCAATGCCGGTTGGTACCTGACGGCGGAACTGATTGACGACAGAAAGTTTAAAGCCTTGCCCGAATCTCTCAAAACGCACCCCCTGCACGCCTGGCTCAACCCGCTGGACCTCGAATGGCCGCTTGAAGTCCGCTCGATGCGGACCGGGGAGAGGTGGTCTCCTCTGGGGATGGCATTGAAGCATCAAAAATTGAGCGATTTTTTTGTGAATCAAAAAATCCCCCAAACAGCGCGGGCAAGCTGGCCAGTGGTGCTGAGTGGAGGATCTGTGCTTTGGGTGGCTGGGCTGCGAATCGCTCAAGCGTGGCGCTTGCTGGGAGACGAGAGAGAAATCCTGCATCTCCAGCTGCATGCGCCGAGTTAGCTAATTTATCCAGTAGAACTGGAGCAATTTCTCTCGTATTGCAGGATAGTTGGGGAAAAGTACGGAAGCCCCGCCGTAGGTGGTGCCAGGGACGGCGTCATCAGGTGTCAGGCGGTAGGTTGTGAAGTCCATATTCACGAATTTACTTGCTGGTAAAGCATAAAGGATCGTATCCGGGAATTTCATGTCCGTCTGGACTGTCCTGAAGATAGCCCGGATGACGTTGTCCAGGTTCAGGATCTCGGAGGGCTGGAAGGCCTTTTTTGCCATTGCCTGGATCACTTCCTGAGCGCGGCGTGTGCGGTCGAAATCAGACGAATTCAGGCGCGCGCGCACATACCAGAGCGCTTCGTCTGAGTTCATCGGCACTTCACCCGGCTCCACCACGCACCAACCCGAATCATTCATGTGGCATTCGTCTTCCATGTGTTCCCCCACATCCACAACGATCCCATCCAGCACGTCGATCAGATGTTTAAAGCCCTGGAAGTCCACCATGGCATAGTGATCAGGTCTGAAGCCAAAATTGACCGCAAAAGTATCGCTCAGCAGCTGCCAGTCGCCGTAAGGAAAGGCGGTGTTGAGGCGCTGTTCACCCAACCCGGGGATGTTGACCCACAAATCGCGCGGGAAGGAGATCAGATGCACCTCGTTGGTGCTGGTGTTCAACCCCACCAGCAGCATTACATCGGTACGGTAGCCCAACTCGGGGCGATAATCCGAGCCAAGCAGCAGCACCGTCTTGACTTCATTGGGGATCTGGATCGCGTTGGGATCGTTGGCAAGCCAGGGGTCTTCTGCGTTCCGGTCTGGCGCTTGCCACAAATTGGTCATAAAGCCGGGATTGCCGTTGCGCATCTCGTTGACGCTCACAACTGCCAGTAGAACAAAAAGCAGGGNNNAGTTTCTTCGGGAATGGGATAGCCATTCTCTTCTGCCAGGCTGTGCAGTTTGTTGCTCACTTCGCGCCAATGCACCTTGGAGAAGCCAAGTTTCTGGCGGATCTTGTCCTTCTCAACCCCGTTGGAGAGGTCAATCAGGGCGCTCGTCCAATGCAGCATGTTAAAGGAGATGTGTTTTTCCATGTTGGCGGCTTTGGTAACATCCTCAAGCAAGTATTCCAGACGGCGCTGTGACCAGGGAAAAACCTGGTCCTTGATCTGATACTTTTCGGCATAGTCCTGGTAGGCAGCCACCCAGTTTGCGGAAACTTCCACTTTGCGTTCCTTGTAGCGATAGCGCGACTGTCCATAGCGCACGTAAATGTAAGCCTTGTCGGGATTTTCGATTTCAAGATGGTTGGTCATCAGGTTCAGGCATTCACCCTTTTTGATGGCGGTTTCAAGCACGAGCAGCATCAGGATGTAGGGACGTGGGTCGGGATTAGCTGCAGTCCTGAGTCCATCGGCAGCGTCGAGCGCCTGGGTGTATTCGGAGGGAGTAAGCACAGTTGGAAGAGGGCTGATAACTGTCTTGTGGATCACTTTCTCGGCGGGGTCGGTGTCCAGCACGCCGCCTTTCACCAACCAGCGGAAAAATGACTTAACAGAGATAATTCGTCGGGAAAGGGTTTTGGGGCTGCAGGGAATCCCGCGGTCCGTTACGAGCCATTCCAGATAATCTTCAAGATCTTTTGTGGTGATATCGCCGATGGTTTTATCGGTGGGCAAAAAACTTTCCAGCAGTCCCAAATCGGCAGTGAAAGCTTTGAGCGTATGGTGAGACCTGCCCTGGTCGCGCAAGTAGATTTTCCAGGCCTGGATCGCAGGCTGGAGAAGGGTGCTCTCCTGGATGTGAGCGCTAACTACTTCAGATTGTGCATTCATAATGACTCCAACGTTTCGTATAGTCAAACAATTGAACTTTAAGTTTAATCTGCAAGCGAGGGTTTGTCAACCGGGACAACTGGTATGTTATACGCAGGTCAATTATGTGTAGGTCAGATTCCGCTTTTGAACCTGACATCACATGGGGTTGGCATACGAGAAACCAATCTTTTCCTTCGCAAAAGATAATCATAATTGTGGTTTCCTGTGCAGGCCAAGCATCGCCCAAAAAGAGGCCGGTCTCTCATCCGATGCACTTATTACAGATGCTTCGCCCGTACACTCGAATTGATTTGGCTATAATTGAATTATGAAACCTTCGTCATTGTAAATACAGGATTCTTAGGCCATTTT
>DJGU01000082.1:11946-12131 GCA_002432795.1 Anaerolineaceae bacterium UBA5838
CAATGCCTTTCTGGACACAGACTACAGCCGCGAGCAACTTGACTACGCAAAAGGAGATCCGGACAAAGCTCTTGAAAACACGGTTACGAAGACACGGTTAAAGCCCGCCTTCTGACAAGTTCCTGATAGAATTAGCGCATGAAACTGAGCAAAGTACTTGACCTGCGTGGGACGAAGATCGCTTA
>DJGU01000093.1:0-10913 GCA_002432795.1 Anaerolineaceae bacterium UBA5838
ATCTTGCCCAAGTTCGCCCCCCGATTGGTCTCAATCGCGACCCAGCAGTTGATCCCACCAATAAAACCGGGTCCCAAGCCAATCACCGGCCAACGCTCGCCGAATTCATTGGGTTTTTCGCGTTTGAGCATGCGCCCGTCCACGATCGCGATCGGCTCGAGGCTCTCAAGGCTTTTGCAATCCGGGTCCACCAAAACCGCAATCTCGCCCTTTTCAAGTGTTTCCATCATCTGCTCAACGCTGCCCGTTTTTCTGCCTACAATCCCTTCCACGATGCAACTTCCCTCATAAACTGCCTCCGCAAAGGAGACCTTGCGCCTCACAACCAGAGGTTGCGGCAGCTCAGTCACCACCACGCCGTATCCAGCTTCGTGCAAACAGACAGCCACACCGCTTGCCAGATCCCCACCACCACGAATCACAACAATTTTCTTTTTCATGATTAGATTTTACCCGCTTCCTGCACTTTTTCGCTCAGACGAATGTCTTATTGTTATGATTGATCCGGATATCCGGGGGACACATTCACTGGTTACTTATGGGGGTGACATATTAGCTGACTAATAACACCACACCAAAATTCGACCTTGACCGGTTGAAAAAACTCATGTAAAATACCTAACTCGATGCCCCTATTGTCTAGTGGTTAGGACGCAGCCCTTTCAAGGCTAAAACCCGGGTTCGAATCCCGGTAGGGGCACCAGAAACTTCGCTAAAAGCGAAGTTTTTTTGTTTTCAGCCGATCCTTATAATAATTTTTCTATTTCTATCTTGAAACAGCTATACTTGATGAAAAGATATTTCTCGAGATAGAGGGCATAATGACCAAAAAATGGGAACTCTTAATCATTGAACGCAGTGGAAAAGTGCGCTATTGGGGGGCACGGGAGATTGCAGAAATGACGCACGAGCAATACCTGCAGACATGCTACCATGCCCAGGCTGATAATCCGACCAGGGAGATCATATACTACGCCCTGCAGGATGGCTGGGAGCCTTTTTCCTACAACATCTCAACGATCGAGAACAGCGATACGATCGCTTTCAGGCGCTTGTCCAAACCGGAAAAAGCCAAACCCGATTAATATTGCAAGGAATAAGAGGGTAACCGATTCGAAAACGGACGGTTTTTATTGCGAAAGTCTGCTCTCGAAAAACAGCCTTTCAAGCATAGCAGCCCGCGCTTCGGGGGTCATCAATGTGGGTGTTGACCAGTTGAAGAACTGGACCGTGATCAATTCCACTCCCAGGTACTTGCCGTCATAAAAGACATGCCGGTCAATGAAGGCTTTGTTGGTGTCATCAAACCAGCCAAGCTGATCAAAAAAGAGGTTCCCCAGCCCGTAATGGATGAGGGTGTCGCCATAAAACTCGAGCATATGGGGCTGATGCGCCTGGCTGCCGCTGACAATCGTCGCGCCGGCATCTGCCATCAGACGTGAATCTGCGATCATTTCCTCGGTTGGATTCCAGCGATAGATTTCCTGGTGCTGGAAGGTAAAGATCACCTGGTAACCTTCATCCCTTAAAAACTTGATCTGTTCGACCATCTCCTCCAGGTCACAGTGCAATGCTCCAGGATTGGTTTCGCTGGCGGTGGCATAACCCGGAGCCTTGGCATTGCAGCCCAAAAATGCAATTTTGTTGCCGTTATGGGTGATCTTTAGCGGCAGTTTGGCTTCTTCAATGTTTATTCCGCCGCCGTAATAAGGCCAGCCTTCCGCGTCATACATCTCCAGGGTATGGACCATGGCTTCAGGTCCATAATCACTGAAGTGATCCCCGGTCAACTCAACCACATCCGTGCCAATCTCGCGCATCAGTTCGATGTACTTGTCATCCGAACAAAAAACCAAATCTACTGCCTGCTGCCACTGCGGAGCGGGACAATTGCTGGCGAAGGGCACCTCGTTGCTGACATGCGCGATGTCAGCCTCGCGCATCAATTCTCCAATTGAAGCTGCCGGGGAAAGCACCCCATAAAGTTCCATTTCTTTGGCGGTCGCACGGGTCATGGCCGTCACACCCGTCAGTACAACCGTGGTAAGTTTGTCAGCCTGGCGGTTAGAGGCAGGTACAGAACTGATAGAGGCGTTGGCGAGCTGGTATTCTGCTTCGGTGACTGCCCGATAACTTTTGTCCCAGCCAATTTGTACCGATAGCGGATAGCTCTCAGCGACAAAATCCTTGCGGATTGGGGAATTCCCATCCAGGCTGATCACCTTCCATTGGGGTTCGAGCTTCTCAAATGGCACTATTGCCCAAGCGTTCTGGTGGGTCTGACAGTAATTGAGCAGGTTGCCTTCTGCCAGAGGATGGACGTCACCCATCGGATTACCATAACGCGCTTTAAGACTGTCAAAAATCGCCGGTGGCATGACTAATACCCTGGCTGGGAAGTTCGCATGGTTCTGCCAGAATGCAAGTAGAGATTCCTCTGAGACATCATCCGTCACCGTCGCAAAGGGTGCCGCCAGGGCGTAGACCCAGGAGCTAATCGCTTCTTCAGTATCAATCGTGAGGCTGAGCAGAGCTTCTTCCTTATTCGTTACTCGTATTAGAGAGGGCAAGTCACCAAGAGTTTGCTTTATCCCCTCGGGTAAGCGGGGGTCAATCCACACCGCGGGAGGTAGAGAAGTGGATGTTGGCTCTGGAGTCGCTGCAATCTCAGTCGCAGTTGGCACTTGGGACGGGGCAACTACAGGCAAAGGTGTTGATGTAGGTGTGTTTGTTTGCACCAAGGCAATGCCGCAAGCGCTGAGCAAAAGGCTCAGGATGATAACAATTGAGTAAAACGAAACGGTCCTTGCTCTTCTCATATGATGCACAATTCAATTATCTAATGACCCGGGAGAATTGTACTTCAATTCAGATCCTATTACTCAGGGGACATGAATACCTCACCTTCTAACTCGGTTAGATGTTTTATAGAATTTGAGTTTAGGAACTTTGTCGCCCGCTAACACTAAAATTAATAGGATTTTATAGATAGGGGTTTTTAAGAAGACACAGCCAGTGATCAGAGCGAGAATGAACGATGCAATTTTATGATCAGTGTTTGAGTCAATTAACAGCAAATTCTCCGGCTAACATATAAATTAACATTTTTTCATCCTCTTTAGCAGCTTGTGCATGATAAACTTAGCGCATGCTGGCACATGTCTACTCTTGCGCGGTGATCGGCCTTGAAGGCGTGGTCATTGATATCGAAGTCGATTACGGTCAGGGCGGGCCGCACATGGCGATCGTCGGATTGCCGGACGAAGCCGTCAAGGAAAGCCGTGAGCGGGTCTATTCCGCCATCAAAAACGCCGACCTTGCCTATCCCCGACCGCCCCTGACGGTCAATCTCGCCCCAGCATCCGTCCGCAAAGAAGGACCATTTTTTGATCTGCCGATCGCGATCGGTGTACTGATCACTGGCGAACAGGTCGCCCCTGAAAGCATTGAAGGCGCTTTGATCATCGGAGAACTCTCGCTGGACGGCTCGGTGAGGCACGTTCGCGGAGTGCTGGCAGTTGCGGCCCAGGCGCGCAAAGATGGCTACAAGCGGCTTTTTGTGCCGGCTTGCGACGCTGCTGAAGCAACCCTGATTCCAGACATTGAGGTGTATCCGGTCAATACGCTGCGTGAACTCGTCGACCACCTGACAGGTGAAGAACTGATCACACCCGGAACCGTCATGGAATACGCGCCAGACGACGAACGCCTGGTGGATACCGACTTCAGCGAAATTAAAGGTCAGGAACACATCAAACGCGCGCTCGAGGTAGCCGCCGCGGGCGGACACAACGTGCTGATGTCTGGCCCTCCCGGGGCAGGCAAGACCCTTTTAGCCCGGGCAATCACCTCCATTCTGCCAAAATTGAGCCTCGATGAAGCCCTGGAAGTGACCGGGATCTATTCCATTTGCGACATGCTGCCAGCCGGCACACCCCTCATCCAGACTCGCCCTTTCCGCGCCCCACACCACACCATCAGCCATGCAGGTCTGGTTGGCGGAGGCAACATCCCCCACCCGGGTGAGATCTCCCTGGCACACCGCGGGGTTTTGTTCCTGGATGAACTGCCCGAATTTGGTCAGCGCAGCCTCGAAGTGCTGCGTCAGCCGATTGAAGACAAGATTGTGACCATCAGCCGCGCCAACGGCTCGTTCACTTTCCCTGCCAACTTCATGCTGATCGGAGCGATGAATCCCTGCCCTTGCGGCTACTATGGCGACAAACTGCGGGCTTGCACTTGCTCCCAATCGGTCATCACGAATTATCAGAAACGCATCTCCGGACCCCTGCTCGACCGTATCGATATTCATCTGCATGTACCGCGCGTGGATTATCAGAAATTAAGCAGCCAGCGCACCGGTGAGCCTTCCAGCCAGATCAGAATGCGTGTTGAAGCAGCACGGCAACAGCAGTTGGCGCGTTTCAGTGGGACAAGACTCGCTTCAAACGCGGATATGACCCCCAAAGAAATCCGCACCTACTGCCAGGTCGCGCCCGAAGGCGAGGCCTTGATCAAAGCAGCCATGCGTCAGCTGAAGTTGACCGCCCGCGGCTACCACCGCGTGCTGAAGCTCTCCAGGACTATTGCCGACCTCGCCGGCGATCCGGATATCAGATCCGAACATTTGGCCGAAGCACTCCAGTACCGCCAGACCGAAGAAGAATAGTTTTTTCTGGATCGACAAAAAACGATCGTGCTGAAATCCTCGCCAAGCATGCGATCTACCCGAAGATTCCCAACCGATTTGCCATGTTACTAAAGTCAAACCATTATCATCAAATTCGAGAAAAGGTTAACTGGCTGTCATAAGGAACTTTTTGAATGTCCCAAACGTCCTATATGTAAATAATCGATAAGAAGCTAATTGCATTCGGGTTCAAAAAGATGAAAAACAAAATTTCGACCATTCTTTTGGTGATGGCTGTGTTCGTGACAGCTTGCAGCGTCAAGGGAAAAACCTCCTCTTTAGCGCTAAACGATACCCACTGGGTTCTGGAACAAATCAATGGGCAACCCGTAATAGATGACACCCTGCCAACCCTTTCTTTCCGCGGCGATCAAGAGGTGGGAGGATATGCATCTTGCAATACCTTCTTTGGAACTTACGTGTCAAAAGACAATACGGTGACCATCACTGGGTTGAGTTACACCGAGATGGGTTGCGTCGGAGTGATGGACCAGGAAACTGCCTATCTTGCAGCGCTGGAATCAGCAAAGACCTATCGGATTGAAGATGGTAAATTACTTCTCTTCGATGCCGCCGGAGATGCCGTCTTGGTGTTCTCTCCGAAGGACATGAGCCTGGAAGGAACGTTCTGGAACTTGACCATGTTCAACATTTGTTTTGCCTAACACACTGGCGTAGGGGCGAAGCATCCATTCAAAAACGCTCATCTCAACTTAAATGCGTTTGTTAAGGATGCTTCGCCCCTACCGGGATTCGTATCAACCGTCGATAATAAGATCCTCCCACGCCGGTGATCGCTTTTTCCCTGATGCCTGGATTACAAAAACCTCCCCAATAATTGGAGAGGCTTTCAAATCAAACAATCAAGAACTAACTGTGTTTGGCTTCGAATTCTTTCAGGAAATCGATCAAAGCGTCCACACCCTCTTTGGGCATGGCGTTATAGATAGAAGCACGCAGGCCGCCTACCGATTTGTGCCCTTTGAGGTTATCGAACCCAGCCGCCTTAGTGGCTGCCACAACTTCGGCGTCCATCTCAGGGCTTTCGGTCACGAAGGGGATATTCATCAGGGAGCGATCTTCCTTCACAACTGTACCCCTGAACATCTTGCTATTGTCGAGGAAGTCATAAAAAGGTTGGGCTTTTTCGATGTTGATCTGGTGCATGGCTTCCAACCCGCCGAGATTCTTGAGGTACTTGAAGACCTTGCCACAGACATAGATCCCCCAGCAGTTTGGGGTGTTGTACATGGAACCGTTATCGGCGTGGATATCGTAACGCAGATAGGTCGGGATCTTTTCATCCAGATCGGTGCGGATCAGATCTTCGCGTATGATCACGATTGCGATCCCAGCAGGACCAACATTCTTCTGTGCACCCGCAAAAATCAACCCAAAATCATTGACATTGACCGGCTTGGAAAGGAACATGGAGGATTGATCTGAAACCAGAATTTTGCCCTTGGTGTTGGGGAGCTTTTGGTAAGTGGTGCCGTGAATGGTCTCGTTCTCGCAGATGAAAACATAATCTGCGTCTTCTGAGATGGGCAGGTCCGAGACATCCGGGATGTAGCTGTAGTTCTTGTCCTTGCTGGAAGCTACAAGGTTGATCTTGCCAAACTTCTTGGCCTCGTTATAGGCCTTGTTGGACCAGTTACCAGTCACGATATAGTCAGCAACGCCGTTTTTCATCAGGTTGAGCGGAATCATGGAAAACTGAAGCGTGCCGCCGCCTTGAATGAACAAAACTTTGTAATTTGAGGGGATGTCCATCAGCTCGCGCAGATCAGCTTCAGCTTCATCAATGATGCCCTGGAAGACTTTGCTGCGGTGGCTCATTTCCATCACATTCATTCCTGAACCCTGATAATTCATGAACTCATCCCGGATTTCCTCCAGGACGGGTTCGGGTAAAGTGCTTGGCCCGGCTGAGAAATTGAAAACACGGTCGTACTTCATATTAAAAGCTCTCTCCTTTTGTCTAAGTAGTATTCCGTTGGCTGCCTGTTTCTGACAGGCTTATTTAAGCCCTCAAACATGGGCTTTATATTTACTCAAATCTTAACCCTCAACCGGGCAAAGGTCAAGCACTTTTGACGAGCCACGCAGGGAAAAGCAAAGAATTGGACGAGGTTTTATAATGAACGCATGGCAAAGACAATTACTGGACGCAAGAAGGTCTGGCAGTTACTTGAAACTGTAGGCAAAGGAGATGCCGGTGAAGTGCTGCGCGTACAAACTGATCTCGGGCGCGAACAGGGTGTCCTGAAGCGCCCGGTGCAAAACGTCTCCGGCGGCACCATCGTGCGCCAGGCAATGCAGATCGAAAACGAAGGCAGGGTTCTGGCGCTTTTGGAAGGGCTGGATATTGAAAGGCATGGTCAAAAAATCCACACACCACTGCTATTGGACCAAAGCCTTGAGGGCACTTCTTCGACCGCAAATCTATTTATCGTCAGTGAGGAAGTCTCGGGGGTGTCGATCTCAGAACTCTTGCGGCGCAAGCTGCAGGGAGGTTCGCCAATTTCCCAGGCACTTGTCCTGAAAGTCCTGGCGGCAGCTTTCCAAATGCTGAAGAATATCCATGAAAAAGGTGTGATCTGGAATGACGTCAAGATGGATCACATTTTCTGGGATTCTGAAAACAGGGTCCTGTCTTTCATCGACTGGGGCAACAGCCTTTCTCTCAACAGCGATACTTCCGATGATAAAGCCACCCCCATGCTGGATTATCAGCAACTGCTCGAAGAAGGCCGGGCATTGATCGAGCAGACTTACCCAGAGCTGATCGCTGATATTGGCTGGCCTTTGAGCGCGAGTAAATTGGATGACCTTGAAATACATCACCTGCAAATGCGGGTGGAGTACATGGAAGCCTACCTTTCCATGCGCATCATCGAATACAAATTGCTCTTTGCTCGCTATCTGAAAAGCCTGGATTCGCTTGAAGGACTGACCCGAACCCTGGAGCTGATGCACGCCCTGCAGCGACTTGGGGTGGAGGTTGATCCAAATGACCTGCTTTCAGCCTGTCAGAGCTATCTGCTTGAATTACTGGAACGTGGCGGAAACGAACAGGCACAGAAAGTCTTCCAGGTATTGGAAACCGAATTAAACCATGACCTCTCCCCTAACTGGCAGCTTGCAGGATATCTCCTAAAGCATGCCGGCGATGGCTATCCCGCGAGGCTGGCGCAGTTGCTCCAAGCGATATTTGAGAGCAACTGGACTGACGCCGCATGGATTTACAATGAAAGCTTTGTAGAAGGCAAAAAGCCTCCAAGCAGCGATCCAATTATCAATACTATGCGCAATTTAAAATTAAATTCAAATGCTTATGCGTTAATTATTGCTGACCTAAGAGCTTTGCGTGAACAAAGTGAATTCTGGCTGCAAACAGCCATTCAAAAAAAACTCGATCCTGAATCAATCAACACCCTTCAGAACCTGACCGATCGGATCGATCAGATAGAAGCCAGCTGGCAATATCTGCAGCCTGGTGAAAAGCTGGGAGATAAGTTTCTGTTATTACGCCAGGTACTGGAACATTTCAGCGCACTTCAACTGCGCCCGGCTCTGGATTTACAAACTTCTCTTCTGGCGGCCATGTCGAGGATCAGGGAAATTTACCGTGCCTGGGCTGAATGTGATCTGACCGCCGCCGGGAGGCAGACCAAGGAGCTGTTCTTGCTCGAATCAAGCCTCAATTATTTACCGGAGCTGGAAGCTGACTTTGACAAGATGAAGAATTGGCTGGATGTGCTGAACGAGGGTCCAGCGGAGAACCAGGCGGTAAACAATTTCGCTGTGAAACTGCTTGAGCGGCTGCCTCCTTTGAATCAGCGTTTAGGCGAGGTGCCCTGGCTCAAATCTTTACTCCACGCCCTCACGAGCATGAAAGACGCGCAGGCAATTGAGAACCTGCGCGAAGAAGCCCAGGCAGGTCAATGGCCAATGCCCTGGCTTGATCTTCAATTGCTCCGCCTGGAGATCTCTGAATCTTATCGCCATTCTGTCCAACTGGATGCCTCTCAAAAAGCCATCTTGGCAGAATATCATCAGGCCCTGAAAGCCTCCCTGCAGCCTGCCGGAGCACTAAAAAAGATCCGCCAGCACTTGCCGGCTTTCCACCAGGCATATAGCGACCTGGCAGCCGCATTCGCCGCTGTTTTTTCCCAACTCCGCGCTGAAGCCCCTCTGCCTGAACTGGACCTTTTCCCACCTGAAGACCACAATCAGGTTGAGCAGGTGCTTGAGATGCTGACTACTGTTCGAAAATGGAAGGAACACATCCAATCCGGCAGTCCCGCAAAATTTGACTTTCCTGAAGCCTTGTTGCGCCAATGGGATATTCTCACCGAAACACGCAGCCAGAACGACCACTGGCGGAACGAACTGTTGCCAAAGCTGAGCGAAATCAAGCAGAAACGCTGGCAGGAATTCCCGGTAGATTTAGCTTTCGGCAACGATGACTCCTTCGCGCTTGCCCGGGCTGCTTTGGCAAAGCTTCAACTGAGCTGGAAACGCATCCCCGAACAAGGCTTATACCGTGAATTGATCGAAGAGATGATTTATCAAATCGACAGCGCCCAGGCGCATTTCTTCAAATTCTGGCAGTCCCTGCAGCAGAGCAACAGCGTGGTTACGCGCTGGTTGAGCGGTAACTACCAGCCTCACTTCAGTGAAATTAACCAGAACATGCTCCAGATTGCCCGGAGGTTGCGAAGTGTGGAGCTGTCTTTCAAGATTGTAAACCAGCCGGAAATGGCGCGCACACGCATGGCGCAGAACAGTGCCGGAGAATTGATGTTCAGCCTGGTGCAGCTCGATGCCCATATCATGCCCCAGTCGCGCAAGCCTTCAATCTTTCGCATCTGGCAGCAGCAGTTCCTTGAGCTGCTCAAGCAGGGCGACCGCAGGCACATCGTTGAAAGCATTCAAACCATAGAAGCGATCCACCCATTATTGCCCTGGTTCGATGAGCTTGTACGGCGGGATGCAGATTACTTCAATTTGCCCGAAAGCCAACAATGGTAGAATAGCGAATTATGCGCGAAGCAATTCTTGATTCTCAGAGCGGCTTTTTTCTTGCAGAGCCGCTGGACACCTGGCTGACAGCTGCCCAGCAGGATTTTGCCATCCCCGAAGCTGGTGGCTCGAGCGCGCGCGTCTTTTTGCTGAAGAACATAGTGGGCAAAACAGGCTTCGGACCTGATCCTGCCTTCAAGGTAATGCGGCACGACAAGATTGCTTATGCCAAACCCCTGTTCCTGGAAGAATTCAACATTCTTGCCGGGCTGCACAGCCTGAACGGGCTGACACCCATGCTGCAGGCAGGATACCTGAAACCTGCGCCTGGCACGGTCTGGCCGCCAGAAGTTGCACCGCTCTCCAAGATTTTGCAGAAACAAGGTGAGGCTGCCGCAATCCGAGGGACGCTTGCGCTCTTTGATCTGGACGAAATCCAGGATGTCATCAATCAGTTCGAGGAACGTCTTCAGGACGGCTGGCTGGCATTCCTGATCCTGGAGCGCCGCTGGGAAGACAACCTCTATTTGCTGTGTGATGCCGGCTATACCCGCGGCAACTTCGTGCGCAACCTGAGTATGAAGCAAGTGCTGGATATTTCCATCCAAATTTGCGACATACTTGAGCAAGCTCACGCAAAAGGCGCAATCTACCTGGACCATAAATTACTACACTATTATTGGAACGAATATCGCCAAAAAGTGATCATGCTGGACTGGAACATCGGGCATTGGCTTCCTGAGAATTTCTCGCCGGAGGTGCAGCATTCAGACATGGTGCAGTTCAGCTCCCGCGCCCTGCATCATATCTTCACAGGCAGGCAGGCTCCAGGTTCTGTGGCAGTCGGTCCAAACCGACCGGAAGACATTGCCAACGCACCAACCCACTACAAAGCATCCTATTCGTTCGATGTCCAGAATCGGTTGAACGCCGATGAAATGGGCTTTCTTGAAAGCGCTCTGGACGGAAGCTTTCAGACTCCCACAGAGATGAAAGAAAAGCTCAAATTTCTATATAACAAAAGGCAATAGCCCCAGGCTATGCTTTAACCCGAAAGGACCTCAATGATTAACGACCTCATTGAAAAGGCACTCAGTGTTTTATCAGACGCGTCTCCCAGTGATGACGCGCTCTCGCAAGTGGAAAGCGAACTCTCAACTTTGCTGGAAGCCCATGCCACCAACCGCCTCGGAGA
>DJGU01000093.1:10992-14256 GCA_002432795.1 Anaerolineaceae bacterium UBA5838
AGACGAAGACGCTCCATCAACTCCGGTATCCCCTTCAACAAGTTCCGCTGAATCGATTTTCCAAACCACAACGCCCCCACAGGCTGCGAAAAACGCGGATATTCCTCCTCTCACACGCACTAACCTTGGGGCGGAACTCACTTCGGGCATTGATAACGACCCGCTAAAGCGCTTTTTCCAATCCGCGCATGATCCCGAAGCCGAACGCTTGATGGACGAAGCGGAAGAGGCATTTTACAAAGGCAACTACCAGGTTGCCATCCCTCTTTACGAAAAAGTCATTCAGATGGAACCAGGCTGGACGCGTGCCCAGGAGCATCACAGTGAAGCCGAGGAATATCTGCGTTCGGGCAACATCCCCTCGGTGGCGTTGCCTCCTGAAGCCGGTAAGGCTTACGGTAAAGCCCAAAGCGCGGCGCGTGTTTTTCGCTATAAGGTGGCGCTCGATTACCTCGATGAAGCTTTTGAACATCTGCAGGAAGCCGGCATAAAACGCTGGCGTGAGGGCGAGGAACTGCGCCACGACCTTGAAAACCAGATGCAAGCCTACGATGTCTACAAAGAAGGTTTGAACCTGCTTTCTCAGGGGGAACTCGTCAGCGCTCTGGGGAAGATACAAACGGCTGCCAGCGCGGTGGCCATCCCCGAATACATCGATAAAGCCAACGAAGTCCGCCAGGACATTGGCATGCTCAACGACGTCAGCGACACAGTCAGCCTGAGCGGCAAGATCCCTCCCGCAAAATTAGCAGATGCCCGCACCAAACTTGAACGGATTCGCATGAAATACGGCGAAGTAAACCAACTCAGCCGTCTGCGCAACCGGCTCGACCTGTTGATCCCCGCCACCATTCAAAACCTGCTCGAAAACACGCAGCGCCTCAAGCTGGAAGCCTCCGAAGCCCCAACCGCAGCCCTCGCGCGCCAAAAGGTGGATGCTGCCAGGGAAAATCTGGATTTGCTGCGCCAACTGGACGCCTACGACTCCCAGAGTCTCTCGCTCGAGAACGAAATCAGCACGCTTGAGACCGAAATTTATGCCAACGAAGATGCCATGACGCGCGCGGAAGAAGCGCTGAAAACGGGCAACAAATTCTTTGCAATTGACGCCCTCAAAATCAGCGCGAAACCCCGCAAACGCTTTCCCCAGGACCCAAAAGTCCTCGAGTTAAAGCGCGGATTCCTGCCAACCTACATCATCGGTGGACTGGCGGCTCTGGTTGCCTTAATCGTGATCGGATTACTGATCTCTGTGGCATTCAGAGGTATCTCAAACGCCGCTTACGAGCGCAACCTGGCACGCACGCCAACCGTCACGCCTACCCCCACCATCACGCTGACCCCCACAATCACGCCGACTGCAACCATCACTCCCACACCCACGCCGGATTATTCCCCCACGCCTACTTACACGGTCACTCCGACACCGATCGTAGAGGTTCAAACCGTGAGGAATGTTTGGGCACGTAGTGGCTGCTATGATGACTTCAATGCCACCGGACAACAAATTCCAGCTGGAACAATTTTGACCAGGCTGCCCATGTCTGATAGGAGTTTTGATCCTTTCAATCGTGAATGCATCCTGGTTGAGTTCCGCAGTGGAGACTTTGCCATTATTGGCTACGTTCTGATAGCGGATGTGACGACCGTCCAACCATAAGTCTGGCAACCTCAGTGATAACGCTCTCTGTCAAAGCGACGGGGAGCGTTTATAATCATTGCTTGTACTGGAGAGTCGATGGAAACGCTTGAGGATAAATATCAACAGAGTTTAGACTGGATCTACAGCTGGATTGACTTCAGCATGAAGCGGCATGTGGATGACACCCACCGCTTCTTCAAGCTGGATCGCATGAACAAGCTGATGGACTTGCTCGGAAATCCGCATAAAAGCTTTCCATCAGTGCACGTAGCGGGGACAAAAGGCAAGGGCTCAACCTGCTCTTTCATTGCTACAGCCATGCAGGCAGCTGGTTACAAGGTTGGGCTTTACACCTCTCCGCACCTGGTTGATTTCCGGGAACGCATCATTATCAATGGTCAGTGGATCAGCAAAGAAGATCTTGTCTCGCTCACCAATGATTTACGTCCGCTGACTGAAATCGTTAAGGACGCCACCACTTTCGAGTTAACCACTGCCCTGGCTTTCCTTTACTTCAAGCAGCAAAAGGTCGATCTGGCTGTCCTGGAAGTGGGGCTGGGGGGCAGGTTGGACGCGACGAATGTGATCAACCCGATTGTCTCGGTCATCACACCTGTTTCCTACGACCACATGGCGGTTTTGGGCGACACCCTGACCGAAATCGCCTATGAAAAAGGGGGGATTATCAAACCCGGCGTACCGGTAGTCATCTCCCCCCAGGTGGATGAGGCAATGATCGAGCTTGTTCACCTGTCAACTGAGAGAAAATCCCCCTTCACCCAGGTGGAGAAAGCCTTCAACTATCACGAGATCTCCCACACCCTTAGCGCGCAAAAGATTCAAGTGCTGCGAACAGACAGCCCAGATGCATCCAAACCCGACAGTCTGGCTCACACTGAGCTCATGCTGAGTCTCCCGCTGCTTGGCAGGCATCAGATGGAAAACGCGGTGACCGCACTGGCTGCCCTGGATGAATTGATGCGGGCAGGTTTTAAGCTCAACCGCCGGGCAGTGCAGCGTGGATTCAGGCAGGTCTTCTGGCCAACCCGTTTTGAGTTGCTGCGCCGCAAGCCGCCTGTCGTCATCGATTCAGCGCATAATGGCGATTCGATGCAGCGGCTTGTTGAAACACTTGACGAATATTTCTCCTCCAAGGAGTTCATCCTGATATTTGGAGCCTCTGCCGATAAAGAATTTGACTCTATGCTCAAATTTATTCTTCCCCGCGTTGAGACAGTCGTGGTAACCCAATCGATTCACCCCCGGGCGGCTGATGCCGACGAGCTAAAAAATATCATTGAGCCCTATGGCAAGCCCACAATTGCGTTCCGCCGCATGGAAGAAGCCCTGCCCGAAGCGTTAAGGCTGGCGGGCAAGCAAAAAGGAATTATTGTTACAGGCAGCATCTTTATTGCAGCTGCCGCCAGAGTGGTCTGGGCAGAAATGAAAGCCCAGCAACCAAATCAAAAAACACAGGATTAAACATGCCCCGAGATAATTTTTCGCAAGACCCTGATTTTTCCCAGCCCTTCAACCCGCCAGACCTGAGCGGATTGGACTCACTCAACTTCATCAAAAACCGCAAGGTGGACAAGCAAGGGCTGATTGAGGCTGAAATCATT
>DJGU01000012.1:0-16583 GCA_002432795.1 Anaerolineaceae bacterium UBA5838
CGTGGAAGTTTGCAGGTCCAAAAGGCTCCTTGCGGGTTTCATGTAAGTAAACTCTAATAAGTTTCTCAGCTTCAATTATGTTAAAATAAACTCTTATGGATGTTAAAGTTGTCGCTACCAACAAAAAAGCTCGCTTTGAGTACTTTATTCAGGAGACCTTTGAGGCTGGTTTGGCCTTGAAAGGCACTGAAATTAAGTCCATCCGGCTGGGGCAAATTAGCCTTCAGGAAGCGTATGTGCGAACTGATGGGAAACAGGCGTGGCTGGTTGGGGCTCATGTGGCGCCTTATGAGCATGCCAGCGCAGCCCAGCATGATCCTTCGCGAGAGAGAAAGCTGCTGCTTCACAAGCGAGAAATTAAAACTCTATGGGATGCCGTGCGGATCAAGGGGATGACAATTATCCCGATAAAGGTCTACCTGAAAGCAGGAAGAGCCAAGCTGGAAATTGGGATTGCCAAAGGTAAAAAACAATACGATAAGCGCGAAACGATCAAGGAACGCGATATCGCGCGCGAAAACTCCCGCCGCTCAGGCGATTATTAAGCGTCGATTCTACAGATTTTGGCGTTAAAAAACGCCATGGATATAATTAGACTATGAACCTAAAACAAGACATCAGCAGAAGAGATTTCCTCAAGCTGTCTGGTTATGTTGCCGGCGCAGCTATGCTGCCCTCGGTCAATTCCGCAGCAATTCTGAAGAAACAAGCGTATCCAACTGGGAAAAAACTTGGACGAGTATGCGTGGGGGAGTATCGTTCCTGGGTTGACATGAAATCGGAACCCAACATGAACGCTCCCGCGGTCATGCGCGCCTGGCGGGATGACGTCTTTGAAATCAAGCAGGAGGTTGTGGCAAATGTGTTGGATTTTAACCGCTACAACCAGCGCTGGTATGAAACCCCTAATGGTTTCATTTACGCCCCGTTTGTGCAGCCTGTAAAGCACATTAATAATACGCCCCTAAGCAGTCTGCCTCTCGACCAGGACGGAAAACCGGGTTTGTGGGTCGAGATTACCCAGCCCGTGGTCAACATGGAGCTAACGAAATCGCCTGCAAACGCTTCTTCCTGGATTCGCGACTCACAGGGCCTGGCAAAGCTTTATTACAGCCAGATTTTTTGGGTTTATGATATCCGCCAGGCGAATGGCAGGACTGAATACCTTTTAGGGGAAAAGTACGGCGCTCTCCCAGACTACTATTGGGTGGATGCAGCAGCCTGCCGACCTGTGACTGCAGAGGAGGTTAGCCCAATTCATCCGGATGTCGGCGATAAACGCATTTTGGTTAACCTGCAAACTCAGACACTCTCTTGTTTTGAAGGTTCGCATGAGGTTTACTTCTGTGATGTTTCAACCGGATACATCAAGGAAGGCAAATGGCTTACCCCTCCTGAGACTACCCCGGTCTGGCGGAAAATGATCTCTCTCCACATGAGTGCGGGAGGCGTTTCGCAATATGATTCGCCGGGTATAGCCTGGACTACGCTTTACCACTCCGACGGTCAGGCAATTCACGCCGTTTACTGGCACAACAATTTTGGCATTGCCCTCTCACATGGATGTGTCAATTGCTTGCCGGAAGATGCCAAATGGATCTGGCGCTGGACGAATCCCGTGGTGGGCTACTATCCGGGTGAGCTCACAGTAACCAACGCGAATAATTCGACCTACGTCCAGGTGATTGAAAGCTAATCGAGCGCAGCTGAAAAGCAATGGTTGAGGTCTTCCTGCTCACCACCGATCCGACCAGCGACAAAGTCGGGAAAATCACAGCCTGGCTTTCAACCCTTCAGGTATCTTTTCCACACCAATTGCATCTGATCGACCTTCGTCAGCAACCTTTCTTTAAGAAGCACGGAGAAGAAACATTGATCATACGTGTTGATGAGAAGCAGGTTGTGAATCCTGAAGATTTTGAAAGAATCAGCCTGGCTCTTGGTGAAGCCCATAAGAACGCAAATTCCCCGGATTATCGACCGGCGACTTCCAAAGATCGACTTGGTTTGAGAGAACGGTTCTCTCTGTGGTTTTCAAGGCACTACCTGGCATTGATCAATATAATCCTGGCTTTATACGTCTTCCTGCCAATTCTCGCGCCGGTAATGATGAGGCTTGGGCAGGTGGAACCAGCTAAACGCATCTATCAGCTTTATCGACCGCTTTGCCACCAACTGGCTTACCGCTCCTTTTTTCTCTTTGGAGAACAAGCTTACTATCCACAGGATGTACCGACTGGCTCCGATAGGCTGAGCTATTCGCAAATCTCCGGAAACCCGAGCGATGACATGCAACTTGCCAGTGCCTTCATCGGTAACGAAAGCGCTGGTTATAAGATAGCTCTCTGTCAACGTGACATCGCTATTTACGGCTCACTCCTGCTTTTTGGCTTGGTTTTTGTTTTTGCGAGGAAAAAATATCAACCTTTACCCTGGTGGCTATGGATACTGCTGGCAATCGGACCGATGGGGTTGGACGGGGTCTGGCAACTTGTAAGCCAGATGCAGCTCTCTTTTCTGAGTTGGCTGCCTGTGCATGAAAGCACGCCATTTTTACGGGTTCTGACCGGGGCTACTTTTGGCTGGTTTACCGCCTGGTTTGGCTTTCCGACGGTTGAGGAGAGCGTTCGAGATGAGCGCTTGCGCTTGGAAGCCAAGGCGGCGATAGAAAGGCAGACGCGCTAAATTATGCGGCAGTTCCAGCAAGATGGACTCGTTTATTACAAGTTTGACAGCTTCGATGATGACGCAGTGGATCACGCAATCTTCAGCCGAATAGGGGGCAGCTCGAAGGGACCTTATAAGAGCCTGAACCTTGGCGGCACCAACGGGGATGACCCAGTTGATGTGCTTGCCAATCATGAAAAGCTGTTCAGGGTTTTTGGGCGTCCATATTCCAGTCGTTTTGATGTATGGCAGGTGCATGGGAAGACTATTCTGTTTGGTGATGCGCCGCGCCCACCTGAGAGAAAACACCCTCCAGCGGACGGCATCTTTACGGATAAGCCTGAGGTTACATTGATCATGCGTTTTGCTGACTGTGTGCCGCTTGTGTTTCACGATCCAGTCCAAAAAGTGGTGGGGATTGTGCACGCAGGCTGGCAGGGAACCTTGCTGCGCATCGGCGCAGAAGCTGTCAGCGCAATTGGTAAGCGTTATGGATCCCTGGCATCTGATCTGCGGGTGGGGTTAGGGCCTTCCATCTGCGGCAAATGCTACCAGGTGGGGGAGGAAGTGCGTCAGCAGTTCCTTAAAGCCTGGGGTATTAAAGCGGACCAATTTTTTGCCAAAACGGAGAATGGTCTATTCCTGGATCTGTGGGGGGCAAATGAATGGGTATTGCGGCAGGCAGGCGTGGAACAAATTGAAAACTCAGGCTTCTGCACCGCTGAAAATCTGGATGAGTGGTATTCTTACCGAAAGGAGGAAGGCATCACCGGTCGGTTTGCAGTGGTGATCGCCTTGAAGTGAGATGGCTGAAAAAAATGCTGAACTGGTTCAGACAATCAAGGAACGGCTTGAAATCATAGAAGCCAAGGTCACTCCTGCGGCTGAAAAGAGCGGCAGGTGTTTGAGCGATGTTTTGATATTGGCAGTGAGCAAACGGCAACCTGTCAGCGTGATTGAAGCAGGTTATGCCTGCGGTTTGCGATCCTTTGGTGAGAATTATGCCGAAGAAGCAGTTGAGAAGATACACCAACTTGCTCATCTTGATGAAATCTGCTGGGAAATGATTGGTCACGTGCAAAGCCGCAAATCTACATCAGTTGCCGCGAACTTTTCGCGGGTGCATTCACTGGATACCTTGAAACTGGCGCGCAGGCTGGACGCTGCCCGATCAAGCCAGGATTCACCTCAACCATTGGAGGTTTTCCTGGAACTAAACGTCAGCGGCGAAGCTTCAAAAGAGGGTCTGCCAGCCTGGAAAAACGATCAATGGGAAGACTTGCTCCCCATCATCAACGAAATCCTCAGTCTTAGGCACCTTCGTCTGACTGGTCTGATGACGATGCCGCCCTTGTTCGAAAACCCCGAGCTTTCCAGACCATTCTTCCAGCGCTTACGTCAAGCGCGAGATTATCTAAACCGGCAAATACCGGGTTTAAAATTGACTGAGCTTTCCATGGGCACTTCGGCTGACTATTCCGTTGCCGTTGAGGAAGGCGCTACCATCATCCGCATCGGAACGGCGCTGCTCGGACCGCGGATCTACTCACTGGAAAATTAATATGGAATTTTTAATCAGCTTCGTTTTATTACTGTTACAGGGAATGCGGATCTTTCTGGTACTTGGCACGCTTTTGCCTTACATTCTGCCCGCGGATAATGCTCTCCGATTGGGAATCGCGCGCATCATTGACCCAGTCCTGCGGCCTTTGCGCAAGCTGATCAAACCGATCTCCGGTTTTGATTTCACACCCCTTGTGCTCTACATGCTGTTGATTTTGATTGAGTCTCTCATCAAGCGATTTTTAGTTCCCCTGGTGCTCAAATAATCAGGGTTTATACAGAATTCTGCCGCAGTTTTTGCAGTAGGCAATCACGTTAGGCGACTTGGCTGCCTGGATATCTGCAGGAGGCACTGTCACGCCACAAGCGCCGCAGGTGTCATCGTTGACTTCGGCAACGGCTCTGCCGGCTTTGCTCTTCAGAAGCGTGCGGTAAATCATAAAGGTCTCTTTATCCAATTGCTCAATTAAGGCCTGTCTTTGGGCGTCAACCTGGGGTATCTCAGACTCAATTTTGTGTTTTTCGCCAAGCAGCAGGGAGTTTTGGGAGGCTTTTCGATCCAACACCTGCTGAAGTTCCCTTTCAGCGGCTTGCAAGGCTGCTGTGGTCTCCTCGTGCGCCATCATCGCCTGCAGTTGTTCATCTTCGAGTTTTGCGATTGTTCGAGCCAGTGCCTGAGTTTCGGCTTGGAGGTCCTGCAACTCTTTCGGATTGCGGACCTTGCCTGAGAAAAGATTTGACTGGGTTAGGTCACGCTTGAGCTTCTTTTCTTTCACTTGGTCAGCTAATCCCTTTAAGACGGACTCGGCAGATTGGTTGATCCCCTGAGCTTCCACCAGCTTGGCTTTAGCCTGGCTCACTTCCTTATCGGCAGCAATGATGCGCTCGATCTCCTTCAAGCGGGCGTTCATTTTCATCCGCAGTGTGTCCTGGGCTTGAAGGCGAAATAGGGTGAAGGAAGTGTTCATGGCTGCTCCAGTTAATGCGGTTATGCAAGTATTGTAACATTCAAACCAGTCGTGTCGCGTTCATTGACATGTCGCATTGAGGTGTCGGTCTTGAGGTGTCGGTCATTGACAAGACACTACCATATTGTATAATACATAACATTCGAACTTTCGGAAAAGGAGAACTAAAATGGAAATTCAATCTCAAAATAAACTTTCAGATTTGTGGTGGATAGTTTTATTGGAGGGAATCGCCACGGTTATTTTAGGGTTGTTACTCATAACCCAGCCTGTAAGTACAACCGGAGTGATTGTCATGTTCATAGGCATTTACTGGCTTATTGAGGGGATCCTTTCAATCGTCCGAATTTTTACCAAACCCGGAAAAGCGCCATGGTTTTGGTCCCTGATAATTGGCATTTTGGGTATCGTAGCAGGTATCGCTGTGTTGGGGCGCCCTTTGTTTTTTTCAACAATAATATCTGCAACTTTTACAACGATAATTGCTATCATTGGTATTGCAATGGGTATAATGGAAATCGCTCGGGGAGTTCAAGGGGATGGCATTGGCGCTGTAATTTATGGCATCTTGAGCATTTTGATAGGAATTTGGTTATTGCTTAACCCACTTGCAGGTGCCATTGTTTTACCAAGCATATTAGGCATCTTTGGATTAATTGGTGGAGGGTTCCTTGTTTACTTTGCCATTAGGGTTCGTAGTGAGATTAAAAAGGCTGAGTCTTAAACACATAAACTTTTTGCCTTTCAAGGCTGATCTCAATAATTAATCGTTGCTTTATAAGAGAGGGCTTCTTATAGCCCTCTTTTAATTACATAATGCTTTTCGGTGGCAAAAAACCAAAATATATAAAAAATCAAAATTCAAAACAACCGTTATGTGGGTAATACTTGATTGCTAAAAACCTCTAAGACCCAGCACGGTTTGAGATAACTAAAGCTTAATAGGATTATGTTTTGGGCTGACAAGGGAAATTGGGCTTAGTTTTCGTTGATGCATGGTATCCTGGGGGCACAGGCTACGCCCTCAGGAGGCGAGCGGTTTTAGGGGGAACATAGGTGCATAGCTGAATTTTAGAGGCTTGACGTTCTGTCAAGGCTTGACGTTGCGCTCAATTAGTACTCAGCCTGTTATGTTATAATTGCGTTCATTATTCTCAAGGAATATTGGACGGAGAACAAACATTGGCTTTCTTTAACCCCATAAAATGGCTGCTTGGGTTACTTTCACAAGACCTGGGAATTGACCTTGGCACTGCTAACACATTGGTCAATGTCCGGGGCAAGGGCATCGTCATCAACGAACCTTCCTGGGTTGCGATCGATAAACGCACCCGTGAACCGCTGAAGATCGGAGCTGCCGCGAAGGCAATGGTGGGGCGTACCCCAGCCAATATGGTCACACTCAGACCGCTGCGTGATGGAGTGATTTCGGAATATGACATCACCCAGGCGCTGCTTGAGTACTTTATCAGCAAAGCTCACGAAAACAGCATAGTGCTTTTCCCGCATTCGCGGGTCGTCATTGGCATCCCATCGGGTGCAACGGAAGTAGAAAAACGTGCGGTTTATGATGCCGCCATGTCTGCAGGGGCGCGGGAAACATACATGATTCTCGAACCTGCCGCGGCGGCAATTGGGGCTGGTCTGCCCATTGATGTGGACTCTGGCAACATGGTTGTCGATATCGGCGGGGGTACCACTGAGGTGGCTGTGATCAGCACCGGCGGTATTGTCATTTCCCGTTCTCTGCGGGTAGCAGGGGATGAATTGGATCAGGATATCATCGAGTATATCCGCGGTAAGTACAACTTGTTCATTGGCGAACAGATGGCTGAAAAGGTGAAAATCGCGATTGGTTCCGCTTACCCGCTCAAGGAAGAGAAGACGGTCGATGTGCGCGGACGCAATCTGATCACAGGTCTGCCTGAGGCAATCGAAATCTCGTCAATTGAGATCCGCGAAGCGCTTTCGCCCTCGGTTCAGGTGATCGTGGATACTATCAAGGATGCCCTGGACGAATCCCCCCCCGAGATTCTCTCGGATCTGATGGATAACGGCATTTGCCTGGCGGGAGGAACCGCCCAACTTCAAGGTTTGGCTGAGCGTCTTTCGAATGAGATCCATGTGAGAGTTTGGGTGGCGGAAGACCCCATGACTTGTGTGGCGCGTGGCTGTGGAATGGTGTTGGACGACATGGAACTATACGAAAATTTACTCGTTGGCATCGAACGGGATCCTTACACGAATTCGCAAGGTTAAATTTCCTTGCGATCTGGATAGACCAGATTCGATATGCGCAATCTATTTTCTGCAAAAAATCTACGGAACCTGATTTTAATTATCGTGATAGTCGGCGTGCTTGTGCTGGCGATCTCAGGTTATCTGACGCCGATTTTCAGCGTTTCTGTCAGCCCGTTGATTTCTGCTCAGAGCTGGATTTCTGAACGTTACCTGGCATTCAGCGACTTCTTTGGCTCCCCCCGTGATATGGCAACCCTGCGTGAAGAGAATATGGTGCTGCGAAATGAGGTAGCACAGCTTCAAAGCGAGATCATCGCCCTGCAGGAAAACCTGGCTCAGGCTGAAATTCTCTATACTTTATTGGATTTTGCCCGCAACAATCCAGACCATCAGTATGTGGCTGCGACGGTAATCGGGCGGGAGATCAGTCCCTACCTGCAGTATATCGTTATTGACAAGGGCTCTAATGATGGCATACGTTTTGGCATGCCGGTGGTAACTCAGCAGGGTTTGGTGGGGCGGATCGATGCAGTCATTTCAGATGCCGCGCGGATTCAGTTAATAACGGATGCTGGTTCGGTCGTCAATGTGCGTCTGAAGAATGCTAACGTTGAAGGACAGGTTCGTGGTTCTATTACTGGGGAAGTCAGCCTCGATATGGTGCCGATTGATTCAAAGGTGGACATTGGTGAGGTTATTCTTACGTCTGGTTTGGGAGGAACTTATCCGCCAAACATCTTTGTGGGTCAGGTGCTTTCGTTGCAGTCGCGTCAGAACGCGCTGTTTCAGACAGGTTCTGTCCAAGCTATTGTTGATTTTTCAACTCTAGGTGCGGTGCTGGTCATTACCAATTTTGACGCTGTCGACATTTCACCGTTAGTACCCTGAGGTTTGCCTGTGTTAATTTATCTGGTATATGGAATGAGTTTTGTGCTTGCTATGATGCTCCAATATGGAGTATTTAGCAGGTGGATGATCCTTTCGGGCAGTCCTGATTTGGTGCTCTTGCTGATTATTGCGCTTTGCTTGCATCAAAAACACAAAAGATTCTGGATCCTGATTCTGATTATGGGTGGAGTTGTCGGACTTGTTTCCGCTTTACCCTATTTCGTGCCAATGTTGGTCTACATGGCAGTTTATCTTGTGTCCCTGACTTTGAAACAGCGAGTATGGCAGACACCGCTGTTGGGGATGTTCCTGCTCACTTTTAGCGCAACCATCCTGGAGCATCTGCTATCGATTGCTACTCTGTTTGTCCTGCGAATTCCATTCGTATTTTCTGAGGCACTCGTAAATGTGGTCCTGCCGGCTGTATTTCTTAACATGTTCTTAGCAATCCCTGTGCACGCCATGGTAAGGGAATTGAGTATGTGGCTGTATCCACAAGGAGCCCAAGTATGAATAACGGTAATTATGAAAAACCGACAATCGATCTCAAGCGTTTTCGCTGGATTTATCTGATCATTGCGGTGGTGTTTATCTATTACATCGCAGTACTTTTTAACTATCAGATTCTTAATGGCGAGGAGTATACCGCGCAGGCGGAAGACAATCGCACGCGGGTCATCAGTATCCCAACGGAAAGAGGGATGATCTTCGACCGAAATGGCATTGTTTTGGCTCGCAATGTGGCGCAATACAACGTTACAGTGACGCCGGCCAATTTGCCAGACTCAGAGGGAAAAATTCGAGAGATTTTTGACCAGTTAAGCGTTCTGATTGATATTCCTGTCAGTCAGGGTGAGGTCAACGATCAGACAGCAGGTGCCTTTACACCTTGCTACACCACCTTGGGCATTGAACAGGTGGTAGAAATTGCCGACAGTTTGTGGCCTTTTCAGGCAACACGCCTGAAATGTAATATCGATAAAGAAACGGCAATGATTATCCGGGAAAAAAGCGTAAACTGGCCTGGCATTGATGTGGAAATTGAACAGATCCGGGAATACCCAACCGGCGATCAAACCGCGGAAATCATTGGGTTTCTCGGACCGATCCCGGAAGTGCTGTTGGACTACTACACTGACTTAGGTTTCGTCTCAGGGCGGGATAAAGTGGGCTACATGGGCATCGAAAACTCGATGCAGGATGTTCTTGCTGGCACCAATGGACGCCGCGTGGTGGAGGTGACGGTGGGTGGTGAGATCGTGCGGGACATCGAAGAGCCTGTGGACCCTGTGCCTGGCGAAAATGTTTATCTCTCGATCGACTATCGTTTGCAGCAAGCAGCGCACGCAGCATTGGTGAACGAGCTCGATTTTTGGAATGAGCGCTACATGCTCTGGCAAAATGAGATCCTGAGCACTATGGGCGTTGTGGTGGCGATGGACGCCAAGACAGGCGAGATCCTGGCGATGGTGTCTTATCCGGGCTACGAAAATAACCGCATGGCTCAGTTCATCCCGAGTTACTATTATGAGCAGCTCAGTCTTGACGAACACAAACCTTTGCTCAACAAAGCTATAAGTTCCGAATTGCCGCCTGGCTCCGTTTACAAGATGGTCTCTGCCCTGGGAGTCCTTAACGAAGACGTGGTCACGCCTTATCAGACGATTGAAGACCCGGGTATGATTACCCTCCGCCAGCAATTTTATGAAACCGATATTGGCACGTTGCAAAACTATTACTGCTGGGATCGTGCCGGGCACGGCCAGGTGGATTATTTGCACGGTATTTCTTATTCCTGTAACGTGTATTGGTATAAGGTGGGTGGCGGCTATGAAGGTGAAGTGGATGGGGGCGGATTGGGCATTTGGCGCATGGATGAGTACGCGGCGGCGCTCGGCTACGGTCAAACGACCGGACTTGAATTGCCAGGTGAGGCAGATGGATTGCTGCCCAACCCTACATGGAAACGTCTGAACATTGGCGAAAACTGGGCAACCGGCGACACCTATCTGGCGGCAGTCGGGCAGGGTTACGTGTTGGCGACGCCAGTGCAGGTGTTGAATTCGATTAATACCATTGTCAATGACGGAAAGCACTATAAACTGACCATCATCGACAGAATCACTGATTATGACGGTAATGTCACTTATGAATCAGAGCCAGAAATCCTTTGGGATATTACCAAAGATCCGATGATTGCTACCTATGAAGGCAATAATCGCACCAACGAACTTAAGGTGGTAGAACAATGGGTGATTGATCTTGCCAAACAGGGTATGGAGATGGTGACGCGGGATGACGGTACTGCCTGGTACGAATTCCAGGATAATCCCTGGAAAGTGGCTGGCAAGACCGGTACGGCCGAGTTCTGTGATGACTGGGCAAATCGAGAGGGACTTTGCATACCAGGGTCATGGCCGGCGCATGCCTGGTTCGTGGGCTACGCGCCATATGATGATCCGGAAATTGTCGTGGCTGCCTTTGTCTACCACGGTGCTGAAGGTTCAACAGTTGCTGCTCCTATTGCCAAATTCACGATCGATGCGTATTTCCAATTGAAACAGGTCGATCAGGATCTGCAGCAAAACGATTACGCTCCGGTAATACAATAGGTTGCTATTCGTGGAAGAGATAAGTGTTCGCGGAATAAAAGGTGGGGTTTTGATCGGTTTGCCCGAGAAAGCCTGGTATCTGCAGAGAGATATGTTGATCTCGCGCATCCAGACCCAGGAACGCTTTTTTAAAGGCGGGCGGATTGCCCTGGATGTTGGCGGCGCGGATTGGTCGCAAGACCAGCTTTTTAGGCTCTTACGCGATTTATCTGATGAAGGAGTCTGCCTGTGGGCAGTGTTAACTACCTCAGAAACAACCCTGGCTTCTGCTCGGAGTTTTGAACTCCAGACCAGCATTTCGGCGCAAAACACAACTGGAAAGCCCGAAAACCCGCAATCATCAGAGGATGGGCATGGAGTTGAGTGGCACATTAAACCCTTGGAAAAGGGCGAAAAAGTGGCTTTTAGGGTAAATGGCGTGGTGATTGGCGATGTGCCTGAAGGAGCGGAAGTCATAGCCTTTGGCAGTCTCGTTGTTTGGGGCACAGTAAGAGGATCTGTGAAAGTTGGATGTGGTGGGGATCAACTTTCGCGAGTGTGTGTTTTGCGATATGCTGGTACCGGACTAAGCTTATGTGGTCAAATGGTGGAAGTTCCTAAAAAATTATTCAACGCATCAGCGCTTGAAATCAGGTATGATTCGGGTGCCATCCAATTGCAGGAACAAGTGGCGAGGAAGTTTAAAATCTTATGAACACGCGTGAGATCTGGAAACGGTTTGACATCCCACTTTTTGCGGTGGTGCTGCTGCTGTGTGTCTTTGGCGTGGCTTTGATCTCGTCGGCTATTGCCGGTAACCCCACCCTGGTGGACCATCCAAGACGCCAGGCAACCTTCCTGATCATCGGTTTGGTGATCTTGTTTTTAAGCGCCTCGTTTGATTACCACATCTGGAAGACGCTCAGCAGACCCTTTTATGTGGTGGTGGCGTTGCTGCTGCTATTGGTGTTTGTGTTTGGTGGGGCGAGGTTTGGCGCTGCCAGGTGGCTGGAGACTGGTCTTGTGACGATCCAGCCAGCCGAGCTGGCGAAAATAGCCATCATCCTTTCGCTTTCCAGCTTTTTTTCGAATAACATTGACCGCATCAATAATTGGATGACCATTGGCAGGAGTCTGGCTCTGACATTCGGCATTGTCCTTTGGATTCTGCTCCAGCCTAACCTTAGCACCAGCATCGTGATTTTTGTGACCTGGGCAACCATGCTATGGATCAGCGGATTGAAAACGAAATATATCCTGATCATGGTTGGCGCAGCTGTGCTCTTCATTGGAATTTCATTTCTGCTTGATTTTCCTTACCTGGCGGATTACCAAAAAGCCCGCATCACCACTTTCATCGCTCCAGATGAGGATGCGCGATATGGAGACACCTACAATGTTGACCAGGCGCTTATCAGCATCGGCTCGGGAGGATGGTTTGGCAAGGGTTATGGACAGGGCTCACAAGTGCAGCTGCGTTTTCTGAAGATCCGACACAACGACTTCATCTTTTCTGTGCTGGCGCATGAGTTTGGCTTTGTTGGGACGGTTCTTGTTTTGGCGGCACTGATTTTCGTGATTGTGCGCTGTTTCAAGGTGGCCCAAAACGCACCGGATGCCTATGGCTCGCTGATTGCCTATGGCTTTGGCGTGTTGATGGGATTTCAGACGATTGTGAATGTGGGGGTGAACTTAAGGTTGCTGCCTGTGACGGGGCTGACCTTGCCTTTCATCAGCTATGGCGGCAGCTCGCTCGTTTCAATGCTGCTGGGAATTGGGCTGGTTGAGAACATCAAAATGCGCAGCCAGGACAAAGAATTCCGGGAAGAACCCTTGTAAGAAAAAGCAGGAATGTGGTAATATTGGCATTCGTTAGTGGGGGCTCGTCTAATGGCAGGACAGCAGACTCTGAATCTGTATGTAGAGGTTCGACTCCTTTGCCCCCAGCCTGAGAGGTTGACCGTTTGGGTCAGCCTCTTTTTTTTTACGTTTCTGGCAAAGTGTGCTGTCTTGTAGGTCGGAATGAGACTGTCACAGAATGTTGGCATGGCGAGAGCCTGGCGCAGTCTCACTCCGACGCTTTTGGTAGGCAGCGTATCCATTGGCGGAGTGCGCAAGAGAGGCACATTCCGCCCTACGACCAACGCGTTTTTTTGGCAGAGTGGTGAAGAGAGGTGTATTCCACCACACGACCATCTTACGGGGAATGATTTGAATTTTTTGTAGGTCGGAAGGAGACTGTACCAGAATTTTGGCATGGCATGAGCCTGGCGCAGTCTCACTCCGACGCTTTTGGTAGGCAGCGTATCCATTGGCGGAGAGCACAAAAGAGGCGCATTCCACCACACGGCAGAAAGGGTCCCCACTGGCGGAGTGCGCATGAGAGGCGCATTCCGCCCTACGACCAACGCTTTTTTTGGCGGAGTGGTGAAAAGAGGCGTATTCCGCCCTTACAATGAATAGAGTCTCTTATTTAAAGGACTATAATTAACTTAATATACCTAAAGGAATTCTATGAAAATTAACAAAATTTTGGTCGTTATTCTGGCACTGTTCATTCCCTTCATCGTCCTGATGGGTGGGGTGAGGCTGATTATGAGCCCGGCGTTTGCTGAGTTCGAGTATGATCGCGCAAGTTTTCCGCTTGACCCCTACGGCATGGAAACTCGCGAGCGCAAGCAGTGGGCGGGCTATTCCATCCGCTATCTTACCAACAGTGAGCCGATTGACTACCTTGGCAACCTGCAGAACTTTCAAGGTCAAAAGATTTTTACCGAATCTGAGCTTTCGCATATGGTGGATGTAAAAGAGGTTGTTCAGGGTGCTCTGCTTGCCTGGTATATCATCATCGGACTGAGCGTGGCAATGCTCGGCTGGTTTTTGATCATGGGGCAATGGAGCTCGCTGCGGCAGGCATTCCAGGCTGGCGGCTGGGTGACTTTAGGCTTTATTGGCGCGCTGTTGATCTTCTTGCTGGTGAGTTTCGATACCCTCTTTGACAGTTTTCACCGGCTCTTTTTCGCGGATGGCACCTGGCTCTTCGATCAATCCAGCACACTCATTCGCCTGTTTCCCTTCGTATTCTGGCGGGATGCTTTTGCGCTGGTTCTGATTTTTGCACTGGTTGTTGGGGTCCTGCTGGTGTTACTGACACGCAAGCGCAAGTTGAAGACTGTTGCGTAAACTAAAAGACCCCCGAAAACGGGGGTCTTTTTTTGATCATAGAAATTAGACAACGGGTGGGTTTTCCGGGTCAAGGCTGGGATCAAAGATGTGGAAGTTGTCCATGTTGAAGACAACCCGCATCTTTTCACCATATACCGCCTTAGTGCGGGGATCAACGCGAGCGATGAAACTATGATCGCCGTTGACGAGGTAAAGGAAAATCTCGTTGCCCATCAGCTCGGTTACATCGATGGTTACATCCACAGGTTCGGCAATGATGCTGGGAGGGGCATACTCGGGATTGTGAATATCTTCAGGACGAATGCCGAAGATGATGTCCTTGCCAATGACGCTTTCGTAGTGGGAAACATCGTGATCAGGAACACGGAGACGGAAGGAGCCCATGTCCACGAACATTACGCCTTCTTCTATATAGACCTTGCCATTGAAGAAGTTCATGGCAGGAGAGCCAATGAAGCCGGCAACGAAGAGGTTTGCTGGTTGATCATAGAGCACCTGCGGCGTATCGAGCTGCTGCAGTCTGCCCTTGTTCATGACGGCAATCCGGGATGCCATGGTCATAGCTTCTGTCTGGTCATGAGTGACATAGATGAAGGTGGTCTCAAGGCGCTTGTGGAGCTTGGAAAGCTCAGCGCGGGTCTGGACGCGAAGTTTCGCGTCAAGGTTTGAGAGGGGCTCATCGAAGAGGAAAACCTTTGGCTCGCGCACAATAGCACGCCCAACAGCCACACGCTGACGCTGACCGCCAGAGAGCTCCTTGGGCTTGCGCTTAAGCAGGCCTTCGATACCGAGGATCTGAGCTGCCTCTTTGACACGCCGATCGATGTCGGCTTTGTCAAATTTACGCAGTTTCAAGCCAAATGCCATGTTGTCGTAGACAGACATGTGTGGGTAGAGGGCATAGCTCTGGAAAACCATAGCGATGTCGCGATCTTTGGGGGCAATGTCGTTGACGACCTGGTCGCCAATGAGCACTTCACCCTCTGAGATTTCTTCCAAACCAGCGAGACAGCGCAGGGCTGTCGTCTTGCCGCAGCCGGAAGGACCAACAAGGACTAAGAACTCTTGATCTTCGATTGCAAGATTAAGATCTTGCACGGCGACTACGTCACCAAAACGTTTCCAAACATGATCGTACGTAACACTTGCCATAAGAATTTCCTCCAATCTTGAACGAGTATAGTGACATCATTATACGTCAATAATTTGGAAAATAGTAGGTTTTCAAAGACGAATTTTCGAAGGAATTCTCAAAACAAAAAGAAAATGAAAAGCACCTGCTCATTGGCAGGTGCTTTTTTGGTTCCCAGAGCAATCAGCAATCCAGATAGCGCTCAATTTCGATCGGGATCGGACGGGTCAGAATGTCAATCGCCTCTTTGCGCAGCGTTTTCACCCAAAAACTGATGAACTCTTCTGAGAATACGCCGGAGTTGGTCAGAAAATCGTGATCCTTTTCGAGGGCGTCCAGGGCTTCGTTGAACGAGAAGGGGACTTTTTTGATGCGTTTTTGTTCGGATTCCGGCCAGGCCAGTACGTCGTCATCAAAAGGCCCATAGCCTGCTTCGCGTGGGTCAACTTTTCGGGCAATTCCGTCAAGTCCTGCCAGCAGCATGGCAGGGATTGCCAGATAGGGGTTGCAGGTGCCATCCGGTGTGCGATATTCAACCCGCACTTCACTCGGGTCAGTGGCATACTTGGGGGCACGGACAGCAGCATTGCGATCGCCCTTACCAAAGAAGCAGCTGGTGGGAGCTTCAAAACCTGGCGCAAGGCGCTTGAAGGAGTTGGTTGAGGGATTTGTGAGAGCGCAAAGAGCCGCGGCGTGGTCGAGAATGCCGCCCACGTAATACAAGGCTGTTTCGCTCAGATTGGCATAGCCTCTGGCATCGTAGAAAACATTGAGACCATCTTTGAACAGAAGTTGATGGAAGTGCATGCCGCTGCCTGCAGCGCCGAAAAAAGGTTTTGGCATAAAGGTGATAGTTTTGCCCTCCCCATATGCCAGGTTCTTCGCCAGGTACTTGACCATCATGGAGCCATCGGTGGATTTGAAAATGTCCTGAAGAGGGGGTTCAATCTCGCCATGCCCAGGGCCACCGGCTTCGTGGTGGTGGTATTTTACTTTGTAACCGAAATCTTCCATCATCAGCGAAATTTCATTGCGCAGATCCTGGTTCTGATCGCCCGGAGCAATTTGATGATATCCCCGGTGATTGGAAACCAGGTAGCCATTGGTGGTGGGGTTCTCGATCCAATCGGATTCGTATGAGACGATGGAATAAGAGCTGGCATTCAGGCGGTTATCGTAGCTGACTTCATCCAGGATAAAGAATTCGTATTCCGGTCCCCAGATAGAACGATCGGCAACGCCGGTCTTTTTCAGATAAGCCTCAGCCTTGGCCACAATCTGGCGTGGATCAAAATCAAAGCGCACTTTACTATCGGCTTCGTAGATATCCGCCAGGAAGGAGAGAGT
>DJGU01000012.1:16677-17531 GCA_002432795.1 Anaerolineaceae bacterium UBA5838
CGGCGTAAAAGACTCAGCTGATAGCGAAACATGGTGCCAACGACCAAAGAGGTCGCCCCATTTGAGGTCAATTACACGTACCTCATTGTCCTTAATGAATTTCGATGCCTCTCCAAAATCTTGAAACATTAGCAAGCTCCTTTTTTGTTATTTTTTCTGTTTTACCTCTCAGGTCGAGCATTAAGTGAGTAGTCTGAGGGTAGATTTATTTTACCAGTATCCTGCCCGGAACCACAGGCTGTGGGGTTCTGCTTTGCCGTGAATTGCCCGATTTTGGGAAAGCAAAAACGACCTGAAGGTTCAGGCCGTTTTACTTGGATGATTGGTTGATGTTAGCTGATTATCTCGAATTGATCCTTGCCAACGCCGCAATCGGGGCAGACCCAATCTTCGGGCAAGTCTTCAAATGATGTGCCAGGTTCGATTCCGGCGGTGGGGTCACCGATGGCTGGATCGTAGATGTAACCACAGGCGATGCATTCGTATTTTTCCATTTTTCTCCTTGAAAGCTTATACTAAATTTACAGGAATCACTGCTCCTGCTTTGACACATAGTATTATACATCAGCTTAAAGGCATGCAGTTTGAAAAAACGATAAACTTTATAAATTTCTAATATCAAAAGGAGCTGAAATGACCGATTTCAATACATTGATAAATTCTTTACCAGGGATGGTGGATGCTGAAGATATAAAAGATTTGAATGGGCGGATCCAATTCAACCTGACCGGCCAAGGTGGGGGCGAGTGGGGTGTGGTGTTGGACGACGGCAAGGTGAGCGTCAACCAGGGCGTGATGACACAACCTCAGTTGACAGTGAAAACCAGTACCGAAATTGCTGAGAAATTGCTAAG
>DJGU01000131.1 GCA_002432795.1 Anaerolineaceae bacterium UBA5838
TGAAAATCTGTTTACCAGCATGTGAATAAGAATCACACCCACAAGCCAAGCGACCAACCCCACGACCAAAACTGGCAGTGTGACCATAGAGAGGTTAAATCCCCAGATATACATAAGCTGGGCAACCGAAAAGGCTCCCATGCCAACCAAGAACCAACGCGTGCCCCTGGGCATCAGAAAAATATCGCCAAGCAAAGAAAAGACCAGGCCGAGCAGGAATGGCAGCCGCGTCGGGGTGATAGGCACTCGCAAAACCAAGAACAGGATCAAACCCAACAACACAATAGGTTTTGTGACGTAATAAGGGATCATCCGCATTTGCCAGGCTGAGACCCAGTTGATCAGGCTCACAAAAGCGATTCCCACTACCGGGAGCACACGGATTATTTCTGCCAAGTTAGCCACCCGAGAGGCCAATTTGTTTCAGAAATGCCTGATCGTTCTTCCAATCTTTTTGTACTTTGACCACCAATTCCAGGAAGACATTTTGCCCGGTAACGCGTTCCAGTTCCTCGCGCGCTTTGGTGCCAATTTCCCGGATCATCTGGCCCTTTCGCCCGATTACGATCCCTTTTTGGCTCTCGCGTTCCACATAGATTGTCGCGTCGATGTAGAGTGTGCCATTTTCACGCTCTTTGTATGATTGCACCTGTGTGGCAATCGAGTAGGGCATTTCCTCGGCCAACATATCCATGCAGACTGCCCGGATCATCTCTGCCGCGATATCCCGCTCGTAATCTTCTGTTATTTGTTCTTCCGGAAAATATTGCGGACCCAGCGGAAGCAAGCCAACAATCTCCTGCAGCATCGTTTTTACCCCTGACCCATCCAACGCGGAGATTTGCAGTGTGCGTGCCTGCGGGAGTTTTTCGCGGTATAAGGAAGAAAGTTGTGCAAAAGTGGATTTGTTCAGGCGGTCCGCCTTATTGAAAACGACCAACACAGGCTGCTGCGTTCTCGAAGCCTGGATTGCGTCCAAGAGTTTCTCATCCATCATTTCAGCTGGATTACTGGCATCAACCAGAAGCACTAAAAGGTCCGAGTCGTTCAGTGCAAATTGCACTTCTGAATTGATCGATTTGGCGAGCTTGTCCTTGGCGTCCGTAAGACCGGGTGTATCGACGAAAATGATCTGATAATCCTTGGCGGTGAGGATACCCAACTGGCGCCTGCGGGTGGTCTGCGGTTTGGCAGAGATGCCCGCAATCGGCTGCCCCAAAAGGCGGTTGAGCAAGGTGCTCTTGCCCACGTTTGGTTTGCCGATTAGTGCTACAAAACCTGAGCGAAATTCTGATTCCTGATTATTTTCCATCACAACTCCCTTTGAGGCTCACTTTGCCTCTGATAATTTTGTGTTCTTCGTGGCGGAGAAGCCAGGCTTTAGTGTCCAGCCCTCCAGGCGCAGAATACCCATGCAGACTTCGGTCTGATCCGATCTCCCTATGGCAGGGTACCACAATTAGCCAGGGATTGCTGCCAACTGCTGCCCCAACTGCCTGCGCAGCGCCAGGCTTGCCGACAATTTTCGCAATTTCACCATAGGTTTTCAAATCACCAAAAGGAATACCTGCTACAACCTGCAAGACATCCCGCCGAAAGCCCGCGATGCTGCTCCAAGCCAAAGGCAGCAAAAAGTCCTGTGTTCTGCCGTCAAAATAAGCCTGCAATTGCTGTGAGGCATCATTTAGCAGAGAAGACTGGTTCGATTCCATCGGTGCAGGCGAATTAGCCAAAGTAATACTGGTTAATTCGCCGGCACGGGCTTCAATCCGCAGCCAGCCGATGGGGGTTTTTAGATTTATTCCTTCAATTAGGGCCATTTTTACCTTAATCTCAATATCGTAGGGTAATCGTAGGTTAATCATCAAGCTATTTGCTAATGTTTATTGTAATATAGACTTTGAAAGGGCGACTTCTCTTCTTCTTCTCCTCCTTAAATACTAATGCCGTGGTCGGCGTCCACGGCATTAGTTGCTTTAATCCCCAAAAATAGTTTTTTAAAGCCAGATTGTACTAAAATCTAATGGATTATTATTTTAAAGGAGATAGGATGGAAGACAGAGAAATCTATTCAATCGACATTGCAGGCATTAGGCGCGACTTGCGGCTTTTTGAGGTCAAGCCGGGCATGCGGATTGCGATCTTAAATATTCTTGGGGATGTGGAATTGGTAAGTGCCTGCGCAAGCGCTCTGGCCGAAAAACTGGCAGACATCCCTTATGATGTGATCTTGACTGCCGAAGCCAAGAGCATTCCAATCGCCCACGAGCTTTCAAAAGTCACTCAGAAACCCTATGTAGTGCTGCGCAAAGAGTACAAACCCTACATGGGCGAGGCTCTAAAAGCAGAGACACTATCTATTACAACCGGCAAAACCCAAAACCTATTTTTGGACGAGAAGGACATCGCACTCTTGAAGGATAAGCAGGTCATACTTCTGGATGATGTCATCAGCACCGGTTCCACCCTACAGGGCATGCACCTGGTGGCAGAAAAAGCTGGCGGCAAGGTAAGCGCTGAAGCGGCTATTCTGACTGAGGGGGATCGCGCTGAGTGGCGGCAGGTCATCGCCCTGGGGCATCTGCCGATTTTTTACAACTAAGTCATGACCTTAATCCAAATCGGAATCGAACGCAACGTGGAAGGTCGCACGCTTGCCTGGGCGCTTGACTATCCGGGCGTATTCACGTATGGCGCAGACGATGCTGAAGCATTAATTCGCATGCCGCGCCAGATACTGACCTTCGAAAGCTGGCTTAATCTTCATACCGACCAGCCTTGGGTGCAAATTGAAGGACTGGACATGCATGTTGAAGAGACCTTTGAGGTCTTTCCGGTTGAGGTTGACGGAAGCACTCATGAGGTAAATGCATTCTTCCGTTCAGACCTGGTTCCATTGAGTGAAGAGGAAATCAGACGAGCTATTTGTATTTATAACTGGCAGCGAGAGGAGCTGCTGGCGGGAGTAGAAACGCTTCCGGCCGAGATGCTCAAGCGCGCATTTGAAGGGCAGCGCTGGACATTTGAGGGCATCCTGAAGCATATCGCCCGGGTTGAGCCATGGTACTTTTCGCGCCTGGGGTTTGAGATCCCAAAGCATGATCAAAACGGTGATGCCATCCAACTGCTCGATGCCAGCGCTAAAATGACGAACCACTATTTGCCGGAACTTGTTGGTTTCGACACAGTTTTTGAACATCAACAGGAAAAATGGAGCGCGCGCAAGCTCGTGCGGCGCTTGCTGTGGCATCAGCGTGATCACATCGACCATATCCGGGAACTGGCATTGGGTTAGTTGCATAGACACAGGGCGAGTTAGTACGCTTGGGATGACACGCCGCTTGTCATTGCGAGACCTTTGCCAGGAAAATGTTATTGTTGCACCAAGCAATAATTTGGCAAAGGTCGTGGCAATCTCAAATGTGTGTGTTCAGACAAAAATGAGCGCTTACAAATGTAATGAATAGTGTGCTCTATTAGCAGTGTAGATTGCTTCACAAAAGAAGTTCGCAATGACAGAAAAACATCGAACGGGACACCCTATCCGCTTTGCTGTCAGGGCAGGGTTCGTTCCCTACAAAAAATTGCCAATTCCCGCCTTAAACTAAAACAGCCGCCTCACCTGCGGCTGTCTTAGTTTCGATCAAAAAAGTGTTTTGTCACAATCCGATCCTGTCCGTGCAATTTGAAAGGAGAGAAACAATTGTTGCACGAACTGTAATATACTAACCCGCGTTAGTTAACTCCATATAAAAGAAATGTTAGCAGTTTGTTAAATTTCTTTTTCTTTTCGATTAAGCAAAACCTGCCCCACCCCTCCACCTCTATTCCCTGTTTTCAAGCCTGAGTTCATCCAATAATCAAGCGCGTCCTGTGGGCTTTTATGCTATTATTAGGGAGGTTTGCACAATGAAATTTTTGAAAAAGACTCTCCCATTTATTCTGCTTAACGTATTTGTTACAGCTGCAACATTGCTGACTGTGCTCTACTTCTGGCAGCAAAAAAACCCGATGCCGAACGCAGAACCCACCCAGCCAATCATCACCCCTATCCAGGGTGTGCAATTTCCCTCCTTAAGCAAGCCAACCATGCAAATCCTGGAAGACCGCCTGCTGCGCATTGAAGGCGTTTTTGGTGCTGGCGACATCCAGGTGGAATACATCCTTTTGCGCAACCCGAGCGAAAGCGCTGTGGACCTTGCCGGCTGGCGGATTGTCTCAGATGGCGGTCGGAATTATCGCTTCCCCAATCTGACGCTCTACCCTAATGGCGCAGTCAGCATCTACACCGGTCCAGGCACTGATACTGTCACTGAACTGCACTGGAATTCTGATGCCGCACTGTGGGCGAGCGGCGACCTTCTGACCCTGTTCGACAGCCAGGGCAATGAACACACCCAATTCACGGTACCTTAAAGGAAACTCACCATGTCTCAGGCACTCTACCGCACCTGGCGACCCGCCCTCTGGGACGAGGTCGTTGGTCAGGACCACATCGTTCAGACACTCAAAAACGCGATCGCGACCGACCGCGTTGGGCATGCTTATCTCTTTGCCGGACCCAAAGGCACAGGCAAAACCACCAGCGCGCGTCTGCTGGCAAAAGGGGTCAACTGCCTGGAGGAATCGCTCGAAAAACGTCCTTGCAACCACTGCGCGAACTGCCTTGCGGTCAACGATGGTCGTTTCCTGGACCTGATCGAGATTGACGCCGCCTCCAATACCAGCGTGGATGATGTTCGCGAGCTGCGCGACAAGATCAATTTTGCCCCCTCCCAGGGTCGCTTCAAGGTCTACATCATCGATGAAGTTCACATGCTTTCCACCTCGGCTTTCAACGCCCTCTTGAAGACGCTGGAAGAACCCCCATCCCATGTGATCTTTATCCTTTGCACCACCGAAATCCACAAAATCCCTGCCACGGTGCTCTCGCGCTGTCAGCGTCATGAATTCCGCCGCATCCCGGTGCCAGTCATTGTTCAGAAGCTCAAGGAACTTTGCAAACAGGAAAAAATTAAAATCGATGATGACGCCCTGACCCTGATAGCTCGCCAGGCTACTGGCTCATTGCGCGACGCGATTTCGATGGTGGACCAGCTTTCATCAATCTCGAAGAAAATTACCCTATCAATTACCCAGGACGTCCTGGGTACTGCCACAAATCAAGCTGTGATCGACCTGGTGGAAGCCAGCCTGACAGGTTCCAGCGGCAAAGGGCTCGAAATCATTTACCAGGCGCTCGATAGCGGCGCGGATCCGCGTCAGTTTGCCCGCCAGGTGGTGGATTACCTGCGAAACTTGCTGGTGATAAAGATGGAAGCTGGCAAACAGCTTGAACTCACACCTGAGGTGCGCGCTACTATGGAAGAACACGCCGCCCGCTTCAGCTTGAACCAGCTGGTCAGCATGATCCAGGCTTTCACCAATGCAGCCATTGAGCTGAAGGCCAATTGGCACCCCGGCCTTGGGCTTGAACTCGCCTATGCGGAAGCTCTGGCACCTGACGTCTCGCCTCCAACTGCAACGTCCCCTCAACCAGAGCCTGAGAAAGCCCAATCGAAGCCAAATCCTAAGGCAAAGGTGATTTCTGCCACAACGGAGCCTGCCCCAAAACCAGCCGCGGCAGAACAACTCACACCGATTAATGCACCCCTGACCCTGGATCTGGTTCAGGAGCACTGGGATTCGCTCAAACGGGCTGTAAAGACCCGCAACACCGTCACCAGCGCTCTCCTGAATTCCTCCCGCTTAATTGATGTGGATGGCAGCACGATTGTGATTAACTTTAGCAGCGACCTGCTGCGCGACAAGATGGCTGATGAGCAAAACAGCCGCATGGTCTGTTCGGTGATGTCAAAATACTTTGGGCAGGATGTACGCTTGCTTTGCACCACTGGTGAACACGATGCTGTGCCCCGTTCAAGCACCAATGGGGGTATGCAGCAAGTGGAAGAAACGATAAAAAAATTAGGCGGAGAACTCCGCGAAATACCAAGTGATTACTCTGTAAAGGATGAATAATGGCAAAAGGATTTAACGCACGCCCCAGCGCATCTGGCGGCAATATGATGTCCCAACTGGCCAAACTGCAGGAGCAGATGGCTCAGGCTCAGGATGAAATCGCAAATGAGACCGTCACTGAAACTTCAGGCGGCGGCGCAGTTGCAGTAACAATGACCGGCGACCAGCAGTGCAAGTCTGTCAAAATCGATCCCGATCTGCTGGCTGACGGAGACGCAGAAATGCTTGAAGACATGTTGCTGGCAGCCGTCAACAAAGCGCTTGAAAGTTCCCGCAAGCTATCGGAAGAGAAGATGGCGCCTTTCACCAACATGCTCTCCGGTTTCGGCATGGGTCGTTAGCAAGAATGCGCACCATTCCTGGTCCGGTTCAAAACCTGATCGATGCTTTCGCGCGCCTGCCTGGCATTGGGCCCAAAACAGCTTCACGCCTGACCTTCTTCCTGCTTAAGGCTCCAGCAGAAACATCGCTGGACCTGGCGCAGGCGCTTGAAGCCATGCAAACTGAAACTTCTCACTGCACCGAGTGCTTCAATATCACGCTGGCGGGAGAAGAAAAGTGCGAAATTTGCGCTTCCTCAACGCGCGACCAGGAGCTGATCTGTGTGGTGGAAGAGCCCTTGGACGTGCTGGCAATCGAGCGCACGGGTGCTTTCCAAGGAAAATATCACGTCTTGCAGGGCGTGCTTTCGCCCATCGAAGGCATTGGACCCGACCAGATCAAGATTTTTCCCTTGTTGGAGCGGCTGAAAAACAGTCACGTCCGCGAGGTGATCATTGCCACCAATCCTTCGATGGAAGGCGACGCGACTGCCCTCTACCTGCAGCAGCGCATTAGCAAGATGGGCATCAAAGTCACGCGCTTAGCGCGAGGGCTGCCTGTGGGGGGAGACATTGAATACGCTGACCAGAGCACCCTTCAGCGCGCCTTGTCCTACCGGCAGGAGATGGAGTAATTCCCTGAATTTATTCTTGGAACGGGGAGAAATAATCTGCGATTCCGCGAACCATTCCCAGGTTTGGTTAATGAATGAAAGAATAACCTGATCATGGCATTCTTGATAAATGGATATAACTCATTTTCAGCAGGAAAATTATTGTTGCTATTGACGATTATTTTGTGTTATCTTATGTATCAAACAGCAAGAGATGGAGTGAATAAAAAGGAGCATGACATGATCAATCTAAAAGACCTCGCTGAACAATTTGAGATGGTCCCTGAACCGCAGTGCTTTTGGTTTGACCGGCAGACTGAGGAAGTGATTTTTATCAACACGATGGATCCGGAAGAAGAAGATGAAGAACTGCTCAATGCAGTGGAAGAGGATTCTGAAAGATACATTGCATTGCCCAGTCAATTTGAGATACACGAGTGGCAGATGATGGCGGACTTTGTGGATGAAATTGACGACGACAGCCTGCAAGACCGTTTCTCGTTTGCTATTCACGGTCGGGGTGCCTTCAGGAATTTCGAGCGCCTGACCTACGAAACTGATATGGAACAAGCCTGGTACGCTTTTAAACGTGAAGCCTACAAGGAAAAAGCCAGGCAGTGGTGCGAGGATAACGACATAGCTTACAGCGAGTAAGATCACCGCGCGCCTTCTTTGTGACTGCACTTCAGGCAGAGGCTGAATATTCTGCAAAATTGAGCGTTGTCTCTCACCAAAACAGTGTCTGTTTGAAGGGTGGGATTTTGTTCGGTGGGATTTTGTTCAGCATTTTGTTCAGCACGTAATGCCTCAAAATAAAAT
>DJGU01000089.1 GCA_002432795.1 Anaerolineaceae bacterium UBA5838
AGCAAATTTCTTTCCGTGCAACGTTGATGAATCAATTTCCATGTGATGCGGTGGGTAGGCTATAACCCGTTATGCTCCTGCATATGCTTTGTGACGCCCACCCTACCTGCTAACTGCGCTTCCCTCCCGATTGTGCCGGTCTCCTGAGTCCGAAGCCTCCCTGTGGGACCGAGTACGGAATCTGACCGTCAGGTCTCCAGATTATGATGGACGAGCGTATCGAGCCCTCAATCCGCCGTCGAGAGAGTTCCGAAAAGCAGAGGTCATTTTCGAGGTTTTGAATTGTTAATGGCGGATTGGAAGCACATCAAGGTTTCTGAAGGAGGAAGTGTCCAATGCTTCCAATCTCGTCCATCCTATGAAAATCAACGCCACATCGCTGCGTTTCACACAGGATGAAGTGCTTTTACCCGCAAAATCACACCGGATAAATGCGGTCGTAAACCTCCGGGCAGTACTTCTCAACGCTCTCAGATGTAATACTGTTGCTGCGGCATATCTCCGCGTAGAGGTCCACACTCTTGCGCCTGGTGCGCAGCTGCGTGGCAGGGTCAAGCCCCCAAAGCCCAAAGCACTGGCTCCAACCCCGTTCCCATTCAAAATTATCCACCAGGCTCCAATGAAAATAACCCCTCACCGGCATGTTGTGGTTGACCATATGCCACATCGCATGCAGATGCTGCAGCAGGTACTTGCGCCTGAAATCATCCTGGCTATCTTCAGCACCATTTTCAGTGATGTAAATCGGTTTTCCAAATTGCGCACCCCATTTGATGCAAGCCTTGAAACCCTCAGGGTCGTTGCTTAGGAATCCAGTCTCCGAAAGCTCCGCGTCTTTGGGGTAAGAGCGCTGGGTGAACATCTCTGCCCGCTTGCTGAGATCAAAGCGGATCAACTCACGTGTGTAATAATTCAAGCCGATGAAATCCTGGGTATTCTTTGCCTGGGGGATATCCTCTTTCAAGAAAGCGGCATCGAACTTGCCAGTAACCAGAGCCTGGGGAAAAGCCTCATTAAACACCTTGTTGAACAGATTTGTGCTGTAGCGGGTGAGGGGGTTGCTGTTTTCAGGCAGAAAACCGCGCCAATGGTGCGCGACGCCCACCTGGGCATCACTCTGCGCCTCGTGGATGGCCTGGTAAGCGGCAGCATGCGCTTTGAGCAAGTTGCTCAGAACCTTAAGTCCAGCTTTCAGGTCATTTTTGCCCGGAGGAAAGCCCCCGCCCAGGTATCCGCCGCTCATATAAACATTTGGTTCGTTGATGGTCACCCAAAGCTTGCAGTGATTGCCCAGGGCTTCCACCACCCGGCGTGAAAAAGCCGCGAAGAGGTCAATCACGGCTTCATTTTCCCAGCCGCCCATCTCCACCAGCCACATCGGGTTGGAAAAATGATGGAGCGTAACCATCGCCGCCATGTTGCGCTCTTTGAGCCCCAGCAGCATCTGTCGGTAGCGGTCAAGCGCGCTTTCATCCCAGCGGTCTGGCTCGGGCTGGATGCGCGACCATTCCACAGAAAGCCGGTGCGCGTTTTGGTAAGCCTCATGAGCACGGTCAAAATCCTCGCGCCATCGCCCAGCCCACCAATCGCAAGCTTTGCCAGATCGGTCGCCGTTTAATATGCGCCCTTCCTGCTGCTCCCATGCCCACCAGTCATTGTTCAGGTTATTGCCTTCCACCTGGTGCGCGGCGGTGGCAGTTCCCCACAGGAATCCGCCCGGAAATGTATAGGTAGCTCTTGGCATGATAGTCTCCAATCGGTCGTTTCAATAATTTTACCCGGGCTTAAGCAAAAGGCGCAGAGTTAACCCTGCGCCTTTTGATCGTTTATTTGTTTGGTCTATTATGCATCTACCGGCAGCAGGAACTGGCTGTGGTAGAGCTCAGAATAGAAGCCATTGAGCGCCAGCAACTCATCATGTGAGCCTTGTTCCACAATGTCGCCATCGCGCAGCACCAGGATGCGGTCGGCGTTGCGAATAGTGGAAAGCCGGTGGGCAATGATAAAGCTGGTGCGGCCGATCATCAGCTTGTCCATGGCTTTTTGGATCAGCACTTCGGTTCGGGTATCGACCGAACTGGTCGCCTCGTCCAGGATCAGGATGGTCGGGTCAGCCAACACCGCGCGCGCGATGGTCAGGAGCTGCTTCTGACCAGCAGAGACGTTGGATGCATCTTCGTTGAGCACCATGTCGTACCCGCCTGGAAGCGTACGGGTGAAGTGGTCGGCATAAGCCATGTCGGCAGCCGCCACCACATCTTCGTCGCTGGCGTCCTGACGGCCGTAGCGGATGTTTTCGCGGATCGTGTCATTGAAAAGCCAGGTGTTCTGGAGCACCATCGAAAGATGGGTATGCAGGTTTTCACGGCTCATGTCCTGGATGTTGATGTCATCAATCAGGATCTCTCCGCGGTCAATATCGTAGAAGCGCATCAGCAGCTTGACCAGCGTGGTTTTGCCGGCACCGGTCGGGCCGACAATCGCAATTTTTTGCCCGGGTTCGATGACCATCGAAAAATCTTTGATGATATATTCCTCGGGGTTATAGCCGAACCAGACATTGCGGAACTCCACTTTTCCGCGCACGTTTTCCAAAGCGAGCGCATTGGGAGAGTCGGGTTCTATCTCATCTTCATTGATGAATTCGAAGACGCGTTCCGCGGCTGCTGCTGTCTGCTGGAGGACGTTGGCTATGTTGGCAATCTGCATGATGGGCTGCTGGAACGAACGCAAATATTGAATAAAGGCCTGGATATCACCAATACTCAGGCGGTTTTGAACGGTCAGGTAGCCGCCCAGAATCGCGACTGCTATGTAGCCAAGGTTGCTGAAAAAGCGCGAGACGGGCATTATCATATTGGAAAGGAACTGCGCAAGCCAGGCACTGGTGAAGAGCGTGTCATTCAGGGTTTCAAAATGCTCAACACTGCCTTGTTCGCCGTTATAGGCTTTTAAGACCAAATGCCCGCCGTACATTTCTTCCACATGACCGTTAATATGCCCGATGTATTCCTGCTGGCGGCGAAAGTGCACCTGCGATTTGCCGACGATTATTTTTACAAAAATCATGACAAGCGGCACCATGATCAAACCGATCAGGGTCATGCTGAGGCTAATCGAAAGCATCATGATCAGAACGCCGATGATGCGTGTGACGGAGGTGATGATCTCTGAGAGGCTCTGGTTGAGCGTGTTGCTGATGACATCTACGTCGTTTGTGACGCGTGAGAGCACCTCACCCTGGCTGACCCGGTCGAAATAGCTAAGCGGAAGCTGGTTGAGCTTGTGTGAGATTTCCTTGCGCATCTTGTAGGTGATTTCCGCAGAAATTTTGCTCATAATCCAGCCCTGAATCAAGCCGAGAACCGTTGAGATGCCATAAAGGGTCAGCACCCGTACGAGAATCGTGCCGATCTTAGCCAGATCAATACCCAGCGGGTCGCCCTGAACCATGCGCATGACGCCGAGATAAAGCTCGGTGGTTGCCTGGCCCAGTGTTCGGGGTCCAAATATCGAGAACACGGTGCCGCCGGCTGCCATCAGCAGCATCACAAGAATTGACCAGCGGTAGGGTCCAAGATAGCCAATCAATTGTTTCATGCTGCCTTTAAAGTCGCGGGCTTTCTCACCAGGCATCATTCTGCCTGCTCCACCCCCACCAGGTCTGAGCGTGGGGCGAACTTCCTTGGACTTGCTGTTGGCGTAAGGATTCTTAGAATTATTCTGCATTGTTTTTTGGTTTTTTTGCTGGTTCATGCTAACTCCTCCGCGCTCAACTGGGAGCTCGCAATCTCCTGATAGGTGGGGCAGTGGGCCATGAGGTATTGATGGCTCCCTTTACCAACCGCCAGGCCGTTGTCAAACACGATGACCTGGTCAGAGTTTTTGGCGGTTGAAACACGCTGGGTAATGATGATAAAGGTGCTGTTCGCAACGCGTGGCCGCAGGGCACTGCGCAGGGCTGAGTCGGTCTTGAAATCCAGTGCCGAGAAACTGTCATCAAAGATATAGATTGGTCGGGGTTTAATGATGGCGCGTGCTATGGAAAGGCGCTGCCGCTGACCGCCCGAGAGGTTATCGCCGCCCTGTGCGATGGGCATATTCAGCCCGTCTTCGCTATCCAAAACGAAGTCGGCTGCCTGCGCGATCGTAATTGCTTCGCGCATTTCTTCTTCGGTGGCATCAGGTTTTGCTACCTGCAGGTTGCTGGCAACGGTACCACTGAAGAGCAGCCCTTTTTGGGGCGCGTAACCGATCTGATCCCGTAAAGTTGCTTGAGGGATGTCGCGAATGTCGACATCATCAATCGTGATCTTTCCTTTGCTCACATCGAAAAAGCGTGGCAAAAGGTTGATCATTGTAGATTTACCACTGCCGGTTGAGCCGATAATTGCGGTCACCTGCCCTGGCTCTGCCTTAAAACTGATATCGTGCAGGATGTCCTCTTCAGCATCGGGATAGCGAAAATCGACATCATGAAATTCTACAACGCCCTTGACGGGTTGTTTCAACGCGACCGGTTCGGCTGGATCGGTGATGGAAACTGCTTTCTCGAGCACATCCGCAATGCGGTTAGCCGAAACGCCAGCGCGCGGAATGAAAATTAAGAGCATCGAAAGACTCAAAAAGGAAAACATGATCTGCATCGCATATTGCATGAAGGCAATCAGGTCGCCGACCTGCATGCTGGATTGCGCTATGATGCCCGCCCCGATCCAGATGATGAAGACTTGGCCTCCCATCATGATCAGGTTCATAGCGGGAAATATGAAGGCTATCGCTCGTCCAATATAGAGCATATTGCCCGTCAGATCCTTGTTGGCGACGTCAAACCGTTCTTCTTCAAAATGCTGTTTATTGAAAGCTCTGACAACCATGATACCCGAAAGGTTTTCGCGCATGACAAGGTTGAGTCTGTCAATAAAGGCTTGGATGCGTTCAAAGCGTGGGACGACAATCGCAAAGAGGGCAATGATGACTACCATCAAAACCCCGACGATCAATGCGATTGTCCACCACATACCCGGGCTTTTTTCGAGGGCGCGCACGATTCCCAAGCCGCCAATAAGAGGAGCCTGGAAGCCCATGCGTATCAGCATAAAGATTGCCATCCGAACCTGGTCAACATCATTGGTGGTGCGGGTGATGAGCGAAGCCGTGGAAAAACTTTCAAACTCAGCGTTGCTGAAATCTGTTACTTTACGGAAAACACCGGAACGGATGTCCCTGGCAATACTGGCAGAGCTGAGTGAAGCCAAATAGCTGACTACTATGGAAGCAACCAAACTCAACAGGGAAACAACAAGCATTTGCGCACCGACGCGCAGGATGTAATTGGTTTGAAACCGTCCGATGTCTGCGCCCAGGGAGGAATACTCGCTGGTAATAGCAGAGACAGTGATTTGATGCAGAATGGTTCCTTCAAGCGCGGTCAGGTGCTGATTGACGTTGTCAAGTAACTGAGTCCGTTGTGCCTGAGGCATCACCGAGAGCAAACTCAACAGGTCCTGCCCACTGCTGAGCAGGCTGGGGTCCAAAGGAAAATTCTCCCCAAGCATTTGTGTGGCGAGTTCAGGATTCTCCTGGATCATGCGAAAACTATGGAGTAAAACCAGCGGTTTGGAAATCAGGTTTTCCACGACCAGATCCTCTCCCTCTTCAAGCGGCTTCAGAGCATAAACTGCCTCTTCTGCGGCTTTGGGGAAATCTGCTGCGAGGGATTCGGATTGTAGGCTGCCTGGTGAAACCAGTTCATAATATTGCAATAATTTTGCCTGCTCATCTGGGTAGAGTTTGCCGATGCTCTGGAATGTGCTCTCGCTCAGAACCACTGGCGCGCCGGATTCTACGCCCTTCTGCTGGATGCCAATATTGACAATGTCGGAGAGATAATCTGGCAATTGTAGATCGCTCCAGGCGACGACCAGCACGAATAGTATTGCTGGCAGGATTAACTTTAAATAAGGTCGGTAGTATTTCTTAAGTCTTAACATAGGTTATTTCTCGATATTTCGGGATTTAGTCCTTTCTGAATTTGTCTGAGCTTTTCGTTTACAGTCTCAAAGATCTGGCAAGCCTGCTCTTGTTGCGACTCCGTCAGGCTGGCAGCCAGGTTTGGCACCCATTTTTGGCGCGCTAGGAAGGCTTTTTGCACCAGGCTCTTGCCGGTCTCGCTCAGGCAGATCCGCATGCTGCGCCTGTCCATTGGCGCCTCCTGACGGGAAATCAGGCCTGAGTCAACCAGCCGGTCAATCATCTGCGAGACAGCAGCTTTGGTGACACCCAGGTGCTCAGCGAGGCAGTGAATGTTCGTGCAGCCAGCGCGATGGATATAAAAAAGACTGTTGAGATGCGTAAAGGAAAGATCGTACTCCTGCATGAGTTGCATGCTGTAGATCATGTTGATGTGCATCATCATGACAGCGAATTGGTTAAGTTGTTCGATTAATTTTTCCTGCTTGCTCTGCATCGTAAACCTGCCTTTATAGTTAAACGGGCTTTACTATAAGGCATCGAGCAGGAATTGTCAAGCGGAAATCACAATCTTTTGAGAAGGCGGATTATTGCTTTCTTCAGGGGAGAGGGCGTTACTGAACTGATCCAGCTATCGCGAGGGTGTAATTGGACGCCTGTGAGAAATCACGATTCATAAACAAAATACGAAAAGTGGCAGGTGCGTTTGCCTCTTCGGTTTGGGTACGCACATAGCTTTGTTCGCATCCCAACACCCTGCCGGAACCATCAAAAAGTGTTACCACCGCGCGCAAATCATTCAAGACCGCGGGTTCAGTGGTGCTGATCGTTCCTTCGACCATGTACCAACCATTTTGAGCGTCATATCCGGCATTTGAAACCGCCGGCACAACTCCACCTGGCACTTTGCCGCCCGTGGCATAAGAAAGGACTTGGACAGCGTAACTTTCGACTTCCTTTGCCTCCACAACGTAAAGGTCAAAGCACGCCCGATTGCCAGGCGCGAGGCTGCCCACCAGCGGGGAGCCGCGTAAGGTTGTCTGACCGCCGGATTTAAGATTGAGGCTTGCTTCAATCGTTACTTTGCTGACAGTGGTAGGCGTATTGTTGAGCACTTCTCCCAACACATGCACAATCTGCAAATCCTGATCCCGCTCATAATAGACCCCATCACCTGGCAAGAGAACAATCGACTCTTCGTAAACCGTAGCTGCCAGAGGGAGAAAGAGCTGATTTTCCGCGCTAAGCGACGGATTGGTGGGGCTGACCATTTTGGCTTGTGTCGGAGGATCAGGGAGGGTACGCTGCAGAACCATCGCAAGCAGAAAAATGTTCAGGGTAATCAACCCAATGAACATGAAGAGGCGAAGGCTTTTCTTTGGCTCAGGCATAACTCCCTCGATGAAGATACTCAAACTGAATGTAGCAATTCCCGTGCCAAAGGGGAAATGTTGTTAGTTTGCTATTTTGTCACTGCGAAAAAC
>DJGU01000005.1:0-9752 GCA_002432795.1 Anaerolineaceae bacterium UBA5838
CATTATCACTTTGCTCTTACAGAAGTGGTTGACTTCTTTCAAGAATCACACGGTTACATGTTATAATTTTTCTTTGGCGGTCATATAAATTATTTCAGGGGTAATACGCATGAGCGCTCAAAAATTTTCGAATAAGCGAAAAAAAGATCTCTAAAATCATAATAATGTTTAGCAAATTTTCATAGACTTGTTTCCTGGAGGCAACGATGAAAAATAAAAAACATTTTACCGAATTGATTTTCCGTTTTCTTGTATTAATGACATTGATAGTGTCCACTTTTGGGCAATCGAATCCACAACTGGCAAAGGCTGGCTACGATCCAACTTACGGTTGGGATTTCTATGAACCGCTTGATTCCAGCAATTATTCACCTCATTATTTTGACTTGGAACTGGATGTCAACGGCTATCCCCATGTGCTCTATTTCAATAATACTCTGGGTGAATTGCGCTACAAGTATTTTGATGGCACAACTTGGGTATCCGCATATACTTCAGCCGTGGGCAATGCTCTAGCGTTTGTCAGTTTGGAGCTGGATGAGCTGGGCAATCCCCACATTTTTGCTTACTATGCGCCCGGAACTGCTATACCAGCATTTTATACCTACTACGATGGTGCCAGCTGGAATTCTACGCCGTTAGGATTTTCATTTAGCAACCCTCAACTGGGTTATGCAGCCGATTTTGAACTCAACAGCAGCGGGACGGCGAAGTTTGCCTATTATGACGAATCAGCAACAGCTCTCGAGGTCGCAACCTGGCAGGGCACTAGCCTTATCTCGACTGAAACTGTGGCGAGCGGGATGACAGTAGCTTATATTGACATGGAATTGGACGGATCAGATCAACCGCATTTTGCTTATTGCCAGCTGACATCCAATATATGCAGCAGTCTGAAGTATGCGGGTTATACCGGCGCTTCCTGGTTGGTTGAAACAGTGGAAACCGCAGAAATTCCAGGTAGTGCGGGCAACCTCGCCTCACTTGCCTTTGACAGCCTTTGGAGACCTCATATCAGTTACGCGGTCTCAAATTCAAGAGGATTCGATTTGCAATATGCTCAAAAAGGTCATGACTGGTTGCCGGAACCAGTTGAACATTGGACCTCTTTTAGCATGGGAATTTCAGCAGCTATTGCAGTTGACCAAAATGACCAGCCTCACATTGCCTATTACGACCCTGGCAATGGTGCTCTGGACTATGTCTGGAAAGATGGCTCCTCCTGGAACACAAACATGGATCCAGAAGATACAAGCATGGGTACCTACATAAACTTGGAATTGGATCCAAACGGCAACCCAACCTTAGCCTTTTTTGAGGAAAGCCCGAGTTCCATAAGTGTTTACGAATACCTGCCGCAGCCAGACCTGGCAGTCACCAATTTCTGGGAAGATGGACTCGACTTAATCGGGTCAATTCGCAATATTGGTGGCGGTGTTTTTTCAAACGAAATTGGTGTCAGATTATTCGTGGATGGCACACAGTTTGGAGATGAGTACTGGCCTCCTCTGGAACCTATCGGACCGCAGGAGGTTTTTCCATTCACATTGGATAAGCCGGTCTGTCCTGGTGCGGGTCCGACTATGCAGGTTAAGGTTTGCCTGATCAATCCACGGGATATAAATCCGGATAATGACTGCCTTGAAGAAACCTGGTCTTGTGATAATTCTCCGCTGGTAATTAGCAATTTCTTAATAACAGCTGTCGCCCAAACAGGTTTTACTGCAAGTTGGACGACCAATAGACCGTCAGATACCAGACTGACATACACCGATGGAAGGAGTTCGCAAACCTACAGCGATCCAACACCATTAACCAACCATTCAGCTGAGATCACGGGGCTGAATCCCCACCAGGTCTATTACGCCCAGGCTTTCTCAACGGATTTTGCGGGTTTATCAGCCAGGAGCTCGCGCGAAACTGTGCGCACCCTGGCGGGTACTCCAGGTGCGATTCCGGATCCAACCCTGTTTTTTGACCGGGAAGACACACGCTCAGAGGTTTATAATCTCAACACCTATTATCCGGATACAAGCAATATTGAACGGGTGGAATTTCACTTCGATGGCGAGCTGGTCGGGACTGATTTCACCCCTGAGGATGGCACTTACACTCTGCAGTTTCCACCTGGGCGTAATGGCTATACCCGTGATGAATTCTTTACCTTGGACCATAACTTAACTGCAGATGCCTATGGGTTTGGGGCAATTGAACCGGACACATATGAGCAACTTCTCGAATTTCAGAGAGAAAATTATCCGATAGAATCAGAATTGCTGGCACCTGAGCCAGATAGCACCATAACAATTACAGAAGATACTGTCCCTGAAGGGACCACACTGGAATTCCAGGTTTTTGCCCAGCAATATGAATGGGAATGCACTTACGGGGGGGCAGAAGGTTTACCAGCCTGTGAGGATGTGGCAAACGACGTGGAAAAGGTTGAATTTTACGTCGATGGTGCTTATAGAACTTCAGATCTCCTGCCTGAACAGGGAGTTTATAAATATTTCTGGAACATCTCCGGGTTAACACCAGGCGACCATCATGTCCTGGCAAGAGTAATTGCCACAGATGACGGCGTTCAGGAACATCATGCTGACTTGCATATTGTCCAGCGTCAAACAGTTCTGCGCACTGACAGAACCATCTCCCGAGTGGATAACACCTTCAGGGTCCATCTCAGAATTTTTAACGACAGCTCGTCTATGGATTCTGTCAATATTTCTTCTGTGAATGAATTTATGACAGGCTTTCAACCGGTCGATCAGGACAACGGTACGTATAAAGTAGTATCAAATACCCAACCAGATGGAACTTCATCAAACGCATTTATGCTTTTGGATCAAACTGAATCTCTCGCGCCCGGGCAAAATTTGGAGTTCACTTACTACGTCGTACCTGTGCTATATGATCTTACAGACGATATTCCCTATTTCATCGGAACCACAACCATTGATTATGAGATTCTTGGACAACAAAAGACCAAGGAAATAGTTAAAAGCTCGCAAGCGTTTGATGGTGGCTCAATTCCTCTCACTCAATCTGTTGCTAACGCGTTTGCCTCATCTGACTATCTTTTGATCACAAATCCATCTGCGTTGTACAGCTTGTATACCGGTAATCACGTGCGCAAATTACTGGCGGACATGGCTTGGCTGGCTCAACTAAAACGAGGTGTTTTGGCCTTTGTAAGCCAGGATACAACCAAAGAGGCACTTGATTTGCTCTTGCAGGATGGAAGCGCGTGGACCAGCCGCCTGCATCCAAAATTCTCACAACAATATGGGGGGTATGTGCTTTTGGTTGGTGAAACCGAGGTTATCCCAAGCGCCACAACTGGACCCTTTGATAATGATGTTTATGTGAATTACAGCGATCACTACTATGCTGCAGCCGATTCAGGGGCTGTCCTTGCGCCGCCAGATCTGTTGGTAGGGCGCGTCATTGGTGACACCGCCCTGGACCTGGACAAAGTCCTGCTGAATAGCATTGAGACTCACCTTAGCAATAGTTATGATCGTGCTCAGGCATACATGGGCAGTGGCAGTGAATTCCGCAATAAAGGCACTGCGGTGGAAGCTGACCTCTCAGACTTGGGCTACAGCGTCAGCATGCATCACTTTGAGGAGGAACTATATTTTGATCGCTTTGAAGGCATAGAATACACAGCACACGATGGACTCACCCATGGAGACATCGATGGCGATGGTTCTGAGGAAATCATCTGGGCCCAGGACGCCACAAATAAAGTGTATTTCATATCACCATTGGATGGAACTAAGACTTTTGCATTCGATCTTGATTTTGAAGCCGGCGACAGCCTGGCAGCAGGAGATCTGGACGCTGACCCGCAACTCGAGGTCATCATTGCGGATTGTAATAGCACCATCAGGACCTATGATGTCGATGGCACTCAGGTTGCCTCATTCAGCACTGGTGTGCAGGCATGGGATAAGGTGGCAGTAGGAGATTTGCTCTATTCAAACCCTGGAGATGAGATCGTTTTAGCTAAAGGCACTGATTTTCTGCGAATATTCTCCTACACAGGCACAATCTTAACGGAACTTGATCTTCATACTACAGACTATCTGTTCTCCAAATACGATCATCTAAAAATCGGCAACATCATTTCGGATAATAGTGCCGGCTCCGAAGAAATCGTCTTCACCGATCTGCTGCATGATAAAGTCGTTGTGATCACCGGAGATTGGACCGTCAAGCAAACCTTGGACCGCACCCTCCAGGAAGGTGATGCACTCGAAGTGGCAAATGTTGAAGGTGATGTTTTTGATTCAATCATTCTGATCAACAGCGAGACCGGGGATATGAAAGCCATTGATCATGGCGTTGTCATCCCATTGCATGCCGACCCCCACGATGGCTTGGTTCATTGCAAAATCAGTGGATCGAGTACCGACTACGTGTTTCACCTGGACCAGGGTGGACACCTTGATCACATTGACATGAATTACCCGGACTATTCGCGTCAACTATTCCATGATTCGATTGATGATACCGATCTTATCTGGTTCTACGCGCATGGCGCTCCTGATGGGATTTGGCCAATAGTCACCGATACAATTCCAGCAGCCATCTACGGAAGCCACCCGATTGTGCATGCCTGGTCCTGCTCTGCCGGCGCTTATGAGGCAAAGCCAGGCTACTTGGACGATGCTTTTGCAGAAAACTTCCTGCAAGCAGGAGCTGGTGCCTATCTGGGGTCAACTGAAACTGCTCTTGGGGTCGAGATAAATGCCGTTAATAGTAATTTCTATACAGATTATTGGGACCTGGATGGATGGAAACTGGCGGAAGCATTTGCCCGCAGAGAGAGCGATCTCCTGGTGAGTTCTGTGGACTATGCCCTGTTCATGGGCTGGTTCGTGAATGAGTTTAATTACTATGGTGATCCGAAATTTGATATCTTCAGCAGTACACTGATGGATACCACTAATACTATTCAGAATCTCAATTCACAGCTCGTCATTGATCTGCCAGCTTACACAGTGTCCGATTTGGATGGCAAAGATCTCGTTGAGATCCCTGCTGATGAGACTCTGGGAACCCATTCCGGAACCCATTACCTGCAGTATGACGAATACCAGGTCCCCATTTACATCCATACAATCGAAATACCCGCCGGAGAGGAAGTCCAAAATGTGTCTCTGACTACTCGGGCTACCAAAACTGCTGAATGGGGGCTTGATCTGCCACTCTCAGAGGTTATTATTGTGTCTGAAGAAGGAAATGCGCCAGCCGTTCCAGTAAAAGCAGAAACTGAAATTCAGGTTATTCCAGGGCACGATTGGTCACCCAATTTTGAGCAGCCTTTCAACTGGTCAATTACCCCGCATCAGGAGGGAGGATCCACATTGAAACTGGTTCTGTATCCTTTCAATTATGACCCCTCCGCACTCTACAGCGAATACTACCAGCACTTTGAATTCAACATCGAAACCATTCCTTCGACGATTACAATTGCGGAAGCTAAGACGGATAAATCAGCCTATCCCCCGGGTGACGATGTGATCCTCAACCTGACAGTTGACAATAGCAGTACAGATACAATTGATGTGCTGGTTGCGGCATCCATCAAGAAAGGCAGCACGGGTGAACCCGTGGATGGATTTATTCTGACCGCTTTGCCCGCCTTGGTCGATAAGGCGCTCATAGACCTCACCTGGAATTGGTCAGACGCGGAAAGTGTACCAGCCGGGGATTATTCGATTGAGATCCTGATTGAAGACATGGATGGAAATCGTCTTGCATCTGGCAATGTCGGCCTCACACTCGGTTCAACCGAAGGTCAGATCAGCGCGTTTACAGCAACCCCAGAGAAATTTACCGTTGGCGATTGGGTCGACATCGACTTGCTCTTCACTAACGCTGGCGATATGTCCATAGATGGCGAAGCCGTGATTCAGATCCAAACCCTTGACGGTCAGATTGTCGCTGACTACCAACTACCAATTGTGGCTTTAGCAGTTGACCAGCTAATTGCAGTAACATACGCCTGGAATTCCACAGGTGCCACAGAAACAGACTATAAAGTGGTTGGCTATGTTAAATTCGCCTCACAGACCACCCCGCCTGAGGTGAGATACATCACAACCCTGAACAGGACTTTCCTGCCGGTCATTTTAAAATAAATATCGTGTAATTTCTAGAGGATGCAATTTCGGGGTGGCAGACTGCCACCCCGAACATTTCTTACCTAAAAAAATTCAATCGGTCCCGCAACCCTTAAGTCGCTCTCACCGCAAACCCATCACAACTGTGTCATTATGTTCAGACGCCTCTCAATGAGCGCACCATGTACAGCTCCCCCGTCTCAAACCCCCTCGCCGCATAATATTCGCGCGTGCCCACCGCGGAAATAACTGCCAAACCCTGAAAGTTGTGCTCTCGGGCAATCCGCTCAGCCTCAAGCAGCAGCTGGCTGCCCAAACCTATATGCTGGGCTGCACCCGCCTGTTCGGAGCCAACCTCAAGCGATTGCCCATACACATGCACCTCGCGGATGATGGCTGCCTTGTAAAGATCTGGGATGGCAGGCTTGGTTTCAAATTTGGGAAGAGACAGCCGCAGAAAACCCACAATTTTGTCATCCGGCGTGTTGAAGGACAGGAAGTGCTCTTCCGCCTGACCTGCCAGGTAAACCTGTTCGGTCAATACCAGGGACTCGGCATCGACCTTGCCATACCGGATCTCGCGGCAGCGGATGCACTGGCAATGCTGCCCGCGCTGCTGCAGGAGCAGCGCGACATCCTGCCTCAGGCTGGTGTTTCGATTTCCTTCAACAACCAGGGGAGATGGGATGTCCCGAATGACGCGGTTGATACGGCAAAAGCGGGGCACATCCAGCTTTACATCAGCAATCAACGAGATCAAGGTCTCCTCTGAGTACGGCTGATATTCGCCCGCCTGCCAATATCGGTAGAGTTCTGCGGATTCGAGCAGCTGGCAGGGATAAATCTTAAGCTCATCCGGCTGCAATCCTCCCTCCCGCCACAAGCGTTTGAAGTCTTCCCGATCGCTTTCGGGCGTGGCGCCAAGCAAATTAGGCATCCAGTGCAGCAAGACCTTAAAGCCTGCCGCACGCACCAGGGCAACCGCATTTTCAGTTTCTGCCACAGTATGACCCCGACGGTTTAGCAGCAGGATCTTGTCATCCATGCTCTGCACACCGATCTGGATTTTGGTAACACCTTGCCGGCGGCACTCCAGCAAACCCTCCAGTGTGATCAGGTCAGGTCGGGTCTCAACAACCAGCCCAACATTGCGGTGGATACTGTTTACGTTGCGTGCCTGCACCCCAGCCAGGGAGATATCACCGTGGTCGTCCAGGGGGTTTTCCTCGTTGAGCGCCTCAAAGCAACGGCGAATGAACCACTCCCGGTAGTCTGAAGGATACGCTGACCAGGATCCTCCCAGGATGAGCAGCTCGATCTTATCAGTCGGATGACCGACCTCGTGCAGCGCTTTCAGCCTTGAGCTTACCTGCAAATAGGGGTCAAAGTGGTTTTCAACGCCGCGGCGCGCACCTGGCTCGTCTGATAGATATGATTGAGGCAGCCCCGCTTCACTGGGGCAAAAGATACACTCACCTGGGCATGGATACGGCTTTGTAAGAACGGTGATGGTGGTCACACCCGAAAGAGTTCGGATGGGCTTCATCCGTATTTTCGCCAGTAAAAGCGGATCTTCTTCCCACTTATCCGCCTCTATCATGCTCCGGTATGCAGCGACCAAAGTGTGCTTGGCGAGGAACCCCCTGCCCTCAGGGAGTGGATTTGCCCGTAACGCCTGGCGCACCTCCGCTCCTGCCCGTACTGCTTCAAGCACTTTGAGAGCGAGCTCGAGCTCCTGGGGAGAATACTCGCGCTTCTTTTGCCAGCGTTCGCGTTTAGTTAAGTTAGTCATGGATTTCAATTCTACCCCATGGTATTGGTGTTGGTTTCATGGCAAGTCTACAATTTTTCACCTTTCCTCTGTGGAAGGTTTCAATTGCTGAAACCGATTTGGGCACCGGTCTGCGGTCACCCGATTCTGATTGCCTGACTTCCTGATAAAATCAGCACATGCAACCCGAATTGGTCGACAAGTTCCTGCGTCTGAACCAGGATTTCTACGCCACCTACGCGCAGTCTTTTGCTGCCACACGCCACAGCATCCAACCCGGCGTGCAGCGTTTGCTTCCACAGATTATGCGAGCCGAAGTGGTGCTGGATCTGGGCTGCGGAAATGGAAATCTGGCGGAACTGCTTAAAAGCGAAGGGTTTTGCGGAAATTACATAGGCGTTGATGAAAACGCCTATTTTCTTGAGCAGGCAGCAGCTGCCACGCAGGATGCCGCTTGCGGCAGTTACTCCTTCAGGCATGGCTCTCTGTCTACATTTGACTGGATGGATGTAGTTGAACAGGCAGATACCATTTGCTCCTTCGCCACGCTGCATCACCTGCCCGGTGCTGCTCTGCACCAGCAGTTGTTTGCCTCAGTCACAGCCAAACTCCGCCACAATGGTCGTTTTTTTCTTTCCTGTTGGCAGGTGTTGGGAAACCAGCGCCTCGAAAAACACCTGGTCCCGTGGGGTCCGATGGGAATCAAAATTGTATCTTTGGGTGAAGCTGATTTATTGATGGATTGGCGGGCTGATCCGGGCAAGCCAGCAAAGCTGCGCTATGTCCATCACTTTTCTCCCTCAGAATTACGCGCTTTGGGGGAATCTCAGGGGTTGATCCTTCAGGATGAGTTCTTTTCGGACGGCAAGGAAGGCAATTTAGGCTTATACCAGGTCTGGCAAAAACCTGATCTTTAACCTAAAGCAACGTCCAGCAGCATCATCACCGCAAACCCCAGCATGACCGCAATCGTTGGCACATCCGAGTGATCGCCTGCCGAGCGTTTCGCTTCAGGGATCAGCTCTTCCGCTACCACGTAAATCATCGCGCCGGCGGCAAATGCCAACGCATAAGGCAGCAGCCCGCGAATGGACAAAACCGCCCACGCCCCAATCACTGCTGCAATCGGCTCTACCAAACCAGAGAATTGCCCCAACATAAAAGCCTTATTGCGGCTGACGTTTTCACTGCGCAGCGGCATGGAAACAGCCATACCTTCAGGGAAGTTTTGAATCCCGATACCCAGCGCCAGGGCAATTGCCGAGCTGAGTGTTGCGCCATCAATACCGGCTGCCGCGGCGCCAAAAGCCACGCCCACCGCCAGACCTTCAGGGATGTTGTGCAGGGTGATCGCCACAACCAACAGAACACTCCGCTGCCACGAGCTCTTGACGCCCTCCGGCTGATCTTCTCCTGGGTGAAGGTGAGGCAGGAGCTTGTCCACCAGGAAAAGAAAAGCACCGCCAGCCAAAAAGCCCATTACTGCAGGAAACCAGGCTGGCACACCAATGCTTTCGGACATATCGATGGCAGGAGCAAGCAAAGAAAAATAACTTGCAGCAATCATGACCCCCGCCGCAAAACCAAGCATGGCATCCAGCCATTTGCGGTTGATCTCCTTGCTAATAAAGACCCCCGCAGCGCCAAGGGCTGTCATGGCGTAGGTGAAGGCAGTGCCCAGCAGAGCTTGAATGATGGGATTGAATTGGGCAAGTTTTTCGATAATCATGGTTTCTCTCTGATGATAAGATTAGTTCGAAAGTTATTGTAAACGATGAGCAAATTATTGGATAGTGACACAAAGAATATCCCTGCCGATTTGCAGAGAACACTTGAGATCTGCCTGG
>DJGU01000005.1:9826-10455 GCA_002432795.1 Anaerolineaceae bacterium UBA5838
TCGGACCATGATCGGGACTTGGCATCCCGGCACGAATTGCACCAGGCAATAGCCCAATTCTATACCGAAGCATTGCCCGAGGTGCAGTGCGTCCTGCTAAAACAGCGCCACGCTCAGGATGTCAAACTGCGCCAGGGTGTGTTGATCCACGGCGAGCAAGTTTCCACCTCGATCGAAGAAAACGGTGTGAACTACGCGCTGAATCTCAGGCTCAACCAGGACTCCAGCTTCTATCCCGACACGCGCAACCTGCGCCTGTGGCTCAGCCAGCAGATGGCAGACGCGCGCGTTTTGAATTGCTTTGCCTACACTGGCGCGCTCGGCATCGCTGCCATGGCTGGCGGCGCGAGGGAAGTCATTCAGACCGATCTCAATCCCCATTTTCTCGCGGTGGCAAAGCGTTCGCAGGCTCTGAACCACTTCAGCGGGGAGATGAAGACTCTCAGCCAGGATTTCTATCCCATGGTTGCTGGTTTCAAAAACCAGTCGCAGTTGTTTGACTGCGTCATCCTGGATGCGCCTCTTTTCTCGAAAACACGCCGCGGGAGGGTGGATCTGCTGCAGAACTGGCATGGCTTGATCAACAAAGTGCGTCCCCTGATCGGTCACGAAGGCTGGCTGGTGGCAAT
>DJGU01000005.1:10621-11371 GCA_002432795.1 Anaerolineaceae bacterium UBA5838
CGCCCACCGCAAAGACGGCAGGCGCGCTTAGACCAAAACTATCAGCCTTTTTATGCCTGGTAGTGCAAGAACTTCTCACCTTTTAGGTTGCAGATCGGGCAGCGTTCCGGGCGTGTGCCCAGCTCGATATAACCGCAGGTGGGGCAGAGATAGAAGTCGGAAACCTCCAGGTCTTTCCCTTCGCGGACGGCTTCCAGTGCTTTCGCGTACAGACTGGCGTGCACTTCTTCGGCAGCCACGGCATAACCAAACATTACTCTGGCTCTGTGGTTTGCAGTAGTGGCTTCCTCCAGCATAGGAGGATACATTTCAGTAAATTCATAGGTCTCGCCGTCGATGGCATCCTGCAGGTTATCCAGTGTGCTCTGGATTTTGTCGAGCGCCTTGAGGTGACCAGCGGCATGGGTCAGTTCGGCCTGCGCGGTGGCTTCAAAGAGTTTGGCGATATTGGGCAAACCATCAGCGGCCGCCTTCTTGGCATAGGCTGTGTACTTCTGAAAGGCCTGGCTCTCGCCGGCAAAGGCAGTTTTTAGATCATCAATTGTATTGCTCATTAGAATTCCTCCGGAGTGTTATTTATGACCAAAATTGTAATATAAAATCTTGATGTGTGCTGTCTCGCTGGTTTGTCAAACTAATACCGGAGTTTCTCATTTTAGTGCCCTGAAAACAGCTTCCCAACGAGAGAATATTCAAAAAATATTGGAAAATGCGATCACAGGATGGATCATCGTGCTCGAAGAGTATGGC
>DJGU01000052.1 GCA_002432795.1 Anaerolineaceae bacterium UBA5838
TAAGATGATTACGCTTTGATTGGTGATGCACGAATTAAGATGCAATTGCCCTGACAAATATAAAAAAACACAGAGAGGTTTCACTGTCCACTTTTCCGCCTTAGTCGTCATTTCGAGGTATTAATCTTCCTGACTCATCCGTTTTTCAACAACATAGCCTGGTTCGGTCTCAGAGAAATCTGCAGGTTACCGCTTGGGTCGCAGGTAAACGATTCTTCCGGGTTGAGCAAATCCACGAAGCGCCAATTTGCCTTACCATGCAGGGGCAGGATCAAGTCAACTTGCTCGGAGTCACTGTTGACTACCGCCACCACGAATTCAGTACCACTTTCCCGACTGAAAGCGAATTGACTGGAGGCCACCAACACTTCTTCATAGTTCCCAAAGCGCAAAGCAGGTTGAGACTGGCGCAATCCTGCCAGGTGCCCGATCCAGCCGCGCAGGTCGTGGGGATGTGCCTGGTTCTGCAGCTGGGGCAGATCAAAGGCGGGTCTCAGGTTCCAGTCATCGGACTGTTTCAGGCCCTCAAAGCCAAACTCACTCCCGTAATAGATGGACGGTATGCCGGGAACTGTAAACAGCAAAAAGTACAGCAGGTGAAGCATCTGCTTATCTTGCAGCTGTGAAGCAATCCGGCTGACGTCGTGGTTGTCGGCGAAGTTGTATAGCGTAGGGATGTCGCGGTAAATCCCCGGCGTGCCAAACTCACGGTTGAGCGAGTATGCCAGCTCAAAAAAATTGTTGTCATTGAAGGAGGAGTAAAGGCTTTTGTAGAGCTCATAGTTGGTGGTGGCGTGCAGCATGTCAGGATTGGCCCACTGGCGGTAATCGCCGTGGATAACCTCGCCCATCAGCCACAAGTTGGGGTCGAGCTGGTTGGTGAACGAGCGCAGGTCGCGCATGAACTCGAAACTGAGCGCGTCTGCGGCATCCAGGCGGATACCGTCGATCTGAAACTCCTCCTTCCACATGCGGATGGCATCAAAAAGATGCTGCTTGACTGCTGGTTCAGCAAGATTGAGCTTGACCAGGTCAAAGTGCCCGCTCCAGGCGGCGTAGCTGAAGGGGTCGCCCAAGGGGGATCGCTGGTCAAAACGCACGTCCGCAAACCAGTTTTTGTAGGGGGAGTTTAGCCCATTGGCCTGCAGGTCACGAAAGGCCCAGAAACTGCGCCCCACATGGTTGAAGACGCCATCAAGCACCAGGTGCATTCCGCGCGCGTGGAGCGCTTGGGAAAGCTCTGCCAGGTCAGCGCGGGTGCCAAGCCGGCGGTCGACTTGGTAATAATCGGCGGTGTCATAACCATGGCTTCCGGACTCGAATACCGGCCCCAGGTAGAGGGCGTTGGCGCCAAGGCTCTGGATGTGATCCAGCCAGCCAAAGATCTGGCGCAGGCGGGGCTGGGGCTCGGATTGAAAGTCATTGAAGTGGGGCGCGGCGCAAGCCCCCAATGGGTAGATGTGGTAAAAAAAGCTGTTCTGATCGATAGTGGTCATAATTCCCCCAAGCTATACCAAACGGTATAGTGAAATTGGCAAAAAAAAATTACGAAAAGATCCCATACATGAACTGCTGGCGCGCCTGGTAAGCCAGGTCGTCATTCAGCGCGATGTCTTCCTCGACAGCCTGCTGGATGTAGGCGTTCGCCATGCCGAGCAAGGTGATAGTGTAAGCCTGGGCGCGACCGCGCATGTTGCCGTTGTCTTTCTCGGCGGCAGAAAACAGGCTAAGGACGGGCTCATGCTGGGCTTTGATCCAGGGTGTGATGATGTCATATGCTTCCCCGCGGGCTGGCGCGTTGCGCATGGAGAACTGCAGTTTGTAAAAGAGCAGGTTGCTTTCGGCGAAATGGAAGGTGCTGCGCAGCACCTCCGCGATGTTTTGCGGCAGGTCGCGCCGGTACTCACAGGCATCCTTCAGGCGTTTGATGTAGGGGGTGTAGTTTTCCTTCAGCAGGGCTTCCATGAGACCGCGCTTGCTGCGGAAGTAATGGTAGAGGGTCGGCTTGGTAATGCCCGACTGGTCGCAAATCTCCTGCACGCCGGTGGCATCGTACCCAAAGGAGGCAAACAGGATCAGCGCGTTTTCGAGGATGGTCTCGCGGTTATTCATGACCTTACTATACCGTACGGTATAGTGATTTGTCAAGGACTAATGTCCATACAGCTAAAACTGACCAGGGCTTTTATTATGGATTGGACTAAGATTTTTAGTTTTGAAGAGCTTTTGTCACCTCAATGAAACCCCGGACGGATGTTTTTGCGATCAGACGCGATATTGTCTCAAGGGGGAAATTGATCCAGTTTCTTGAAGCGGATACGGGATTTGCCCATGTTGTGCTTGACGCCCATGGCGTCGAAAGCGTCCATCAATTCCTGGTACCCTTCCGGCAAATTCTCCAAAATCAGATCGCGAATGGCAGAAATGACCTCACGCCGCTCCTGCGGCAAATTTGCGAGGTAGTCAGTGGGAGTGGTTGTTGTGCTTGAAACCATGAGCATCCTTTATCGATTAGTGAGTCAATTCTATCCATCAGAATCCAAAAGACAAGAAATAGTAGAGGGAATCGTGAGGGAGGGCAATTTAATTTGTGAAGGTGTTATTTGTGTTCAGGAGGGATTGCTTCAGTATAATAAAGATACATGTCACCAATGGACGAAGAAAACAGGTTAAAAATGAGCGCCGCGATGACAAAACCGGTGGAGGTGCTGCCCTATGACCCAGCCTGGCCGCTTCGCTTTGAGGAAGTGCGCAAGCATCTGCTGAGCATCCTCTCCGGACAGGACGTGCGTGTTGAGCACGTAGGCAGCACATCGGTGCCTGATCTGGCAGCTAAACCAATTCTGGATATTGACATTGTCCTTCTCGATGGAGCGAACTTTACGGAAGTAAAGGCCTTACTGGAGCCAAATGGATATTTCCACCTGGGCGACCTTGGCATCTTCGGGCGGGAAGCCTTCAGGTACCAGGGCAAACCCCAACTCATGCGCCACAACCTCTATGTGCTCCAGGCGGATGCGGATGAACTCAAGCGGCACCTCACCTTTCGCGACTGGCTGCGCGGCCATCCACAGGATCGCGAAGCGTACGCTCAGGCCAAAATGGCTGCAGCCCGGCAATTCCCGCATGACATTAGTGCTTACATCGACGCCAAAAGTGATGTCATTTTGGACATTTACAAGCGCTGCGGCTTATATCGTCCGCAGGACCTGACGGAGTTGGCGCGTTCTGTGCTGATCAATCGCTATGACCTGCGTATAGAGGAAATTGACTGCAAGCGCTTGCAGCAAGGGGTTTACCTTTGCCGGGCAAAAGCAATGCAAGGAGTGTTTTGTCTGCTGGCATGGGAAAAACCCGGCTCTGCCAGCAGCGAGACCTCACTCGGTCAGGACGCTGCTGAGAGCGCGATCGCGCTACCACTACCCACAGCATCCGGACAGCAATTATGCAGAGCGCCTTTTGCAATATTTGCCCTGTTTGGTTCTGAGAAGGATGCCCTGGTCTTTTTCAGCAGTGATCTTTGGAAGAATGCAGCCTGACTTTGAGGAGAAAAATGGATAATACCCAAAAATTCAGTGGAAAAGCCGATGTCTACCAACAAGCGCGCCCCAATTACGCCCAGGCATTGTTGGATTTTATTGCCCAAACTTGGCAGATTGGCGAAGGCTCACTGGTGGCGGACATTGGGTCGGGCACGGGCATCTTCACGCGCCAATTACTCAGGCTGGGCGCAAAGGTTTTTGCCGTTGAACCCAATGTGGATATGCGCGCCAAAGCTGAAGAACTGCTTGGCGAGAATCCGAATTTTGTCTCGGTTGTTGGCACTGCCGAGCAGACAACTCTGCCCGACCACAGTTTTCACCTGGTCACTGCGGCATCGGCATTCCATTGGTTTGACCCTGAGCGTTTCAGGATGGAATGCGAGCGCATCCTGCTGCCCGGGGCGCCTGTCGTGTTGGCGTGGAACGAAGCGGGGCTCTCAGCAGAGATCAACCTCGGTCGTGAGCGCATCTTCAAGAAGTACTGCCCCAATTTCAAAGGCTTCAGTGGAGGGAAAGACGCCAGGAATCGCGCCAAACGCGCTTTTTTTGGAGAGGAGATTCAAGAGCGGCGCTTCTCAAACCCTCTTATCTATGACCGTCAGACCTTCGTCAATCGCGCCTTATCAGCCTCATATTCTTTGATTGAGACAGACCCGGAATTTAACTCTTACCTGGCAGAACTGGGAGAGCTTTTCGATCAGCATGAAGTGGACGGGAAGATTGTGCTTCCACAGGATAGCGTGGCATATTTCAAGGGCTAAACACAGTCAGCAAACCTCAAAAACCACACGAGACTTTGGGGATTTCGGAGAGTGGGTGGACGAGGAAGACCTAAGACTTCTTTGAAGATTTGAGAATTTCTTTTTCAGCAAAGGCGATTTCGTCGATCACTGCACGGGCGTCCGCTTTTACCTCATCGGGCGTGGAGGGGGAGTGGTTGATGAGTTTCACGAGCTCAAAAGCTTGCTTGAGGGTATCTTTTACCTGGGCTGTGTAGCTGAAGTACTCCCAGCCAACAGAATTTGGCACGGGGATCTGACGCGCTTTTTTAATTAACTCACGTGCTTTGCTGACACGCTTTTCGGGGGGCATTGGTCTGGCCATGTCACTCCTCTCACCAGTAATCAGATTTTAACATGCTACCACCTTTTTTGTGTGGATAATGCCTGGCTCGCATATTCCCTTGGGCACATTACTTGCAGTAAGAATATTGAGAAAAGCTCTGTTTTTCGAGTTGTTGGCTATTCGCCTAAAGAGGTTGGTATGGAAAAAAATAAAAAGAGGAAGCAAAACGCGCTGATTTTGCTGGCATTGCTGGCGCTTTTAATTGGCTTATTAATCCCATTTACCTGGCGGTCCTTCAATGCCGTAAAAGCTTCTCTCCTGCAAGAAAGCACTTTGTCTACTACAAATTCAGATAGCATCTCTGGTATTTTGATGCATGGTGTTTGGGTCCCCAGCAGCACCCCCACAAATCACCCAACCGACACATTCACAGCCACCTTTCCCCCATCCGCCACTTCAACTGTGACAAACACACCACCCATCCCGCTCAATCTAACTTCAACTGTTATTAACACAGCCACGATCCCTCCAACCTCCACCCCGACTGTGACCAACACAGCCACGATCCCTCTAACTTCAACTCTGACCAAAACGGCAACTTATCCGCCCAAGCTTACTGAAACGACTAACCCTACACAAACTGCAACTTCACGTACCATCGTGCCGTTGGGGGAAACAGGAACACCTGAGTCTACCGAAATCAGCACACCGACATTCACACCGACCGTTAGATTCACACCCACCTCAACTCACACAGCGACTGCAAGCGCTTCACCTCCACCTTGCCTGCCTTGCACCGCGACAGCTCAGGTTACTCTGAAGGCCACGACTGCGCCAACTGCCACCGAAGTTCCTCCTACTATCACTCCCTATTTCCCACCGACGGTGGGTCCTGGAGGAAACCCGGGGAATTACTCCACGCTGGGTTTTGTCTTTGGGTTAATCGCTTTGGCTGCTTTCTTCTTGTATTTCTCCGGGCTGATTGTCAGCAAACGCGACCCTGAATAAGGTTTTGTCTTCTCTTATGAAAAGGCGAGCCAACCCACTCTTTTTGGTCATCGGGATTATTTTCTCGCTGATGTCTGTTTTCATCCTGGTAAAAATGCTTCGATTCAAACAGCCTGACCAGAATGTAAGCTCGTTTTCCATGAAGCAGTCAGCTTCTGTCATAAACGAGGCCGATACCCCAGCTATATTGCCAGCCAAGCAGTTGGCAGAAGATGTGCCCAAACCAGACGGGGAAGATGATCTGTGGATGACTTTTGGCGGGTTGGATTTGTTGGACCAGCAGGTTGGATTTACTTTTTCCATGCGCTGTGCGGATGATGAACCGGTGGAGATCCCGCCGATCGATATCATCCCATGGTATCCGGGCGTTTTTGAGGATGGTAAATTTGGCGTGGGGAAGGATCTCGCCGTGGCTTGGGAACACCTGGGTTACGAAGGTTTGTGGATTCACTCAGGTTGGGATTTCTGGCTGGAACGCTCTCCCGCCACCAATTTGCAGTACTTCCTGGAGACCAACGCGCTTAACGAAGTGCAGCCGCTCGAGAGTATGGAAGCGAGACTGAATGAGTGCCTTCTGGGCAGTGAGGTGAAGGTTTATAGCCAGGCACTTTCGCGACAGGGGAGGGTGACAGCGGCTGTGAGGATCCCTTCCGGGCAGGTGGAAGAACTCTCGCGCCATACCATGGATTTAGCGCCGTATCTTGCCAGCACCTACCCCGAGAGCGGCTTTGCGGAATTAGACCCGGACGTACTGCTGGTTTATTTCTGCGGCAGAGCGGCTTTGGATGAAATTACGAATCCCGATGCCGATTACTGGACCCAGACACGCTACATTATCGCGATTTCGCCGGTAGAATAAGTACGCAAATTTATCAAGAAATCATTACATTCCGACTTCAGGCTTCTGTTGTTGCCCTTTTAGCTGCACCAGGATAACCGCTGCCAACATCATCACTGATCCAAACCATTCCCTGCCGCTTAACCTCTCCCCCAAAATGATCATCCCGCCCAACAGGGCGAAAACTGCCTCGAGGCTCATGATCAGGGATGCCAGGGCTGATTCAACCCTGCTTTGTCCAAATACCTGCAAGGTGAAACCGATCCCGACCGCTACAACCCCGGAATAGAGGAGCGGTCCCCAGGCAGATGGATCAAATCCAAACAAGCTGCTTTCTGTTGTCAAATTTACCGCCAATCCAAGCAGTGCGGCGGTCAGAAATTGGCCAAAAGCCAGCTCCAGAGCGTCCAGTTTCGGGGTGAAATGGTCCAGCGCCAGTATTTGCAGAGCCCAAAACAATGCCCCGATAAGCACCAGGATATCGCCTTTTTGAATGCTCATCTCCAGGTTTACCGATAAAAACCAGACCCCTACCAAAGCCAAAACCACCCCTATCCAAACCCAGAAGTTGACTTTTTTGCCAAGGAAGAAGCCGAATACGGGCACGAGCACCAGGTAAAAAGCGGTCAGAAAGCCCGCCTTGGATGCGCTGGTAGTCATGATCCCGAGTTGCTGCATGCTCGTGCCGGCAAATAAAAACAGGCCTGGTAACACGCTGGGTAAAACCAAATTTCGCCAAAACCCCTTCCAATTGAAAGCGTTGGGTTTCTTCTTGCCAACCTTCTTCAGAATCAAAGCCGGCAGCAGAACCAAACAGCCCAGGAAAAAACGCAGGGCAATGAAGGCGAAAGGCGGCATGCCTTCCATCGCTTGGCGCTGCGCCACAAACCCTGTGCCCCACACGATTGCTGCCAACAGCAGCAACGCTTCTCCGGGGAGCTTGATGTTCCATTTATGCGCGTTGTTCATCCGCAGGATTATATTACAGGAGCAGGCGGACAATGGGGCAATTTTTGGGATACATTAGCCTGACAGACCATTGCTGACCGGTTTGACACCATCCATCACTAGGGTTGAGTGATGGGATGGATAACTCTGGACGTGTTGTCGGGCGAGATTGAAAAAAAGTCGGACAGGCGTAGGGGCGAAGCGTCCCAAAGTCAATACCATCCCTCACCATAAGCGAGTGTAAATTACGCTTCGCCTTTATTCGGAAAAAGAAATCATGCGGCGGATTGAGGACGGAACTATCGACCTGTTTTCCAATTCAGAAACGCCCTCAATACCCCGAGGGCACTTCGTCTCGCCCTACGACAGAAATTTGGTGTTGCCAAATCAAGCAATTCGTTGCTGGCAAACGTTTCAAAAACAAACTCAAATGGTAATGGAGCGTACTGTAGGGCGAGATTGAAAGCACCGGATAAGCAAATTAATACAAGCATTGTGTGCTTACAATCCGCCACCTTGAAGCCAAAACTCGTGAAAAAGTATTGCTACTATAATTGCGTTCATTCCTGCTTTGAAAAGCAGACGCAAGGAGCATAAATGGAAAAAAATATCTTTTCCTTAAGTTTTATCGTCCTGATGGGCGTTCTACTGCTGACGGCTTGCGGTGCCAACACCTCAACGACAACCACTGCGATGAACAGTCCTGCGGTTACCACCGCTCTGCCAGCAACCGAGGTCGTAATTGTCGTAATTAAAGAAACTGAAACCATACCTGCTGAAACGCAAGCTTTGACCGCGACAACTGAACCCCCGGCATTAACTAACACACCAACAAGCCACCTTCCGCAGACTGATGATGAGTGACAGGCGTTTATTACGGAAAAGTTACAGGAACATCATTCGTTGAACTTCCTGTTAAGCCAGAATCTTAGCGAACAGGAGTGGCTGAATGTGCTCGCAAGCCGAAGTCACGCGGATGTTGTGCTAACAGATGAAGAAATGGCCGCAATGATCCAATGGCTTATGGCGCACTAACAAAAGCGACATTTTCACAATTGGTCGGAAAAACAGAGGGTTGTGTCATACAAAAAAACAAAAGGTCCTTCAAGAATCGGTTTTGTTGGGTAAATCGCGCTTGCCACTTGACCGCCCCTAAGTTCTGCCTATAATTGCACCTAATCGATCATTGAAATACTTTGACGAGGACTAGTAGCCGCAAAGACGGTGGCACAGAGAGCAGGAGCCGCTGAAAACCTGCCCACACGAATGCGTCGAATGGACCTCTGAGTTGCAGGGAGAACGCCCCAAGGTAAGTACCTCGTGCCGGAGATGCCACCGTTATCAGGGTAAAGGGTATCGCGACTTCGTCGCCGTACTCAAAAAGAGTGAAGCTGGCTTATTCCCTGTGTGCATCACCAGGGATTTTTTGATTAATAGGCTGGTTTAACCGGGGTGGCACCGCGGATTGCTGACACATTCGTCCCCAGTGGATGGATGTGTTTGATTTAAAACCAACAACCGAGGAGAATTGCCATGAAGAACCAGGAACAAACCCGATACCACTTGAGCGAAAGCGATATTCCGCGCTTTTGGTACAACATGAATGCCGATAGCCCCGTACCCCCAACACCTGTGTTCAACCCTGTCACCAAAGATCTGATCACCAAGGATGCGCTCGAAGCCCTTTTCCCACTCCCGCTCATCGAGCAGGAGATAACCATGGAACGCTACGTACCCATCCCTGAGGAAGTGCGCGAGATCTACAAACTTTACCGACCAACCTCACTGATCCGGGCTCGCCGTCTGGAAAAGGTACTCGACACCCCTGCCCATATTTACTTCAAGTATGAGGGGGAATCTCCGGCGGGTTCACACAAGCTGAATTCCGCCATTCCCCAGGCTTTCTTCAACAAGATCAGCGGAACCCACGCGATGACCACCGAGACTGGCGCGGGTCAGTGGGGCAGCGCGCTTGCGATGGCGTGCCAGATGTTTGGGATCGACCTTGAAGTGTTCATGGTCAATGCCTCCTTCCTGGGCAAGCCCTACCGCCGCGTGATCATGGAGACTTTTGGGGCGCAGGTCTTTGCCAGCCCTTCCCCACGCACAAAAAGTGGGCGAAGTTATCTTGAAAAACGTCCTGATCACCCCGGATCGCTCGGTATCGCCATCTCCGAAGCGGTCGAGGTGGCGGCAGAATCCGGTGGGAAAAAGAAGTATGGCTTGGGGTCGGTCCTCAACCACGTCATGCTGCACCAGACAGTTATCGGCGAAGAAGCCCTCAAGCAGATGGACCTGGCAGGAGAATATCCGGATGTGGTCATTGGCTGCGTGGGCGGCGGATCTAATTTCTCAGGATTGGCGTTTCCTTTCCTGAGGGAAAAACTGAAAGGGGAGCAGCAAACTCGCTTTTTGGCGGTTGAACCGACTGCCACACCCAGCCTGACCAGGGGCATTTATGGTTTTGATTACGGCGACAGCGCCGGGATCGTGCCCATCCTCAAGATGTATACCCTGGGCAGCAATTTTATTCCCGACCCCATTCACGCCGGTGGTCTGAGATATCACGGCATGGCACCCATCCTGAGCGGGCTATATAACGCCGGACTGGTTGAAGCCGTAGCGGTGGAACAGCGGGCTGTTTTTGAAGCGGCGATTCAATTCGCGCGTGCTGAAGGCATCGTGCCGGCGCCTGAATCTGCCCATGCCATTCGCACAGCCATTGATGAAGCCCTCGACGCGCGTGAAAAAGGCGAAAAGCGTGTGATCCTCTTTAACCTCTCGGGGCACGGAATGTTGGACCTTTCAGCTTATGATCAGTATCTGCATAATGGAATGACGAACGGCGCGGTATCCGAAGCCCAGTTGGACGGTCTGGCTGAGCGGCTGCCAAAGGTCAATCTGCCGGGCTAAGCTCAGGCTTTGCTGTAAAGATTAACTTAGTGTAAGAAAGGCGATGAGGAGCAGTCCGTCTTATATGAATCTTATAGTAATTTGGTATCTTTAATATAAAGATAAAAAGAAAGAGGAGAAATATGAAACCTTATTACACTAACATTGAAAAAGACACCATTGAAAACACTGACTTTCGGCGTGTGCTTTACACGGGAAAATTGCAGCTGGTTTTGATGTCACTGGAACCCAAGGAAGATATTGGTCAGGAAGTGCACGATCACGTTGACCAGTTTTTTAGATTTGAAGCTGGTGAAGGCAAAGTGGTCACTGAAGATAGCGAGATCAACGTGAAGGATGGCGATGTGGTGGTCATTCCGGCAGGAACGGTCCACAACATTATCAACACCTCCGCGACAGAACGCCTGTCAATGTATACCATCTACTCTCCAGCCAACCATCCACATGGCACGGTCGCCCACACCAAGCACGAAGCTGAAGAGCTCGAGAAGAATTATCCCCCCGAATTCCAGCACGAGCATTAGAATTTAGATGAATCACAAAACCTGGCACACCGCCGGGTTTTGTGTGTTTATAGCGATAGATCCCCAATGCAACCAGAACAGAAAACGTATCCCTGGTTTAGGGAGGACATAAGACGCTTCTCATACGTGAGTCTGCTTCTTATGCTTTTGTGTTCCGTTTGATGTTACAATCGGGATTAATCGAAGGTGGCCAGCTCATTATTCACGCCACCATTCAAGAATCGGTCTCATCTTAAAATCGAATAATAGGAGGAAATTCGTTATGACAGTAACTGCAATGGATCCCGATCAGATTCACTTAATGGCGATCAATGCGAATCAAAAAGCAGAATCTATGCAGGGCCATATGTCTCAGTTAGTCACTGCAGTCCGGGGAGCAGAATGGCAAAGCCGAGCGCGTGAAGAATCTGTCAATAATCTTGGAGACTTGATTAAAGTGAGTGCCAAATCGATTCAAGCAGTGTGCCTGACGGTAAGGACTGCTGAACATGAAGCAGACCAATGGAAAGTCTTTGCCAATAGGTTAAGTGGAAGCTTTCATCATTTGGATGGTATTTCTAATTCTTTTCTCCTCAAATGAATAATATCTGGGAGGGAATATTAAATGCAATTGGCAAAAAATCACCGACAAGTTTTGTCTTTCTACCAGGCATAGCAGAAAATTTTCATGATTGGTTTGATAGAATTGATTTTGCTTGGGAAAAGATTGGTGACTGCTATGGTGGACTTGGAAGATAAAGACGGATGTAAATGATGACTCTCAAAATTAATCCGAAAATTTCGACACTCCAATTTTGGATGGATAGAAAATTTAGTGAAGGGTCCTTGAAAATCTGCACAAAATGAAAAAGTTGACGCACATTTTAATTGTATTGGTCCTATTGCTTTCGCTGGGAAGTAACGCTGTTTTTTCGACCAATAACCGCACCCAGCCATTCACAGACGAATACCATTTTCTCCGCAGTTGGGGAGGGGAAGGTCTGTTTGCTCCTAAAGGCATAGACTTCACGTCGGATGGGACAGTATTGGTTGTTGACGAATCTGCCAACCGGCTTACTCTATTGAACCCTTACCTGCAGGTAAGCAATAATTGGGGCGATTTTGGGCAAGAACCAAGTCAATTCGATCAACCATTGGATACTGCTATCGATCACTTGGGAAATATTTATGTTTCAGATTCAGGAAATGACAGGATTCAAAAGTTTTCGCCAACTGGAGAATTTATCTTAGAATGGGGTTCGCATGGCTCTTATCCGGGACAGTTTTATTTTCCTGCTGGTATAGCTGTTGGTCCAGGAGACGAAATCTATGTTGCAGACATTTGGAATGATCGCATTCAAAAGTTCACCAGTACAGGACAATTTATATTGCAGTGGGGCAGTCAGGGTACTGCTCAAGGCCAATTTCAAAATCCTGAAGCTATAGCGATTGATACAGATGGTTTTGTATATGTAGCCGACACCTGGAATTTTCGTGTCCAAAAATTTTCATCGGATGGTGCATATATTACAGAATGGAGAATTTCTGACCCAGGATATAGCAACCTAGCTATAGGGCTCGCAGTTCAGGGAAACCAATATGTCTATGTTATCGATGGGTATGAAATTAAGAAGTTTACAACCACGGGTAATTTGTTATTGCGTTGGGGCGGCTATGGTACTGAACAGGGGCAATTTGTTTCTCCAAGGGGCATAGGTGTTGACACAAACCAAAACGTTTTCGTAGTAGATAGAGGAACAATTCAAAAATTTTCTGAATTGGGTGCTTTTATTACGCAATATTACAAACCGACTTATGAGCCGGGATATTTTGCTTATCCTGGAGGCTCAGCAACAGACCAGGATGGAAATATTTATGTTGCTGATACGAATTATCACCGTATCCAGAAATTTTCTTCTTCCGGTACTTTTATTTTAACATGGGGCGTTCAGGGTAGCGGTTCGAGTCAATTCTTATTCCCCAATGATCTGGCCATTGATCAAGATGGCATGGTGTTTGTTGCGGATTCAGGCAATCATCGTGTTCAGGTCTTTAATAGTGAGGGGGTTTATGTGCGCAGCTGGGGAACGAATGGTAATGGTCCGGGTCAGTTTAATTATCCAAAAGGAATTACTGTCGCTGGAAACTATGTCTATGTGGCTGATACAGAAAATTATCGAATCCAGGTATTTGATAAGAATGGGAACTTTGAAAGGTCTTGGCTTTGTCAGGATCCTGTTTTTGAAAGAAACAATCCCCCACAGGATATAGCATTGGACAGTGTTGGAAATGTGTACACGCTCTTCTTGGATTATGTTCAAAAGTCTACCTCTGAGGGGGCTCCACTTAATTATTGGGGAAGTTATGGATCTGACATTGGTCAGCTGAATACAGCACGTTCTATCGCAGTCAATAGCAATAATGAAATACTTATCTCAGATTCTTTTAATCATCGCATCCAAATTTTTGATAGTAATGGCACGTATCAATATCTTATGGGTTCTAGAGGCAATTCTGAAGGCAAGTTTAGTTATCCCGGTGGAATTGCGTTGTATGAAGATGCGTTGATTGTTGTGGATACTGGTAATGCCAGAATTCAAACTTTTACCAAATCATTACCTGAGGCTGATCCTTACTCAGGCCTGGTCCAGGCAGGCGATATTGAGTCTGACACTTTGCTATTTTGGACTAATAGTGGTAAGTTGCCAGTTTCAATATCCTCTTATGCCTACCAGGGTGCTCAATCACTTCAATTGGGAATAGCTGTCCCTCAGATTGAACAGGGGCAAGGTGAAGCTAAGACATTTCAGACCTTTTATATTGATCCCTCTTGGGCACGCCCTGTATTAACCTTCAAATACAATATGGGCACGTCAACATAATTTCGG
>DJGU01000123.1 GCA_002432795.1 Anaerolineaceae bacterium UBA5838
AAAAGAGGCTCAGAATGACAGGGACTGTAGGCTTGTCATCCTGAACGCAGTGAAGGATCTTGCATTGTCTACCATTAAGATTCTTCGCAAAAAAGGCTCAATGACAATTACTACATTTGGTGGGTTGGCTATCGCGAGGCGCAGGTTGATATGGATTCCATGACGACGACCCATCCTACGATTGCATTTTCCGATATTTTTTGAATATTCATTTGTTGGGAAACTGTTTTCAGGGCACTAAAATGAGAAACTCCAGTTTTAAAGGAAAGAATCTATTTTATTATTAGTTTTTAATTAAGTAGTAATAAGTAATAGGGGCTGTTGAAAGTGGGGAAAACGCCAGTTGGAAGCGGAAAACTGCCGTTTTGAACGAAGAAAAAGTCCTATCTTTTCTCTCCACACATCACTGTGGATAATCTGGATTTGTTTAGAGGTTGTCAACAGGGGTTCTGAACCTGAAAAGGAAGGGTGTTTTTCATCCACAGCTGCTGATAAAATTATCCACGGTATCTTTTGGAATCATCCCAGGTAATCCACATACTCTTCGCTAAATTTCCACAGCAAAAAGGCTGTTTATCCACAGATTATTCACAGCCCGTAGTTCTGGCGGTAGTCTGTGAGAATGTTATCGCCGGCGTCGATAAAGTGATCCAAAGCCTGGAGCAGGTCTTCTTTGCGCTCAGGGACAAAATCAAGCGCGGAAAGAAATTGAAGCCAGGTTTCCTGCTGGGCGGGATCATCCGCCAGCACGCCCTCCGCCTGGCGCCAGGTTTCCAGCATCGGCCAAAGCACGGCGTGCAGAGCGTCGCCCTGCGCCAGGGCGTCACAAGCGTTGAGGAAGTAGCCCTTGCGGTGGCGTGAGAGGTTCGGCGGGCAATTAGGACTGGCGCTGGCACTTTGCAGGGCAAGTTCCCAGGCTGGGCGCCAATCGTGGTAGAGCTCCAGGCTCATTTTGTCATTGCCAATCAGCCTGGCAAGTTCCCCGGAAAGATGGGCTTGCCCGAGCGCCTGAACCCTTTCGGGGAAGGTGGTCATAAAGCGGCGGATAGTCAGCGCAGGTCCATTCAGAGCGGCGATGCTGTTGGCGGCTGCACCAACACTCTTGAAGTAGAGGTCGACCCAATCCTGAAAGTTGACCTCCTGCTCATCATTGAGGTCAAACCACTGCTGACGAGCTGTGTCACTGAATTTCAGGGCACGCGCATGCGTGTTTTCGGGGGCATCAAATTGGGAGCTTACCCCTGCCTGGATAAATTCGAGCCAGTGGTCTGTGTCATGCAGAATGTTGCCGTGATTGCAGAGCGAAAAGCCGATCCAGGGATTTTGCCGCAGGCGGCGGTGGTAGGTGTAGAAAGACTGGTGGTGGTGCTCGATATCGAGCGAAACCTCATAAGTCACCCGCAGTACTTCGCGCGATTGGGCGGGATATTCCTTGTGGACAAAGACCATGTCGATGTCAGTTGTGCCTCCCAGCAGGGGCTCTTCGCTTATAACGGATCCGGTCAGGTAAACCGCAACGATATCATTCGGCTGACGCAGCCTCCTGGCAACATGATCGCGAGCGGTCTTGGTGAGCATTTCCGTGTTGATACGCATGAGAACTCCTTATTCGGTCAGGGGCAGACTTTCCTGGTAGGGCACAAGCTGCAGCGCTTGGCGGATGCGGTTGATCATGTACTGCAGCGCCTGTGGATCGGCAATGAAATCGAGGTCGTCGGTGTCAATAGGCAGCAAATGCTGCTGCCATTTTGGCAGATTGATGAAAGTCTCATAGGCTTCGGCAAGCTCCTCAATGTAGGCACGTTCCATGCTGCGTTCGTAGGGGCGGTCGCGATGAGCGATGCGGTGCATCAGGGTGTTGGTATTGGCACGCAAGAATACCAGCAGATCGGGTTGGGGGATCTTATCTGCCAGGGCAAAGTGAACTTTATGATAGATATGAAGTTCATCTCCGCTCAGGTTGATGCCGGCAAAGAGGGCGTCTTTATCAAAGGTGTAATCCGAAACAAGGTTCCGACCTGCTGCCAGGGTGCTTGGAATTACCTGGTGTTGGTGGGTATAGCGGCTCATCAGGAAGAAAATTTGGGTTTGGAAGGCATAACGCTGCCGGTCGGCATAAAAACTTCCAAGAAAAGGGTTTTCCTCAAAGACTTCCAGCAGCAAATCAGCCTCAAAGGCTTTATGAATCAGACGCGCCAGGGAAGTTTTTCCGACACCAATAACACCTTCAATAGCTAGATACACAATCGTTCACTCCGGATATTTGAGATGACTAAAACTATACCACAAAGGACTTTTACAACTGGCAGGCAGGCGCGGTTGTGTCCTTTAACTGCGCGTGCAGCAGACGCGCGGCTTCGGTGAATTCCGGCAGATAGCGCATGGCATCCGTACGCGGACGGGGTAATTCGATGGGAAGATCCATGATCAAACGCGCCGGACGGCAGGTGAGCACCAGCACGCGATCAGCCAGGAATATTGCCTCAGAGATGGAATGCGTTACCATCAGGACGGTCTTGCGCCGCTCATTCCAGATGCGGAGCAGTTCATCACCCATGCGTTCCCGCGTCAGCGCATCCAGTTGACCGAAGGGCTCATCCAGCAGCAAAATCTCCGGGTCTTGCACCAGGCAGCGCGCGATTGCCACCCGCTGAGCCATCCCACCGGAAAGTTCATGGGGATAAGCTTTTTCAAAACCCTCCAGCCCCACTAAGCGAATCATCTCCTGGGTTAAGACGGAAATTTCTGCTTCAGGACGCTGATCAATTTCAAGAGGGAGGCTGATGTTGTCCCTGAGCGTTCGCCAGGGGAGCAAATTAGGCTTCTGGAACACTAATCCGGTCTGCGCTTTGTCCTCAGCCACACCAGGAAACAGTATTTTTCCTCCCGTAGGCTGAATTAGACCCGCTACTGCTCGCAGAAGCGTGCTTTTTCCACCGCCCGAAGGACCTACTATGCACACGAAAGCATTTTTCTCAATAGAAAAACTGATTTTGTCGAGAACCTCGAGGCTGCCGTCGCTGTCCACAAAGGACACCTCAAGGTCATTCACCTCCAAGGCTATCTCACCGGGTGAAAGCGTCACTGAATGCCTCCCGGACATCAATTTCTTTGGTCATTAAGCCCAGTTCGAGCAAAACGGTCTGCATATTCTCCCAACGCTCAACTTCCAACTCTGCGGGCTTTGCTTCGAGCTGCCAAATCTTGATCGATTCAAGCAGGACCTGCTTTTGAATTGGATCATCTGCCGCCAGGTTCTCGACGTACTTCTGGCAGACTTCATAGGCCATTTCCGGATCAGCAGCTGTGACTGCCAGGGCTTCATTCATGGCGTTGACCATCCCCTGGACGAGTTCTGAACGCTCATTCAGCGATTTTTCGTTTGTTACCAGGCAGTTGCCAACCAGTGAGAGAGAGTCTGCCACTCGCAGCAGGTCAATTTCATAACCCCGGGCTCGCAGTTGCACGGGTTCGTTCGCCAGGTAGACTACCACTGCGTCCACCTGTTCGGTGACCAGTGCTTCCACTTGCGTGAAACCGATCGATCGCAGCTCGTAATCGGCATCGCCTAAGCCGGCGTGGGCAGCCAGTGCTTCAAAACCGATATAATTCGCGCCGTAAAGCCCAGGCAGACCGATCACCTTGCCGCGCAGGTCGGCTGGCTGGCTGATCTGGCTGGTTTTCAGGGAAGCTACTCCAACAGGATAATCTTTGTACCATTCCCTCACCGAAATTACCGGAAGTCCTTGGGCGCGGCTGAGCAGCACCTGCTCACCGGAAGCAATCATGAATTGCTGATTGTCCGAGCCTACCAGAGCCACCATGTCGGCTTCGTTGCCGTAAGCCAGGCTCACTTCCAGACCATATTTGGCAAAAATACTTTTTTCAATAGCGACATAAAACGGCGCAAACTGGACGTTGGGAATGTAGGTCAGGTTGAGCGTGATTTTTGTGATGTCCGGTTCTGGGCTGGCTGCTTTGCACGCGGTCAGTGCCAAACAAAGGATCAGTACGAGAAACATTATCCGCTTCATTTAATTCTCCTTAAACTTCCTTGCGCCAGGTTTGCCAGGATAGAACTCTGTTTTCGAGCAGCAACACAAAGCCATATAGGCTGGCTGCAAGTATAACCAGGCAAATGACGGCAACGAATACCAGGGCGGTATCATACTGACCGCGCCCGACATTGATCAGAAAGCCCAGACCGCGGTCCGAGGCTACCAACTCTCCCACAATCGCGCCAATCACCGACAAGCTGGCCCCAACGCGCAGCCCGCCAAGAAAGACCGGCAGTGCGGCAGGGATCTCGAGATAGCGCAGTGTCTGGGCGGGGCTTGCCCGGAGAGATTCCATCACTTCGCGCAGCTCAGGCGGCACATCCCTCAGACCTACCAGCGTGTTGACCAGCACCGGGAAGAAAACGGTCAGAGAGCAAATAAGGACTTTGCTGAGCAAACCCGGTCCAAACCAAATGACCAGCAAAGGCGCGATGGCTGCCATGGGGATGGACTGACTGCCCACCAGAAAAGGGGAGAGCAAACGTTCTGCCAAAGGGGATTTGGAAAGCGCGTAGCCGAGAAGGGTGGCTGCACTGACTCCAAATAGCAATCCCAGCAGGATTTCCCCAAGTGTGGCAGAAAAGTGCCGCCATAGCAGACCCGTCCTGAGTACATCGAGAAATTTCCTGCCTACTTCAGCAGGGCTGGGCAGAATAAAGCCCGGTAAATTCAATGCCAGTACCAACACTTGCCAGATTAACAGGAATAGCAATACGGACAAAAGTGTCAAAAGCATGCGATTTCTGCTAAGGCGCTGCCAGAAATCTGTTTTTATCGTAGAAGATGGAGTCTCTTTCATGATTCGATTCGATTATTCCAGATAGTTGAGTATACGATATTTAGGGGTTTCCTTGTAGGCTAATACTCTTGTGTAATACTCTTTGGCTAGAGATACTTTGGACTGGAAATCGTGAATCGAATCCGGCTATAATAAACCCCATGCATGCAATGACCCCTTTCGCTCCGAAGAATATCCTCCTGATGCCGAACGCGGCTGTTCCAAAAGCCTCCCTTTTGGCGGATCGCATCTCTGCTTGTCTGAAAACTCATGCCGTGGAACACAATGTTTTTTTCTACGATTACGAGAACCCCACTCAGCTTCCCCACATTGAAGGGCACGACCTGATTATCGTCATTGGTGGAGACGGCACGCTCCTCAGAGCCGGTCACTTCTGCGCTCCCCTCGATATACCCTTGCTGGGCGTTCAGGCCGGGCGGCTGAGTTTCCTGGTTGAATTGAACGAGATTGATCTTGAGCGCAACCTTGAGCGTTTGCTCTCCGCAGACTACCGTCTTGAACGTCGTATGATGCTTCAGGCTGAGTTTCTGAAAAATGGTGACGTGATACAGCGCTGGGATGTGATCAATGAGGCGCTTATTTCCCGGGGGAGAGATGCCCGACCTATCGAAGTTCGCGTGGATCTTAATGAAGGCTATATGATGTCCTACATCGCCGATGGTCTGATTGTGGCTACGGCGACTGGCTCGACTGCTTACGCCCTGGCTGCCGGGGGGCCAATTCTCCCTCCGGAATTGCGCAATATGCTCGTTTTGCCTATCGCACCGCATCTTTCGCTCGATCGCGCAGTCGTGCTGGCGGAAGGCGCGGTTGTAAACCTGCGTGCGATCAGTGATTTTGAAGTGGTGCTCAGCGTTGACGGCACAACACCGATCTCCATAGGTCCAGAAAACAGTATCCGCGTTACAGCGAACAAAAAGTCCCTGCTGATGGCGCGATTTGGCGAACCCAATTACTTTTATCGCGATCTTGCCGGCATACTACAGCGAAATCCCATCCTTGAAATGGAATCCAATGACTGAACAAGACCCAATAGCTGATCCAACAACAATCCCTGAAGCAGAAGTTCAACTGCGCTGCAACCGCTGCAATAAACCGATCACCCCGGCAACAGCGATCCTGACGGAAACGGGCTATCGCTGCGCGGAATGTGTGCGCGCGCAGCAGCGTGTTTTTGACACTACCAACAAGCTTGACCCATTTTTGGGCTTCGCTATAGCCGCTCTGATTTCTTTTGCAGGCAGCTGGCTATCTGGTTGGCTTGGGTTTTTTACGATACTGGTCGCTCCAGGTATTGGTACCTTGATCAGCAACGCGGTGCGCCTGGTGGTTAATCGCCGGCGCAGCAAAGCACTCAACAAGGCGGTTCTTGTTGGCGCAATTGTCGGTGCGCTGCCCTTGCTGGTGATGGCGATCCTGCCACTCTTGAGCGGCTCAGGACCGCTGTTGACCGGGGGTGGCAATCTCATGCCGCTGGTTTGGCGGGTTGTTTACGCCGCTCTGGTATCTTCCTCGGCTTATGCTCAAGCCAAAGGAATGCGTCTTTGAGGTCTTATGCTGGAAGAACTGCGCATTCGTGATTTTGCCATTATCGATGATCTGACACTCCAGTTTACCTCCGGACTGGTGGTCTTCACCGGTGAGACAGGCGCGGGCAAGTCTATCATCCTGGACGCGTTGGGAGCGATCCTTGGCGCGCGGGTGGACACGACCAGCGTGCGCAAAGGTGCTGACCGGGCGATTGTGGAAGGTTTTTTCCGCCTGGATGGACCTGAATGTGAGCCGATAGCCGCTCTGTTGGAGCGTGAAGGGCTGCTGGAAGAGCCGGATCGCCTTTGGCTGGGGCGCGAGATCCGGGCGGAAGGGCGAACGATTGCCCGCGTGAACGGACGGACGGTCAGCTTGAGTGTTCAGTCCGAGATTGGTGAAGCCCTGGTGGACGTGCATGGGCAATCCGATCACCTCTCTTTGTTGAAAGTACGGAATCACCGCGATCTGCTTGACCGATTTGCGCATGACCAGAAAAATCTTGGCAATTATCAAAGTCAGTTCAAGGAATGGTCGGTTTTGGGAAAACAGTTGAACGAACTGCAAGCTATTGAACAGACCGCCCGCGACAGGGCTGATATGCTGAAATACCAGATCCAGGAAATCAGTGACGCCCGGATTAAGCTGGATGAGGAAGATAGCCTGGCACAGGAGCGCATTCGCCTGATGAATGCCGAAACTTTGAGTTCTCTCAGCCAATCCGCGCTTGTTTTATTGGATGAAGGCACAGAGGGCGGGTCGGCTGCCACGGACCTGCTAGGGCAAGCCGCGAGCGATCTGGCAGAACTTGCCCGCATTGACCCGCAAATGCAAGTTTTAGCGCAACAAGCCGAAGACGCACTCAGTTCTGTTTCTGATCTGACTTATGAATTGCGCGGCTACCTGGAGGGAATCGAGTTTAATCCAAATCGCTTGGATCAGATTGAAGAACGTCTCGATCTTTTTAATCGCCTGAAACGAAAATACGGCGGTTCACTGTCTTCAGCGCTGGCACATTTACAGACTTCCATACAGGAGTTGGAAAAAGTGGAAGGCGTAGAAGAGCAGATTAAGGAAGTGGGGCAAAGAATAGCCCAGTTAAAGGAAAAGCTCAGCGATTCAGCTTTGCGGCTCTCCGAGCAACGCAAACAGGCTGCCAGCCAGCTTGCGGATGGTGTGGAGGATCAGCTTCACCTGCTTGAGATGGAAAAAGCCCGCTTCCAGGTAGCCCTGGGCTTGTTGGAAGCAAAGCAAGGGTTGACGCTAAATGGTCAAACGCTTGCGTTTGATGCTGGTGGTGTGGACCAAATCGAGTTCTTGATCGAAACCAACCCGGGGGAAGGCTTTAAACCGCTTGCAAAAACCGCGTCCGGGGGAGAAACTTCCCGCCTGATGCTGGCTCTCAAAACCGTGCTGGCAGAGGTGGATCACATCCCGACCCTGGTGTTTGATGAAATCGACAGTGGAATAGGCGGCCGGGTCGGCATGACAGTTGGTGGGATGCTTTGGAGCCTTGGCAAGCGGCACCAGGTCTTGTGTGTTACACATTTACCCCAGCTGGCGGCCTTTGGCGATCTGCACTTTCATGTCAGCAAACGCAGTGAGAATGGGCGTACTGCCACACAAGTGGAGCAATTGCAGGGAGAGGCGCGCGTGGAGGAATTGGCGGCAATGCTCGGAGCTAGCACATCTGTCACCTTGGAATCTGCGCGCGAAATTTTAGATAAAGTCGCTCAAAAAACTAGTACAATATAGCTATATATTTAAGCTGGTAATAGCCATTCATTCTTAACAACCTCATCATAAAGTGCACGGATTGTGCTGAAAGGGATAATATGACCAATCTGGACGAAGTTCTTGCAGTCATTTTAGGTGGAGGTCAGGGCAAGCGGCTCTATCCGCTTACTGCTGAGCGGGCTAAGCCGGCTGTCCCAATAGCCGGGAAGTATCGCTTGATTGATATCCCAATCAGCAACTGCATCAACTCAGGTATCTATAAAATTTCTGTATTGACTCAATTCCTCTCGGTTTCCTTGCACCGGCATATTACCCGCACCTACAATTTTGATAACTTCCATGGGGGGTGGGTGCAGATTTGGGCTGCGGAGCAAACCATCGAAAACACCGACTGGTATCAGGGCACTGCCGATGCAGTTCGCAAGCAGATCCTTGAGATCCGTTCCAGTCGGTCGAAGTATGTGATGATCCTGGCGGGCGATCACCTTTATCGCATGGACTATTCAAAGATGGTTGATTTTCACATCGCCAATGGCGCGGATATCACCGTGGCAGTGCAGCCAGTGCTCAAGGAGGACGCATTCCGCTTTGGCATCCTCAAGCGCGATGAAGACGGACGCATCACAGACTTTGCTGAAAAACCTAAAGATCCGGAGCTGCTTTCCAGGTTAGTTAGCCGCGACGACCCTGAATCACCCTATCTTGGCTCGATGGGCATCTACATCTTTAACATGGACCTGCTGGCGGATGTGCTGCGGCTTGATTACACCGATCACAAATTGGATGACTTTGGTGGTGATATCATTCCGCACCTGATCCGCACTGACAAGCGCGTCTTTGGATATAACTTCGAAGGATATTGGCGCGATATCGGGACGATCCGCACTTTTTACGAGACCAACCTAGAACTGACCGAGGAGCATCCGGAGTTCGACTTCTTCGATCCAGATCATCCCATATTTACCCACCCGCGTTATTTGCCTGGCTCACGCGTAACCGGGACGACTTGCAGGAGTGTCCTGCTGGCGGAAGGCTGCGCCATTGAGGACTCTGTTCTGGAGCATTCACTGATCGGGTTGCGCAGTGTGATCGGATGCGGTACAGAAATAAAGGACACCATCGTGATGGGTGCTGACTGGTATGGCAATCAGACTAATGGGGCGCCGCTTGGAATTGGGCGAAATTGTAAAATTCAAGGCGCGATCATTGACAAAAACGCCAGCATTGGCGACAACGTTGTCATAAAACCTTTCCCTGCAGACCGTGAAGTGGATCATGCTCTCTATAAGGTGCGGGAGGGAATTGTTGTGATCCCAAAGAACACAACTATTCCTGCCGGGACGATCATTCAACCGTGATTTAAGGTTTAACCCAAAAGGCTCTGGTGATACCGGAGCCTTTTTTATGCAATTACAGTCCCAATAAGCGATAGACCGCAATACCAAAGGCGACGGACACATTCAGAGAGGTTTTATCACCGGCCATCGGTATATACAAAACCTGATCCGCAATTTGCAGGATGGCAGGGTCGACCCCGGCAGGTTCGCTGCCGACCACCAGGACTACCTGCTCAGGCAAGGGGTGAGTGTGTTGGAATACCTGCAGATCACAAGCGCCAGGTGTGTACTCCAGCGCGAGGATCAGGCATTTGTTCGCCTTGAATTCAGCCAGTGCTTCTGGAAGATTGGGGCGATGACTCCACTTGATGCATTTTTCTGCACCCAGGGCGGTTTTACTGATCGATGGCTGTTTGTCGGGGGTGGGGGTGATCCCGCCAAGAATGAGTTGTGACAGTCCAGCGCCATCTGCGGTGCGAAAGATTGCGCCGACATTGTGCGCTGAACGGATATTGTCGAGCGCGCCAATCAATTCAAAACCAGGCTTTCGCGCGGCAGGTGGTTTCAGAGCAGGGATGCCAGCCTCCTGCCTTTCAAGAGGCGCGCCGCAGCGCGGGCAGTAGCGACCGTCGAACAGTTCCGCCTCAAGGGGAAAGCGCAATTTGCAGCGGGAATTCGTGCACGCGAAAAAACTGTAACTTGAGTTGGCGGTTTTCATAAAACAATTTTACTTCTGGGGATTAAAAGTGTTAGGCGCCTGGGTGAGGGGGGCACCCAAGCGCCTAACTCCTTATAGTATACAAGATAATCCCAAAATTGCAAGTAAAAATTCCAATTAGCGATAAGTTTTACGAAATTCCTATAAAGGTTAATCTAACGTTAATAATTTACCACTGTAATTACGGATAGATTCAGCCTCCGATAACTGCTTGCCCCGATTCGGTGCAGTAGGGCAGTATCTCGTATCCTTGCATGATCAGCTCGTGCAAGACCAAATCCAGCGACTCGATAGTGTTTTGGCGGTCTTCACCACCATCATGAAAGAGAATGACTCTGTTGGGCTGCAATTTGTCGGTAAAATTCGTCAGAATCGCTTCAGGAGCAAGTCCTGCCCAGTCGCGGGTGTCCAGATTCCACATCGAAATGCTGTAGCCCATGGTCATCGCATAGGCATATACGGTCTCGTTGGATTTACCGTAGGGCGGGCGCAGGCATTTTGTCACCTGGGCTGCGAGTTCGGGGTGATCTTTGAGGGCGTTGCGGATGGATTGTTCGGTATCACCCACTTCGAGTGAAAAGCCCTGAAAACCAAGCGTGGTTAAGTCAAAATGGTTGTAGCTGTGATTGGCAAGTGTATTTCCGTCGCTGGCGATCTCCAGGACAGTGTCTGGAAAAGTGGATGCGTTGCGCCCGATCATAAAAAAGGTTGCGTGTGCCTGGTATTTTCGCAAAACAGCCAGAACCGGGGGTGACCAGCGAGGATCAGGTCCATCATCGAAGGTGAGATATACCCTTTTTCCTAGATCAGCACCAGGCAGCGGTTCTGCGTTAACCTGTTCCTGACCATAAGACTGGGTCCAGCTATCAACAAAAGCGCTCAAGACCTCGGTTTGACCAGTCTCAGGACCCGGATCAGCTTGAACTGAACCCGAAAGGGGGAGCGTCAGGATTAAAACCACCGTAATTAGAAGCCAAATATTTTTCATCTTTGATCATTTACATTATAGTAGAGCACCCTTGATTTGCAAGGCGCTGTCCAGTGGCTATGGCGCCGAACTTACGCTGGATGATTCAATGATATTTGCGGGCATTGACTGCCAGTCCTTACCGTTGTTGGCTGTCATGTAGATGCGATTATCTGTCAGAGTTTCCGGTGTGATGGTGGCTGTGAGGAAGCCGACGAGATCGTTAATCATATCCAAAGCCACTGGGGTAACCGCAGGGGGCAGCCCGGAGGTGGTTTCGGTCCAGCTTAGCCCACCGTCTTCAGTTTGATACATCTTGCCCTCTCCAAAAGCGACACCGCTCAGAAGCGTCCCAAAATCAAAGAATTCGATATTCTCAAGCATTCCCACGTATTGCCAGTTCTCAGCGGCATCGGTGGTGCTGCAAAAGTATGTGACACTATTGCCATCAGGCAGATAGGAACGGATGGGCAGAATGGCAGTAGTGGCATTGATCCTGATGATATTATCCACACTGGTTTGCTGGTTTTCGTCTAAAGGCAAGCCCTGGCACTCGGACTGCATCCAGGAAGTGCCGCCATCAACTGTCCGAAATAGATAAACTGCGCCAGAAACAGGCACAGAACCGCCAACTAACCCAATATCAGAGTCGAGAAAGCTAAAGTAGCTCTTAATTCCTCCGGTGGGCAGACCGTGATCGTCTGGGTCGGCCGGGTTGTGTTCAAAACGCAGCTCCCATGTTTGCCCGCCGTCAGCGGTATGGTAGATGCTGACATATTGAGAACCTGCGCCAACCCCCTGATCGGAGAGAATATAACCCTCATTGGCGTTCAAGAAAGAAACTTGTCCACAAGGAAAGTCCAGGTTGTGGGTTAGCCAGGTGTGACCGCTGTCGGTGGTTGCGTGGAGAGTGGCAGAGGACTCAGTTTCGGTTTGGCAGATCCAGCCATTATCGCCGGAAGGAAATGAAGTGCTGGTTCCCCAGCCGGATCCTTCAGAAGATAGCCCTGCAGGCGTGACTGTCAGCCAATGTTCACCAAAATTTATGGTGTTGTAAAAGCGGGTCTGATCCAAATTGCTGGCCCAGCCATGACCCCCAACGAACATATGCAACTTAAACAAAGGTGAAAGATAGGTTGGTGTCGATGTGGGAAGGGAGATTGTTGGGGTAAGGGTGGGCTCGGGCGTGCTTGTTGTCGCCGGAGATGGTCGTATGCAGCCTGTAAGAACCAGGAGTCCCGCAATCAAGGTGAGAATCAGTCGTTTTGTAGTCATAAACGCCTCCAAATCGTGTCGGACTGTTATAGTGATGCACGATCCGTGCCCATTTTACCGCTGAATCAAGTGATAATGTTTCACGTGAAACATTGTAAGGCGCTTGGGGAGTGGTTGAGGTGAAATGTGGTTGCTCTTTCTGAATCCCTCATGATAAGCGGAGGGTCATGATGTTTCACGTGAAACAATGAGCGTTCAGCAGCGGGAAGGGGCAGGCTTGCGGCTCTTTGGATTGGGCAAAATGGCGTTGGAAAGGACTGATTTACTGAGGCAGACTGAGATAAGTAGCCGATATCTTGTTCGGTTTCAGTCAATATTCTCATCGAGTGCGAGATTATGAGGTTTTGAATGGTGTGGAGGCTGAAAAGGATCGCGCAACCAGGTTATTTGACATGAAAGAGTTTTAAACTCAGTCTGATTCAAATAAGTGCCCTTGGGGAACTCG
>DJGU01000043.1:0-343 GCA_002432795.1 Anaerolineaceae bacterium UBA5838
CCCCTAATTATAAACGCGATTTCAGACAGAAAATCTGATCAGATTGTTTTCAATATTAGCGCTCAGAATTCTTAAATATGGGAAAAAGAATATATTTATATTGAAGTTCAGTCATGAAGTTCCCACTTACATAATACTTCTGTCCCTGTCCTCCGTACCACGCGGCTTCCTCTGCCAGGCGCGGGCGGCCGCCCTGAGTGGCGGCATCCCAGTTGATATCCACATCCCTGAAGGTGATGTCCATCGCCTTGCCGAAGCAGTAATTTGTGCAAGCATTGAGCGTTGTTTGTTCAACCACCATAAAATGCACATGATGCCCGGTGCTGGCGCCTGTGTCGTCCAC
>DJGU01000043.1:430-6773 GCA_002432795.1 Anaerolineaceae bacterium UBA5838
TAGGTCCAGGGGTTGGTGGTGCGGTCTTGCAGGGTGATGCTGTTGGTGCAGCCTGAGTCTCCATTGGTGCAGGTGTCGCGCCAATGATAAACATAGCCACCTTTTGCTGCCATCAAGTCAAACATGGTCCCATCAGCAAAATCGAACGCGTGAGTGCAATAATAGGTTGGAGTGCAGGAGGAATGTCCTACCGACCAGGTCAGGCGCTTTGTCAGTCCTCCCTGCCAGGGCAGTTTGTAGCCCCCATACACCACCGAGGTCGGTCCGGCTTTTGGATCAGCTTCGAAATTGAAGCGATCTGCGATCTCGTCATCTTTAAAATCGGTGGTCAAAAAGAAATCGTTAAACTCCGAATCCGAAGTAAGGTGCAAATTCCAGCTTCCAGCGGCTTCATCCCAAATAGCCAGCACGAGTTCCGGCTCCCTGGCGAGTGTCTCACCGGTTTCGGGGCTGTTTTCTGCCATCCACAACACGGCCTGGGTTTTGGCCTCGTTGAACTGAACGTTGTCTAAGGTCCAATTATCTTCGCCCACGTTGTGGATCAGCTCAGGCAGCTGGGTATACAGCAGGGTTTCAAGCGGGGTTTGCTGCTCGAGCGGAGGGGTGGGGATAATAATTTCCTTGGGTGTTTTAATCGAATTCTCGCCGAAAATTAAATAAACCGCCACAAGCGCCAGGAGAATGATTGGAATCAAAAGTTTTGTCGCGTGGTTTTTACGCGGCGATGGCTCAGTATTTGGTGTGTAAGTTTGTTGACTCATAAGTCCACCTTATGTGATAGATGCTATTAACCAGTAAGTTGCAAGTATCCTGCCAGATGGAACGTGTCGTCTTTACCTCGACCATTGTAAAGTAAAGTTAGATTCTTTCCCGGAAAAAGATTGTCGGACAACGTAAAGAATATCGCGCAGTCCTGGCTTAGGCAGGTACAATTGAACTGATATGCGATGACACTGTCAGAAGAGCCTTCAGCCACTTCTCGGAAACCACATCCCTTCAAAATAGTGGTCTGACAACGTCGGTATCTTCCTCAACAAGGTCTCCGAAACACGCCTGCTGCCGATTCCGACCTACAAGGGCACGCTCTTTACGTAGGGAACTGGCCTGCCTGTTCCTCATGGTATCGGTTCGAGACCTCTTGCAGGGGGAGGCTTTGCGCGGCCATCGACCCTGCGTATCCCAACCGAGTTTTAGTTGATGCGGGCTGTTTTGATATTGATGGTTCGCATTTTGTTTAGGATAGTTGATTAATAATCTGGCATTCCAGACGCAATCCAGAATCCGCTGCAAATTCCAATCCCCAACCTCCAACCCGCTTGTCCTTTTGCGATATACTAAGGATGTCAAGCTGCCATGCTCACCCAAATTGGCAGATAATAAACCTTATCAGGAGGATGTGCATGCCACCCAAGGGATGGGTAGAAATTAACGAACTGTATTGTAAGGCTTGTGAGACCTGCGTCACCGATTGCCCCACGCAAACGCTCGCGATTGACCTGAGCCGACTGACTCCGAAGGGCTATCACCCCGCTTTCATGATTCACCCTGAAAACTGCACTGGTTGCGGCATCTGTGCTGTGGTTTGCCCTGATGCGGCCATCACCGTTTTCCGGGGTGTGCGTCCTGGCACTGAAAAAGAAGGGGAGGATGCATAATGGCACTTGAACTGATCAAAGGTAACATTGCCATTGCTGAGACCGCCTTACGGGTGGGCTTGGTTTCGTACTTTGGCTACCCCATCACCCCCCAAACCGAGCTGCTCGAGCATCTCAGTGCGCGCATGCCTGAACTTGGGCGTGCTTTTGTGCAGGCTGAGAGCGAACTCGGCGCGATCAACATGGTCTATGGTGCCGCCTGCACTGGCTTGCGCACCATGACCTCCAGCTCCAGCCCTGGCGTCAGCCTGATGCAGGAAGGGATTTCCTACATCTCCGGCACCGAGCTGCCCGCCGTCATTGTGGACGTTGTCCGGGGTGGCCCGGGCTTGGGCAACATCGCCCCCTCTCAGGCTGACTATACCCAGCTGGTCCATGGCGGAGGGCATGGAGAATATCACCTGATCGTAATCGCCCCAGCCTCAGTGCAGGAAGCCGTCGATCTTACAAGTCTGGCATTTGATCTCGCTGAGAAGTATCGCATGGTCGTCTGCCTGCTGCTGGATGGCTCCCTGGGCCAAATGATGGAACCCGTGGAGCTGCCCGAGTTCCAACCCTTGCGCACCACGCCGCCTGCCTGGGCTATTGGAAGCCCTGATTCTAAAGAACACGTCGTGATGACCTCGATCAACATCGACCCTCCCAACCAGGAACAATTCAATGTCAAGATGATGACTCGCTGGGAAGAAGTTGAAAAGAACGAAGTGCGCTACAAGGGCTACTATCTGGATGATGCCGAATATGTCGTGATTGGTTATGGAACTGCCGGCCGCATCGCCCTCACCGCAATGCGTGCTGCCCGCGAGCAGGGTCTCAAGATCGGTCTTCTGCGCCCCATCAGTCTTTCGCCCTTCCCCACCAGGGCGGTTGACGAACTGGCTGACAGGGTCAAGGGTTTTCTCGTGGTAGAAATGAGCAACGGACAGATGCTGGATGACATCATCTCCATCGCTGCCCGCCGGGTGCCCGTGGACTTTTACGGTCGTATGGGTGGTATGGTTCCTTATCCTGACGAAATTGCCAACGCCATCAATGACCTGGTGAATGGCGAGCACGATGTAAACGCAGATGGACGCGCGAAATGGCTGACAAAAATGCGCGAGCTCGTGGGAACAGGAGAGTAGATCATGACTGAAACAGATGTGAAAGTTGTCTATAAGCGCCCGCTTGGTTTCACCGACCTCGTTACTCACTACTGCCCGGGCTGCACGCACGGCGTTGCCCACCGCCTGATCGCGGAAGTGCTCGAAGAAATGGGCGAACTGAAGAACACGATCGGCGTCGCCCCCGTGGGATGCGCCGTTTTTGCCTACAACTATTTCAATTTTGACTTTGTCGAAGCTGCTCACGGTCGCGCGCCGGCCATGGCTACCGGCATCAAGCGCACCTTGCCCGGCAAGATCCTCTTCACCTACCAGGGTGATGGCGACCTGGCTTCGATGGGTATGGGCGAGATCGTCGCCGCCGCTTCGCGCGGTGAGCAGATTACGGTCATTTTCATCAACAACACCAACTACGGCATGACCGGCGGTCAGATGGCTCCAACCACCCTGCCCGGTCAAAAAACCTCATCTTCCCCCCTCGGGCGCGACGTGGAAACCCAGGGTTACCCCATCCGTACCGCCGAGCTGCTTGCCACACTGGACGGTGCTGCCTTTGTGGCACGCCGCACTCTGCATGACGCCCGCGGTATTCGCATGGCCAAGCGCGCCATCCGCACCGCTTTTGAAGTCCAAAAGCAGGGTCTTGGATTCTCAATGGTTGAGCTGCTCTCCATCTGCCCCACCAACTGGGGCCTCAGCACCACCAACGCCCGCCAGTGGCTGGCTGAGCACATGCTGCCGTACTACCCCGTTGGCGATTTCAAAGTTTCCACCGCGGTAAGCGAAATGAAGATTGGAGGAAATTAGCATGCAAGCTGAGATTATCATTTCGGGTTTTGGCGGTCAGGGCACACTTTATGCCGGTCAGTTAATGGCATATGCTGCCATGGATGAAGGAAAACATGTCACCTGGATCCCTTCTTATGGTCCTGAGATGCGCGGCGGCACAGCCAACTGCACCGTTGTGATCTCGGATGACGAGATCGGTTCGCCGACTGCTCTCCACCCCACCGCTGTGATTGCGATGAACCTCCCCTCGCTCGACAAGTACGAACCCATGATCAAGCCGGGTGGTTACCTGATCGTGAATGAGAACATGGTCAATCGCGCGGCTGTTCGCGACGATATTCACGTCCTGATGGTGCCTGCCAGCACGATTGCCATGGAAATTGGCAACGAGCGTGCTGCCAACATGGTGCTGCTGGGCGCCCTGGAAGGTAATATGCATTTGCTCGAGGAGGGCGCGCTCGAAGGTGCCCTCGAAGCCCATACGGCTGCCCGCCTGAAGAAGTTCATCCCTATGAACATTGAGGCTCTGCACCGCGGAGCCGAGTTCCAGGCAGGATAGTTTTCGTTGAGTGTGATGAAAAGGCGCTCAAATTGCTCGAGCGCCTTTTTTTGTACTCGGAAAATTAGCGGTAGCGCAGGATTGAAACCGTTATGGTCAATTTTTTTGTTTGGGGGGATGGTTTACATTTTGTTTGAGGTGATGGTTTACATTTTCTCAACGACCCCATGTAGGGTTGAGGCCAGTGTCAACCTAATTTTACATTGGGCGAACTGGCGAGGAATAGGCTGGCCTGTTCCCTATAAGGATCGCTGAAAACCGGGAGAGTCACGTAGGGTTGAGGCAGTGCAAAGCCTCCCCCTGTGGGATGCCTCAACCATGATTGTATGGNNACGAATCGGCGTGGAACGGGACAAGCCGCGTTCCCTACAAGAATCATCAAATATCAAGAGGACCTCGTAGGGTTGAGGCCGTACAAAGCCTCCCCCTGTGGGAAGCCTCAACCGTGATTATATTGTGAACGAATTGATGAGGAACAGGCAGGCCTGTTCCCTACAAGGATCGCTGAAAACCGGGAGAGCCACGTAGGGTTGAGGCATGCCTCAACCATGATTGTATGGNNACGAATCGGCGTGGAACGGGACACCCTATCCGCTTCGCTGCCAGGGCAGGGCCGCGTTCCCTACAAGAATCATCAAATATCAAGAGGACCTCGCCGCGCTGAGGTGGGCAGGCTATAACCTGGTGAGCTCCCACATGGGCTTTGTTATGCCAACCCATCTACACGCATAAATCCGTCATCGCTGGACCGCTTGCGGTGGATGAGGTGCGCCTGTGCCCACGAAGCAGGGTACAGCGATCTGCCCGGTACTTTTTCAAATAAACGCAATATCTGAGGGTGGGTTGGCGTCATCATTCCTTGACCTGCCTAAACATCGAAATAGCCAACCCACCACAAACCGCGATGGTTGCCAGCCATATTGCATCTTCCCTCAATCTTGAGTGTAGATGAATCAGTTATTTTGTGCTGCGGTGGGCAGGCTATATCCACGTGCGCTCCCACAAATGCTCTTTGACGCCAACCCACCCTACACCTGCGACCCCTGTCATCGCGAGCTATTGCCCTCCCCATTTGGTGACCCATAGTTGTAGTTGTAGGCCGGACGGAGTACCGGCGAAGCTGTGTATTGCCTAGTTCAATCCGGCATTTTTAGTCATCGCGAGCCACAGTGGTGCCTGTGCGCGCTAAGCAGGGTATGGCGATCTGTCTTTGTCAGAATGGTGGGACTCGAAAAATTGCTTGGCAATGCGCCCTTGGCAATGCGCCACTCTCAGTGCCATAGATTTTTAGAATATAATAGGGGGTTGACGTAAATTTTTTAGTAAAAATCAAGTTTCTATGGAGTAAGTATGACCAAAGACATTTTTAAATTATCCTGGCACGCGCTTGAGTCTGATGAGGTTTTAGACAATCTTGGCGTCCCTCTCGAAACCGGGCTTAGCACCGCAGAAGCTACTAAGCGCCTGGAAGAGTACGGCCACAACGAACTGGTCGAGAAAGCAGGACGCACAATCTGGCAGAAACTCTGGGAGCAGATCAACAGCTTTGTGATCTGGCTTCTGATCGGCGCCGCTGTCATTTCGGCAATTCTGGGCGACTGGGTGGAAGCCGGAGCAATTATGCTGATTGTTGTCCTCAACGCCATTATGGGCGTTGTTCAAGAATCCCGCGCTGAAGCCTCACTCGCTGCCCTCAAAAAGATGGCGGCTCCTGAAGCCCAGGTGCTGCGCGATGGTCACAGGCAGTTAGTACCGGCGCGCGACCTCGTGCCAGGGGACATCGTCTTCATCGAAGCGGGCAATTTCATCCCTGCGGATGTGCGCCTGCTGGAAGCGGTCAACCTAAGCATAGACGAGGCTTCCCTCACCGGAGAGTCCGTGCCAGCCAAGAAAGACGCCGAATCCAACCTACAGGCGGATATCCCCTTGGGAGATCGTGAAAACACTGCCTTCCTGGGCACCACCGTCACTTACGGACGCGGCAAGGGTGTGGTTATTGCCACCGGCATGCATACCCAACTTGGCTTAATCGCCACCATGCTTCAATCAGTGGAAGAAGAGCAGACCCCTCTGCAAAAACGCCTCGAACAGCTCGGCAAAACCCTCGGCATTGCCGCCTTAATCGTTTGTGTCCTGGTTTTCGTGATCGGTGTTGTGCGCCTGATCGCCGCCCCAGGAGAATTGGACCTGGGTTCCAAAGCCTTCTGGGATGAGATCATTGCCCTCTTCATGGTGGC
>DJGU01000043.1:6826-8807 GCA_002432795.1 Anaerolineaceae bacterium UBA5838
GGCGGTATGCGCGAAATGGTCAACCGTCACGCCCTGATCCGCAGGCTGGCTTCCGTTGAGACCCTTGGCTCTGTCACCACCATCTGCACTGACAAGACCGGCACCCTCACTCAAAACCAGATGACTGTCACCAAACTTTGGGTGGATGGTCAGTTCGTGGACATCACGGGCACCGGCTACGAACCGGTTGGCAGCTTCTTTGTCAATGGAGAAGAAATCACAGACCTCAAGCAGCTTCCCGCAGCCAGAACTGCCCTGTGGGTTGGCACCATAAACAACGATGCCCAGCTCGAGCCAGTTGGTGAAAGCGAAGGCAGGACCACCTACCGTATGGTCGGCGACCCCACCGAAGGTTCCATCCTGGTAGCCGCTCTCAAAGCTGGCGCCGCTGCCAACGTGGTAAACCAAAATTATCCCCGCAAGCAGGAAATCCCCTTTGACTCTGCCCGCAAACGCATGGTTACTATCCATAACATCGTCAATCCTGGTCACGGCGACATCTCACCATATGTGACCGATGAAAAGACGAATTGGTTCACGATTGCTGTCAAGGGAGCGCCGGATGTGGTACTCGACCTCTGCACCTATCGCTCCGGAATGGATAACACGCCGATTCCCCTCACCCCGGAACTGCGCCAGGAAATTCTGGATGCCAATGACCAGATGACCAGTAAGGCTCTGCGCGTACTGGGTGTGGCTTATCGCCCTGTACCTGAAATGCCTGATGAAATAAGTGCCGACGCCCTTGAAAAAGATTTGATTTTTGTCGGTCTGATCGGTATGATCGACCCCTCACGCCCCGAAGTGAAACCCGCCCTCAAGGAAGCCCTCACTGCCGGCATCCGCTCGGTGATGATCACGGGTGATTACCCCAATACCGCCAAAGCCATCGCCGAAGACATCGGCTTGCTGCGCAAAGGGCACCAGGTGCTGACTGGCGCGGATGTTGAACACGCGACTGAAGAAGAAATGCGCGAGATCGTCAAGATCACGGATGTCTACGCGCGCGTCAGCCCCGAACACAAGATGAAGATTGTGGATGCCCTGCGCGATAACGGCGAAGTAGTCGCAATGACGGGTGACGGCGTCAATGATGCTCCCGCTATCAAACGCGCTGATATTGGCATTGCCATGGGCATTACCGGTACTGATGTTGCCAAAGAAACCGCCGACATGGTGCTCACGGATGACAACTATGCCTCGATCGTCTCTGCTGTGGAGCAGGGTCGTATCATCTACAGCAATATCCGTAAATTTGTCTACTACCTTGTCTCCTGCAATATCGCTGAGATCATGATCATTTTCCTTGCCACGATATTCGGCTGGAATACCCCTCTGGCTCCCATTCAACTCTTATGGCTCAACCTGGTTACGGATGGCGCTCCCGCGCTGGCGCTCGGCACCGAAAAGGGCGATCCCGACATCATGCAGCATCCGCCCCGACCTTCTGACGAACCGATTATCAACAAGTTCATGCTGAAGGGCATTATCGTCCAGACCATCGCAATCACAGCTACGACTCTGGCTGCCTTCCTGCTTGGCGGCGGCGCATTCAAGGGAGCTCCGGAAGAAGCACGTGTTCTTTCTGAGACTTTTGCTTTTATAACCCTTTCGCTTTCTGAACTCTTCCGCGCATACACTGCCCGTTCAGAATACTTCCCTCTGACCAAGATCGGTATCTTCACCAACATGAACATGAACATTGCCGTCCTGGTTTCGGTTGCCCTGGTAATCATGGTTATTTATGTGCCATTCTTACAAACAGTGTTTGACACGACTGCCTTGCGCTGGATCCATTGGGTGGAGATTTTGCCGCTGGTGCTGATCCCATCCATTGCGGCGGAGGTGATGAAGGCGATCACTTACAAGAAGAATTTGGCTCGTCTGGCAAGTCTGGAAGACTAATCGCTTTTTTTCTGTTAACAACTCCCTCGATCGAGGGAGTTGTTAACTATTCTGGCGTAATGCCTCAAAATAAAAT
>DJGU01000025.1:0-2941 GCA_002432795.1 Anaerolineaceae bacterium UBA5838
CCTACCAGGTCGAACCCAAAAAGAAGGGCTATGAGCCCAAGAACAAGCAAAAGGATCCCGGCAGGAATGCGTGTCATGAGGCTGGTGAGGGGAAATGCGACCCCGTAGCCGCTGATCCCACCAGCACTTGTGCCCGCGTTTACGGAGGTGACGCTGTCATTGAAAAACGCCGATAGGGCTCCCAAAAGCAGGAAAAAGGCAACTTCAACAACGATCACACGCAAAATATTCACCTGTCTGGCTTGATTTTTGCGCCAGAGCAAAAGCAGCCAGCCGGCGGCAAAGACAGCCGCTGCAACCAGAAAGCGCCCAAACCCAAACCAACGCCGCAGCATGGCTGCCCCAGCATCCACAACACGACCGTGCGTGATGCCCAGTACAGCCAGGATCAGAAGCGCCCCGAACACCAGCAAAACTAATCCAGCAAAGTCCCATCCTAATCTGATAAGCCTGGCTTTATTGGCTTGCGCCTGGGCTTCAGCCTTGAGGGCTGCCGCTTCAGCTACTTGTTTCAATTTGGCTGAGTCGCTCGCGCGGCTCTTGTTTGCGGTCTGGCTCACAGGTTTTCTCCGTTCATGCAGCATGCTATGCTGAAGTGATATTCAGCAGTTAACATTGCACCAATCGTGCCAGTTAGTGGAAGATGGGAACACAGGTACTCTCCAATTCGTTCACCATATCCCTGTAGGGAAAAGGCCTGCCTTTTCCCTAATCAATTGTGGGCCGTACCATACAGCCTGCCTTTTCCATGATCATTTGTTGGCCGTACCATACAAGTTGAGGCATCCCGCAAGGGGAGGCTATGCACGGCCTCAACCCGACGAGGCGCTTGCATATTTCTTCACCATGCCCCCGTAGGGAAAAGGCCTGCCTTTTCCATGATCATATATTTGACATAAAAAACAGGTTGAGGCGGGCCTCAACCCTACAAGGACCTATCCCGCTCGGGGAGGCTATGCACGGCCTCAACGCGACGAGGCCGTCACAAAATGGTTTACCAATTATTTATTTAAATTCATATCAGGTGGTTCTGTTTCGCTTGCCTGTCCGGAGGGAAGGTCTGTTCCGTCCACTTCCATGTCCGCGATGACCTGGGCGACACTCTCAAGCGCGACTTTTTGCTTGCGGTAAAGATCTGCTTCAGAAACTGCCAATTTACGGGCAACCTCACGCACTTTTTTGCCCTGCAGGAATTTCAGTTCGAGGATGTTGTATAGCAGCCAGTCGCTGGTGAACTTGCGCTCACCTTCGGGGCGGATTTTCTCAATTGCTTCTTTGATGATGCTGCGGAGCGCATTCACGCGGTTGCCTTCATTTGCCTCGCTGGCACTCTCAACTACCTTAAAGTTCATCAGCGGGTTGTTGGTCAGCTTTGGTCCACCCCAGTAGTGTGTCAGGGCGTCCTTGACCCAATCGGTCATCTCGTCCGGTACGCTGCGGCTTTCTGCGTTGTAGATTCGCTGTTGGTTGTAGCTGGCGCTGGCGCGCAAATCCTGGATGTAGTCCACTTCAAGCTGGAGGCTCGTGATGGATCGCAGCACCTGCTGCTGGTAGGCGCGGTCTTTGAGCGCGATGGTGGCGCGATCAGTCAAGAGACGCACTGCTTGCAGATCTTCTGCCTCCACCTTCTCAGGATCGTATTTGAGAAATCCGCAAACGCCAAGCAATTTTTTATTGCCGTTGCCGTTGGCATGTTCCAGCCGGACAACGTTTAGTTCTCCCAGGGTTTGGAAGTCTGCTTCTTCGCTCGCCTGATCGTCAATCTCCTCCAGCATACTGTCATCCAGGCTGAGAGTTGTGAGAGTTTTTTTGTCACCGGTCTGGATAACGCGGTCAATCTTCCCACCCTCCAAAACGGCAATAAAACCGGCCTTCACCTGCAACCGGTCGCAAATGGAGGCGCTGATGGTTTCAAGGAACTGATCCAGATCTTTGCCCGTCAGCATGCGATCCTGCAGGGACTGGATCACTTCCAGGTCAGCCCGATCTTCACCCCAGAAAAAGACCTTTTCAAGATAAGGCGAAGCGAGTGTGATGGCGTACTCAAGCAAGAGGATCACCGCCACCATCACCACCGGCACAAGGAAGAAGTTCGGAACGCCCTGAGATTCACCAAAACGCCGCACGATGGTAGTCATTGCCAGCACGATCGCCGCCACCAGCGGACCGCGCAGCATCCAACGCAAAAGCCGGCTCTTGATGGCACGGTCAGTCCAATTGAGCCCAAAGAATGAGACCACATAAGCCATCACGATCAGGAAAAAGCCGGTGATGACCGAGGCTATGATGGAAAGGATCCAATAAAAGTCATAATGGTTCGCCAGGGTCAGATTTCCGTGGAAAAGGAAAAGAACACTGGTGAGGGCTGGGGCTGCCCCGCCTGCCATCAGGTAGAGCAATCGGCGCTGGCTGGTGCGGGTGGCACTGCGCAGCACAACCCTGAGCATGTTGTAACTGACCATCAACATCACGAGGATGTAAAAGACGCCAAAGGCAAAGGTGACCAGGTTGCGTTCAAGGTAAGGTCCGGGAGCACGTTGGGGGGCAAGTTCACCCACCGTAATGCCAAAAAATATCAAGATTGCCATCACGAGCGAGAGAACATAAATGACCAGAACCACCGTCCGGCGTCTGCCGCGGCTGGGGCGACCCGTAAGGGTGAGCAATGCATCTGAAAAATGCAGGTAGACAGCCGGCAGCATCACCAACCCGACCCATTTCATCTGCAGCAAAAATTCCACGTAAGCCGGCGTGTTCGAGACGCTCGCCAGGGCTTCGCCGGCATAGATCAGCGTGACGCAGAGCAGGAGCAGGATGTAGGTCTGAACCAGCCGGTCGCGGATGTTGAAGCTGGTGGCATACATCACCAAAGCCACGGCCGTGATTGCCACGCCCGCGGCCAGGATCTGGTAGACCGTTTCAAAAATGCTGGTCAAGTCAA
>DJGU01000025.1:3023-4991 GCA_002432795.1 Anaerolineaceae bacterium UBA5838
ATCAGCACCCGGTCCAGGCGTTTTTTTGCAGCCCAGTCTTCGCAGGCAGCCAGCATCGTGGTGGCTATCCCATTCAGGCGCACTTCCGGAGTGACCACCAGGTCGCAAACGCGCGCGGTTTTGGGCAGGGTCTTGGCTTCGAGCGTGACGTATGCCACCAGCAGATCATCCAGCAGACCGGCGTAGATCAGGTCGGCGTCCGCCCAGGAACGCAGCAGGGCGTTTTCATCGCGCGGGTATTTGATGGTGACTTCCCGCGGCAGTTTCACCCGCTGGAAGGTCAGACCCCATCCCTGGGGATCCTGGCTGGTCTGCAAGCGGTAAGAATAGACCGAGTTGACTCGGTGGTCCATCGCCATCATTTTCTCCATATGCGTGCGGGTTGCCATCAGGATTTTCAGTTTTGCCATCGTTTCCTCTTATTCATCTGCCGTAACATTCACAACGATAACACAGGTTGACGTTTCGGTGCCTTCATTATCCAGCGCCACCAGGCGCAGCATGTAAGGTCCGGGTGCAAGGTCGCTGGTGTACCAGCTGCCGAGGCTCTCATCAATGCGCACACCACTGCCGGCAGCAATAGTTTGCCAATCGGGCTCACCCATTGTTGAAAAGTCATAGCGGTAGGAGCCCAGGGAAGGCGTGTTGACCGACCCTGTAATCTCAACCACACCGCTCACTTCGCCGTCATGCAGTGGGCTTTTAATCTCGAGGACGTCATTGACACACTGGGAATCAATCCCCTCAATTTGCGCTTGTGGGTAGAGCGTGGGCGTGGGTGTGGCGTCTGTGGGAACTGGTCCGGGCAGGGTGGTGGTGGGGGTAGTGAGCATTTCAATCGTGGGGGTGGCGAAGGTCGGTGCCTGTGAAAGCTCCCCTGCCAGGAAAGTCGCGACCACAAATTCAAGGACGGTCATCAGCCCAACCAGAATCAGGATCGAGGCAGCCGCAGTCACTTTGCGCTGGGCAGCTTCGCGTTCCAGCCCGAAGATGGCGGTGCGCTTCTCCTCGAGCGAGATCACGATGCGCCGCAGGTACACCACGGCTACGATCCCGAGTATCAGGTAAATCGGGACCTCAAAATCCGCCAGGAATTTGATGACATATTCCATATTGCTTAGTTAATAGTTCTTAGAGACGCCGCAAAACACCCCGGAGCAGGCTCATCAGGTTCGGGGCGATCTTGTCGCCAACCTCGAGCACCTCTTCGTGGGTGGCTTTGTTGGTGCCGTCTGGGTCAATCTTGTTGGTGATGGTGGCAACGCCGAGAATGTCCATCCCGCCGTGCTTGGCGACAATCGCTTCGGGGACGGTGGACATGCCAACCGCGTCGACGCCGACCATCTTGAGGAAGCGGCAGTCGGCAGGAGTCTCAAAAGATGGCCCGGAAAGGCAGACATACACGCCCTTTTTGAGTTTTAGTCCGAGCTCAGCGCCGGTTTCTTCAGCAAGCTGGATCAGTTCGGGGTTATAGATGGCGCTCATATCGGGGAAACGCGGACCAAATTCGTCCAGATTGGGTCCCCGCAGTGGATTCTCACCAGCCATTGGCAGAAGCGCGAGATGGTCCTTGATGAGCATCAGGTCGCCGGGGTGAAAATCGTCTTTCAGCCCGCCGGAAGCGTTGGTGAGAATCAGAGTTTTGATGCCCAGGCGCTGCATCACGCGGATGGGTAAGCCGATTTGCGAGATGGAATGCCCTTCGTAGTAGTGCGTGCGCCCCTGCAGCACGAGCACCTCTTTGCCCTCGAGCTGCCCGATGATCAGCCGACCCTTGTGCCCTGGGACGGTGGAAACCGGCCAGTGGGGGATCTCGCGGGTGGGGATGATGGTGGGGTTTTCAACTGAATCAGCCAGCTCACCCAGACCGGAGCCAAGGATGAGGGCAATTTGGGGCTGGGCGTGGATGCGCGCCCTGACGGCGTCTGTCGCCGCGTCGATTTGTGCGATGGTGATGAATTCAGCCAT
>DJGU01000025.1:5026-8265 GCA_002432795.1 Anaerolineaceae bacterium UBA5838
GAGAGCCTAATTGCGTGTCAGGCTAATTGCAATTAATTCCAAGCCAGCACGATTGGAATTGATATTGACACAAGAAGCACATGCCTTCTGATCCCGAAGCACCCTCAGCCACGCCCATTGCGCTGGTCTTGCGCAGAGCATCCCGACGCCGAAGGCGTTTGTGGGCTGCTCTTGCGCCGGTTTTGACTCGCAGATATTCCTCTTTCTAAGATTGCAGTGTAATTGTAGGGGCGAAGCTTGCTTTGTTAACCACTTCGCAAAATCTGCCGAGCCAGCCTGGCATGCCTCGCCCCTGTCATTGGTTATTGCGGAGCAAAGTGGAGTGGGATCACGCCATGCGTGGGATTTGCCCGGCTGGGCTTATCATTTACAGATGATTATGTTGTCGTAGGGGCGAAGCTTGCTAAAATACTGTTTCGCAAAATCTGCCGTGTTTGTCTGGCATGCTTCGCCCCTACCATTGATTATCGCGGAACAGTTTGCATACTCGTGAAACCATACAATAAAGATGCGCGTCAGTCTCGCTGTGCCTGCCGGCGTTTATCGTCCCCGAACCAGAGCGGAAGGTAAATCCAGAACTAATAAGGTTTGTAAAAAGAAAAAATGGCGAGGCTGGGATTTGCAAAGTCCGTGTAACAAAGCGGAAGGGAAACCCAGAACCAAGATGCCGTTTAAACAAAAAATGGCGAGGCTGGGATTTGAACCCAGAACCAATGGCTTATGAGTCCACTGCTCCACCGTTGAGCTACCTCGCCACGATGCCCAACGATATTACCCGAAATAGGCTAAAAAGTCAACTATTTTCGAGATCCAGGTCATCAACAACCAGGATATGACAACGTTTCGAACGACAAAATCATTTGTAGGGAATGGTCGCCTTTACCCGCGATACCCTGCTTCGCGGGCACAGGGCAGGGCATGCACCATTCCGTTCTATTACGGAAGGGGTCAAGCCCCTTCCCTACGATCTTCCAAAATTTAGTGGGAAGCATTTGAGGGTAGGTTTCTGAGAAAGTGCAAAGAGACACAGCAAAAATCGTTGCACCCCGCAAAAGGAGCACGGGGCAGGCTTTTGCACTTTTGCCCCCTTTCCATACGAAAAAGTATGTGGTGTCATACAGCGCATTCCTGTCTACGAATATCGGTTTTGCCGATAAACGAAATGACGTAGGTCGGAATGAGGCCGCCAGCAGGTGAGTGAATGCAAGGTGTGTGGCGCGGGCTCACTCCGACAAATGGACAGTTTCCACAAATACCCGCTCTATTGGCGGAGTGCGCAAATGAGGCGCATTCCGCCCTACAACTTACGACCTCCAGATAGCGTATAATTTCGTCAGTCACCGGAGAAAGGGAGCAAAATGTCCGAATTTTCAGATGTTCAGAAAGTTTTCAACGCCCAAACCAATTTGCTGCTGCAGCGTGCCTGGCAGGTGGTGCCTGAGCAGCAAAGAGCCGAAATCGACAGTCTGCTGCAGGGCATCCCGCTCAACAAAAATCCGCTCAACAGTCTGATCGACCTGGCGCTGATGCACTCCAAAGCGGTGCTGGGGGAGCATAAGAAAGTCGCGATCATTGGTCCGGCCAACGTCGGGAAGTCTACCCTTTTCAATCAATTCGTGCGGGTCAAGACCGACCAGGCGGAGGTCAGCCCCATCCCCGGCACGACGCGCGTCAACAAGGAAGCCGATGCCGGCATTTTTTCCATGATCGATACCCCCGGCGCGGACGCAGTGGGCGCGGTGGGCGAAGCCGAGCGCGAGCACGCGCTGGCCGCCGCCAGGCATGCCGATTTCCTGATCCTGGTGTTCGACGCCATGCAGGGGGTCAAGCAAACCGAGTTGGGGCTTTATAACGAACTGCTGTCGCTGAAAAAACCGTTCATCATCGTGCTGAATAAGATCGACCTGGTCGAAAAGTTCAAACAAGATGTGATCGAAAAGACCGCCGCCAATCTGAATGTTTCCTCCGAACAGGTCATCCCGGTTTCCGCGCTGAAAGGGGAAGGCATCGGGCAGGTGACGCTGGCGATCATCGCCGCCGACCCAGCCATGACGCTCGCGCTGGCAAAAGCGATGCCGGAATACCGGCGCAAGATCGCCTGGCGCAGTATCACCACCGCTTCGTCGCTCTCGGCGGCGATTGCTCTGACGCCCCTGCCAGTGATCGACTTTATACCGCTGGTTGCGACACAAACCGGCATGGTGGTGACAATCGCCCGAATTTACCAGTACAAGATCACTGCCAAACGCGCGCGTGAGCTGATTGGCACTTTCGGGCTCGGGATGCTTGGCAGGTATTTGTTTCAGCAGCTCTCGAAGTTTGCGGCTGTGCCCGGCTGGATCCTTTCTTCGGCAATCGCGACCTCGATGACGGTGGTGATGGGCTATGCCGCGATCGAATGGTTCGAGAAGGGCGAACGGATCAGCGACGAGAAGTTCCGCGACTTGAGCCGCGAGCTGTCGCAGTCGCTGGTGGAACGCATGGGCAAGCTCTTTACGCGCAAGCCGTCCAAGAAACAAATGAGGCAGGTTGTGGTGGATCTGGTTGGCGAAGAGGCTGCCAGTAAATCTCAGGATTAGTTTTTTTGATCTAAACTGACCCACCCCCCTTCCCCCACTTCCCTTTCGCTGCGCTACAAGGATCTTCGACCTTCCGCTTCGCTGGAGGGGGTTGATAGGTCGACAGCAGCAACACATTCATCATTCTATAATCGGATGGGCAGACATTGTTGTAAAACCGGTTATCTGGCTGTAGGTTAAGTGTTTAGATTGCTTCGTTCCTCGCAATGACAGAAATTTCGCAATGACAGAAGTCTACGAATTCAACAGGACCCACTCCCCTCCGCAAGCACCGGGGACTTCGCCCCCTTGCCCCCACTTCCCTTTCGCTGCGCTACACGGATCTTCGACCCACCGCCTCGCTGGAGGGGGTTTAAGTACAATGAATTCGTAATCCCGAGTAATCACACAAAACAGGTCTACCCCCACTGGGGAACCGGACCGAGTGGCGAATCCATCATTAAACCCCTCCAGCGAGGGCGACGGTGGTGCGAAGCCATCATTCACCCCCTCCAGCCCTTCTGTTGGGCGCTGGGAGGGGGACAAAGGGGGTGGGTCTGTTTGATCAAAGAGCCTCAGAATCGCACGAAATGGCGAAGTCCCCGGAGCCGGCGGAGGGGAGTGTGGTCGACCTGGTTGGCGAGGTTACAAAAACTGAATCGGGTCTCTGATAGAATTTCG
>DJGU01000069.1 GCA_002432795.1 Anaerolineaceae bacterium UBA5838
TGCAGGGCAGTGGTCTCGGCAACGTCTCGGTGGTGGTGACGCGCTATTTTGGGGGCACCAAGCTGGGCACCGGGGGGCTGGTCAGGGCTTATGGCGATGCGGTGCGGGAGTTGCTGAAGGCGGTAAAACCTGCCGTGCTTCTGCCGACGACAACTCTCATTTTCGCGACGCCTTATCGCTTGTATGATCAGGCAGTCAGGCTGATGGAAGCACACCATGGGCAAGTACTGGACACGGAGTTTTTTGAAGATGTCACGGTGACTGTGCGTTTCAAAGATGAAGAGGTGGAATCCTTCGCCAGCCAGTTGGGCAACCTCAGCGCGGGGCAGATTGAAGGGGTTGTGATCGAGCAGAATCCCGAGAGTGTTTTCCCGTTGTAGGCTGCTTGTTATTCTGAGCGCGGTCTGTCATTCTGAGCGCGGCCTGTCATTCTGAGCGCCAGCGAAGAATCTTAAAGGTACGCAGGCAAGATCCTTCACTCCGTTCAGGATGACAAACTAGTTTTCATGCTTATGCAATTCAGAAGACCTTCGTAGGGCGAGACAAAGTGCCCGCGAAGCAGGGTATTGGACGCATCATGACCTTGTGGCGTGTGAACCTTGTGTGCGTCCAATCCGCCGTTGGGTTGGGTTGACCTCGTAATGGCGGATTGAGGAGGGGTGATTACAACCTCAACTCCAAGCTTTATCCTCCTCAATCTCGCCCTACGCGTCATGTGTTTAATTTCGCCCTACGCGTCACATTCTGGTGTTTCTATTCCCCAAAACCATCACGATATTTTTTTAAATTTGCACCGGAATCTTTTCAAAACTATCATCATGCACATCCATACAATCCCTGAAACTTGACCACTTCCACCCATCGAAGGTCTCTACAAACCCATGTTTTGCCGGATTGTAATGAATGTAATCGACATGCACCTGCAAATCTTTATCGTCCCGAATCGTGTGCTCCCAAAATTTGTCTTGCCAAATATGATCAACGTTCCCCCTTAATTCGCGCCTCATCCACAAGGTCGTTAACCGTTTGATTTCGCGCATTTTAATTGAAAAATTGCTATCTCCTTCGGGCAATTTGACCAATAAATGCATGTGATCCGGGAGGAGATAATATGCAATCAGATCAAATGGCTTGGATCTTTGGACCTGTCTTATGATGCTTAAAAGATGGTCAAGCCTCTCCGATGTACCGAAGTATTGTCTTCTATGGAAGGTGACCAGGGTAAAGAAATAGACCCCACCGGGTACATAATTCCGTCGATAATTTGGCATAAACGAATTTTATCAAAAAGATGCGGGGATATTTGCAAACATCTTATTTTTGAGGGACACACGCAATATTCACGCGGGCGTGATTGAAAGCATCGGAATTATTACAGATCAGAAACCTTCTATGCTTTCAATCCGCCAATAACGACTCCCAGTGTGGAAAAATGGCTGTTTACGACTATCAATACAAATGTTGCTGGGCAGTATACAGCTTATGGTAGAGCCCTTTCTTTGCCAACAACTCCTCGTGTTTTCCCGTTTCCACAATTCTGCTGCCTTCCAATGCCACAATCCGATCAGCATTCCGAACGGTTGAGAGCCTGTGGGCGATGATGATCGTGGTGCGCCCTTTGATCAGGCGTTCCAGCGCTTGTTGGATCAACATTTCGGTTTCTGTATCCACTGAGGATGTGGCTTCATCCAGGATCAGGATGGGGCTGTCCTTTAGAACAGCCCGGGCAATGGAGAGCCGCTGTTTTTGCCCACCCGAGAGTTTGACACCTCGTTCCCCAATTAAGGTGTCATAACCGTTAGGCATGTGGTCAATAAACTCAGAGGCATTCGCAATCTCTGCCGCCCGGATCATTTCTTCTTCCGTGGCGTCGGGTTTACCAAACAGAATGTTCTCACGGACGGTTCCATGGAAGAGGAAAACATCCTGCAATACCATGCTGACCGATTGATGCAGCTGGTCAAGGTCAATTTCCCGCACGTCCACCCCGTCGATTTGGATTTTGCCTTCAATCACGTCATAAAAACGCGGAATCAGGCTCACCAGAGTAGTTTTCCCTACGCCAGTAGGACCAACCAGCGCAACCGTGCTGCCAGCCGGGATCTCGAGGTTTATGTCCGTGAGCACGTCTTCGCCCTGATTGTAATAAAAGTGGACCTTTTCAAAGCGGATGTTCCCCTGAATGGGCTCCACGAAGATATGCGGCTCATCGGGGTTGGCGATCTCTGGCGAGACTGTCAGGATTTCTGCAATGCGTTCAAAGCCAGCCAGAGATTCCTGGACGGCTTCCATTGAATTGCCCAGGCTACGGACAGGTGTGTAGAAGCTATCGAGATAGAGGAAAAACGCGACCAGGTTAGCAATGGAAAGCGTGCCGGCGATTGCCATTCGGGCGCCAAAAAAGATCACGAGCAACTGACCAATGCCCGCCGCAAAGTCAAAAATTGGGTTGAAAATTGCCATCAACTTTAAGGCGCGCAGATTTTTGTGCAGAACGAGTTGGATCTTATTATCCACTTTGTCGAGCGCGTCTTCTTCACGGGCGAAAGCCTTTACCTCCCGGATTCCAGAAAGGCTGTCGTTAAGCACCGCATTCAACTCGCCAATTGATTGCTGTCGGTTTCTGAAGGCAGGGCGAACCAACTTGCTGTAGCCGATCAGGGCAAAAATAATGATGGGGATAGGGATGAGGGTCAGAAGCGTGAGATTTACATTCATGGAAAGCAAGATGGCAGAAACGCCAACAAGCGTGATGCCGTTCACGATCACGTCCGGCAGCGCGTGGGCAATCATGCGTTCAAACAGGTCTGTGTCGTTGATGATCCTCGACATTAACTGACCGGTTTGTTTGTCCTCGTAAAAGCGCAGAGAGAGTTTCTGGATGTGCTGATAAACCAGGCGGCGGGCATCCGATACGACCCCCCAGCCAGCCTTGTGAGCGGCATAGGAGCGGGTAAATTGCATCACAGCCCGGGCAACGAAGACGATCAGCGCGATCACCGAGATGCGGGTGATGTAGTCGATGGTTCCCTGATCCAGCGGCTGAGTGGTGAGACGGTCAATCAGCTGGCGAATGATCCAGGGAATGATGAGTTGTGCTCCAACCAGCCCGAGCATTGTCAGAGTGGTTAGGAAAATCATTTTTGAGTAACGCTTGGCAAGGCTGCCGAGCAAGCTGAATGGTTTCACTATTTGTTCAAATCCTTACGTGAGATGATGACTGTGGCATGTTTCCCCCAGCGTGGGATTGGGATGCCCCAGGATTTTTGAAAATCTTTGTCTTCCATCCAAAACAATCCGGTCCCTTGAGTGACCCATGAATTGATAAAACCCCAGGGAGTGTGGATTTCACCACTGTAATGCTCCGGGTCATAAGCCGCAAACACCATGGTGTGACCACTGGCACCTTTGAGTTTGTTGTAATTTTTAGGACCATCCATGTAGTAAATTGCTGGTGAATGACCAAACCACCAGTAAATTGTCACCAGGCTGGCGATATTTTCTGCTTCTGCGGTTGCCCGCAGTAGCTCAGGGCTTAGATGGAAAAGCTTTGCCTTGAGGGGTAGATTGTGTTTTTTTGCCAGGTAATGCAGCAGGCGCACTTGCAGTGGGGGGGTAATGCCAGATTTTGGTACCAGGCGGAACAGGCTGCCGCGCCACCAGATGCGGTTGACCTCTTTGATAATTTCCTGTGGATCCAACCTGATGTCGGTCAGCAGTTCAATCGCGGCAACCAGAGAATGAATCGCACAATCATTTCCTGTTTGCAGAGACTGAAATTTGGCAAGGTTCTTTTCCGGGAGCGCGCGCAGGCTGGTTTTCTTCATCTGGCTTATTTTACCTTCTCATAGGCTATTTTTCGAATTTGATGCAAATATCGATTCTTATTGACATTGCCTAACTTGAATGCTAATATATTGGTACAAATGAAAACCTGAGGTTACCCTTTGCCCGGAAGCTAAGGTGTAATGGCGGAAGCTGGTGAAAGTCCAGCACTGTACCGCAACTGTAAGTCGAACAGACAAGTCAGGAAGCCCTCCTCAGGCAAACCCAACAAAACCTTCTCGGATTAAGAGGGTGGGTGAGATGCGCTCATATTCTCAACCCTTTCTGATCCAGGAGGGGTTGATTTTTTTGAAATCGAGGAGAATATGAAAAAAGAGAATACAAAAAAAATCTTGACCCTTCTGGCTGTAGTAATTTTTCTGGCTGTGGTTATCTTTTTGATTTTGAATGCCCGGCAGGCACCCACTCAGGTCGTGGAGACCGCAGCTCCTGCTACTCAGGTCATGGAGACCGCGGCTCCAGCCGCAGAGACCTATCCGCTGGAAGTCCCGACTGAAAATGCTTATCCTGTTGAGGAACAAACAGACGCGCTTACCAGTGACGCACAGGTTACTATCGATTACGCCAGGAACTTCACGCTCGAGTACAAAGATGGCTACAAACTCCTGACAGTCCTCACCCCTTGGGCTGGCGCCACCGAGCCTGTTCAATACGCGCTCTTGCCGGCAAGTCAGCCTGAACCAAGCGGAATTGAAGATGCCATGATCATATATACTCCTGTTGAGAGTTTTGTCTCGCTTTCCACCACCTACTTACCTTTTCTTGAGCAAATTGACGCGCTTTCCAGCCTGGTAGCGGTCGATTCTGGCGCGTACATCTATAGTTCCGATGTGCAAGACATGCTCCAGGCCGGCACTGTTTCTGAAGTGGGCGGTGGGGCTGTTATCAATGTCGAACATTTGGTTGACCTCAATCCCGATCTGATTATGACTTCTGCCAGTGGGTTTGCCGATTATGACTCGCATCCGCAACTGCTTGAAGCCGGTCTGAATGTTGTCATTAATTCAGATTACCTGGAGCAGGATCCACTTGGTCGCGCTGAATGGGGCAAGTTCATCGCTGCGTTCTTTGAAAAAGAAGTGGAGGCTGACCGCCTGTTCGACGAGATGGTCGCCCGCTATCAGCAGGCGAAAGCCGTCACTGAGGGCCTGTCTGAACGCGTTACGGTTTTTACCAATACTGCTTATGAGGGCACCTGGTATATGCCCGGCGGAGAGAGCTATATCGCTATTCTGCTCGCCGATGCCGGTGCTGATTATGTCTTCGCAGACCTTGAAGGCAGCGGCGCTCAACCGCTTGATTTTGAGGTGGTTCTGGAAGCGGCAAAAGAGGCGGATTATTGGATCAACGTAGGCGCGATAGCTGACTTATCATCCCTGGCGGCAATGGACGCGCGCTATGTGGACTTTGACGCCTATCAGGAAGCTAAGGTCTATACCTACAGCAAACGGGTGAATGCCTTGGGTGCTGTTGATTATTTTGAGAGCGGTGCTGCCAGCCCGGATGTCATCCTGATGGATCTGATCAAAGCTTTCTATCCTGATTTGCTGCCTGAGCATGAATTTTACTTTTACCAGGCACTCCAATAATTTGAGTTCACTTAATTTGACGAAAGCAGCACAATGAACCAGACACCTAATAACCCAATGAGCATACAGACAAAGCGTCTGTGGCTTTTTGGGTTATTCCTGCTGCTCATTCTGGGCTTATTTCTGCTCAATCTCGCCCTTGGCTCGGTCAGCATCCCGCTGAAAAATATTTGGGGCATACTCATCGGTCGGGAAGGTGTGAAGGAAAGCTGGGTCTACATCGTACAAAACTCGCGTTTACCCCGCGTTCTGACGGCGGCTTTGGCTGGCATTGCCCTCAGTGCTTCGGGGCTGCAGATGCAAACCATGTTCCGTAATCCCCTGGCGGATCCCTTCATCCTGGGCATCAATTCCGGAGCTAGTTTGGGCGTGGCAATAGCCATTCTCGGGTCGGGCTTTGTGGGCGGTTTGTTCCTGCCTGCGCTCACCCTGCGCGGAGAATTTTCTCTTGTGCTGGCGGCATCCTTTGGCGCGGGACTGGTGCTGGCTTTAATCCTTCTGGTGGGGCGATGGGTGCAAAACCCCACGACCCTGCTGATTTTGGGCTTAATGTTTGGTCATGCCACCAGTGCCATCGTCAGCATGCTGGTCTACTTCAGCGCGCCAGAACGCATCCAGGCTTATTCCATCTGGTCTTTTGGCTCCTTCAGCGGGGTCAACTGGACCCAGTTAAATGTGATGGCTATTGTGGTTCTTGTGGGGGTCGGGTTGATGGCTTTGCTGCCCAAGGGCTTGAACGCGCTGCTGTTGGGGGAGGATTATGCCCGCACCATGGGGCTCAACGTTGGCTTGCTGCGCTTTGTTGTGCTGCTCAGCGCGTCTGTTCTTTCGGGTGCTGTCACGGCTTTTTGCGGACCGATTGGTTTCATCGGGGTGGCAGTTCCCCACATTGCCCGCAACTTGTTCAAAACATCCAACCATAAAATTCTCATCCCGGCGATCATCCTGATAGGCGCTGCCGTTTCGATGGCAGCCAGTTTGATCGCCCAGTTACCAGGCAGTCAGCTCGTGTTGCCGATAAATGTGGTGACATCCCTGTTTGGCGCGCCGTTTGTGGTGTGGGTGGTACTCAAGCGAAAGCGAGGTGCCACATCCTTCAACGTTTAATGCCCCCTGTGCTGCAAACCAGCGCGCTCTCAATCGGCTACAAAAATGGCGGCAAAACACCAAAAGTGATTGCCGACCAGCTCAACCTGCAGCTCAGTGCCGGAGAATTTGTGTGTTTGGTGGGACCAAATGGGGTAGGCAAATCTACTTTGCTGCGCACTCTGACGGGTCTGCAGCCCAAACTGGCTGGTGAGATCCAGCTCTCGGGACGAAAACTTGAATCGTATCTTCCTCGTGACTTAGCCAACCAGGTGAGCGTGGTGCTCACCAGTCCGATTTCCGTTGGAGCCATGCGAGTAGATGAATTGGCTGCCATGGGACGCTTTCCGTTCACCGGACTGTTCGACCGGATGGCCAAGCATGATTGGGAAGTCGTGCACGAAACCTTGCGGGTGGTGGGGGTTGATAAGCTCAGCCACCGGTACGTCCACACGCTCAGCGACGGAGAACGCCAGAAGGTGATGATCGCGCGCGCGCTGGCACAGGAACCGCGCTTGCTGGTTTTGGACGAGCCAACCGCTTATCTTGACCTGCCCGGCAGGGTGGTGGTCATGAACTTGCTCCACAACCTGGCACACGGGCACGATAAAGCCGTGCTGACTTCCACCCACGACCTCGAACTCGCCTTGCGTCACGCCGATCGTATCTGGTTGATGGATGATGAGGGGCGGATAAGCCAGGGCGCGCCGGAAGACCTGGTGCTGAATGGCAGCTTTGCCCAGGCGTTTAACCGGGCAGGGGTTCTTTTTGACCCACTTTCAGGCACTTTTGATACACAAAATTCCGGTTCGAAAACAGTTTTTCTGGAGGGGCAGGGTTCCGAGCTCATTTGGACCCGGCGCGCGCTCCATAGGGCAGGCTTTGTGGTGGATGAGGAGTGGATCCCAGGCAGTCCGAGAGTGTGCGTGAGGCCGCAAGAAGGCGCCACAACCTGGCAGCTCGAACACGCTGGGCAGACATTTGCGTTTGCCAGCATCTATGATCTTTTGCAGAGTCTTTAGCGTTAAAAACGACCACTCCATTGTTGAATGGGGTGGGTTGAGCCGTTTTGTTCTTTGCAAAGAATCAAACCAGTCTAAAAAAAGGTTCCAATAATAAGACAACGGTCACAACGATAATCAATGCGGTTATGCTTATTGCGAGGGTATTTGTCAGCTTCGAATTGCGATATTCCCCCATTAGCGCCTTATCGTTTGCAAGTCGTAAAACCAGTGCCAGGATGATTGGGAGCAAAATCGCATTCAGCGTCTGGGAGAGGATCATCATCTGGAATAAAGGCATGCCCGGGATCAATACGATCAAGACACTCAGGATAATAATCCCGATAAAAGCGCCATAAAAGACTGGCGCGTCACGAAATGTGCGGTTGAGTCCCCGTTCAAACCCGAACGCTTCACAAACAGCGTACGTGGTTGAAAGCGGCAGCACTGAAACTGCCAGCAGCGAAGCTCCCAGCAGACCCGCTGCGAAAAGAATTGTTGAAGCCTCTCCCGCCAGCGGCGCGAGTGCCATGGCGGCGTCTTTTGCATCTTCCACCCGGATGCCTGCTTTGAATAGAGTTGCGGCAGAGACGATGATGATACAGGCTGAGATCACATTCCCCCAGGCGGACCCAAAAGTCACATCAATCTTTGTGTTCCGGTAGTTCTGCATCGAAACGCCTTTGTCTGCCACTGAAGCTTGCAAATAGAAAATTGCCCAGGGGGTGATGGTGGTGCCTATTACAGCTAAAATGGCAATAATGTAGTCGCTGGTGAATTGGATCTGAGGCCGCACAGTGTCGTGAAGAATTGCTCCCCAATCCGGCTTGATGATAAATACTGTTGCAATGTAACTCAGTGCCGCCAGGCTCAGACCAATCAGGATTTTTTCAACAACTTTGTAATTGCCTCGTAAGACCAGTAATGACATGAACACCGCCAAAATCGGCACGGTTATAGCCTTGTTGATCCCAAAAAGCTCACCAGCAGCAGCAATTCCTGCAAATTCGGCCACAGTAGTGCCTAGGTTGGCAATCAGCAGGCAGAACATGGCAAAGGTTGTCATCTTTACGCCAAACTTTTCGCGGATCAGATCAGCAGTCCCCTTGCCTGTTACGGCACCCATCCTGGCAGCCATTTCCAGGATGACAATTTCCCCAACGGTGATGAACACAATCAGCCAAAGAAAGTTGTATCCGTAAGTTGAGCCAACCATCGAGTAGGTGGCAATTCCAGGCGCATCATTATCCGCAGAAGCCGTGATCAAGCCTGGTCCCAGCACGCTTAAAAGCAAAAGGAGGTTCTTAAGCCATAAAGGCAGTTTTATTTTCTTCATGGCTTACCTCTCCGCGAATCGAGGTAACTTCTTTTTCCAGGCGGTGGGAAGCACAGTATCAATCGCGTCATCCACTGTGACGATCCCCAGCATCACGTTGGTTTCGGGGTCAATCACCGGCACAGCCATCAGGTTGTATTTGGCGACCAGATAGGCGGCTTCTTCTTGAGGTGAATAGGGATTAACAAAAACCGGATCATCATCGAACCATTTTGAAAGACTTTCTTCGAGGGGGGCTGTTACCAGTTCGCGCAGGCTGATTGCACCTTTAAGTCTTTCATTTTCGTCAAGTAGATATACGTAGAACATAAACTCGTCATCTTTTGCGTCTTCGTTGGTGCGCAAGTGGTCCAGCGCCTGTTCTACCGTGTAATTTGCTGGGACTGAAGCAAATTCAGTGGTCATGATGCCGCCCGAGGAGTCTTCGGGGTAGCGCAGGAGGATGCGCAAGTCTTCCTCGTCCTCATCCTCCATCAGATTCAGCAATTGTTCGCTGACGCGATCGTCCATGTCTGCCAGGAGGTCAGCAGCTTCATCAGGATCCATTACCTCCAGGACGTCTGCAGCCCGTTCCGGCTGCAAGGCGGCAATGACCGCTTGCTGCATTTCAGAAGAGGATTCCTCCAGTGTGTCAGCTAGTTGCTTGTCCGTAAATCCTTGCAGCAGAGCTTTGCTGGTGTGATAGTCCAGATCGTCGAGGATCTGAGCAATGTCAGCTGGCTCCATCTGCACCAGGCGGTCCTGCGAAACCTTGAGTCGCAGCGGGTCATCGTGCTCAATTGAGGCGACATCTTCCCAGGGAATGACATGTGTCTTCCAGCTTTTCTTGAATAACCTGGCAAGCGTTTTGGCAAGGTTCTCAAGCCCCAGGCGGCGCAGCAATCCCGTTCCGCCCACGTCGACACCTGTTAGATAGAAACGGTTGTTTTTGCGGGCAATTTGCAGGTCGTTCACGCGCACCAGGCGCTTGCCTTCGGTGTCTACGATTTGCTGATCAAGCACGCGCTGCTTGAGGTAAAGCTCGTGCCCGGCTGGTTGGAAAATATCCAGCCTGGAAATGTCCACATTCAGCGTAATACTCGGCCAAAGTGTGGCGATGTCCTTCGAGTCGACCAATTTGGGCTCAGGGGAGCCGACTCTGATAGCTAAGGCTGTGATGGGGGGCATGGCTTGGTCGGTATAATCCACCAAAAGGTCGTCCAGCTTGCCAACAACATGCCCAAAAGCATCCCAAACTTTTTGATCAAGCAGTTTGCTTAAATAGATCATCTCTCACCTCGCAGTCAGTATTTAATTTTTTGGTGAAAGCAAAGATTTCAAGGGACAGGCTCACTCACCGGTACCCTTGCCCGCGGATGATTTACGCGGCGAAGTACCTCTGAGCGGGGAGTCCCTTGATACTTGCAGGATCAGGCTGATCGTCTGCAGATAAACTTTCGCTTTCAAGTATCACAACAGTTTCCATTTCACGCTCTCAAATCAATGGGTATATTATAAACCTTAAAATGGTGGGATAGATGGAAATTTGGATGAATCGTAGAAAATTGAACAAAAAATTCAAGCAATATCCAGCATGATCATTACATGGTTGGGATGATGATGCTCCATCCACCTTGCTTGAACTTCCACAGACGAAGTTAGGAAAATGGGGTTTCAGGGGTAGAGGCGACGCATGCGTCGCCTCTACAGGTAGACTGAGATTAGCCTTTTTCGTTAGGAGTGCCTGCCGAGGGTAACCAAACCAGTAGTTATCGAACCAGCGCGGTGGGACCAAGGCCCCACCGTACGGATGGGCTTCAGTCCATCCGCATCCTCAAAACTGGTAAATATGTGGAAAACGGAGGCCAGGCGGTCAAAACCCTCGCGCGGTCTGCCCACATACACCTTCGGTGTCAGGGTGCTTCGCAAGACCTGCAAGAACAATATTTATTTGTAGGGGCACGGCACGCCGTGCCCAGCCTGGGTAACCACTGGGGGTTACCCCTACCATTGGAGACCTGGGCTGAAAACGCTCATGAAGTATTTATAAATTTGCATATCCCGGTAGGGGCAGGCCCCTGTGCCTGCCCAGAATAAACAACCCATTGCTTACCGTTTCAGCGCGGTTGGACCAAGGCCCCACCGTACGGATGGGCTTCAGTCCATCCGCGTAGTCTGCATTATCGCATAAAAAGGAATTGACCCTACTTATCCCCGCCAAATAACCTGCCAAATAACCCATAAAGCCGCGGCACTTGCTCTTCGAGCGCCCGGGTTTTGGTGCGCCAGCTAAACCATTCCCCCACACCGCCATACTCAAACGCCACGATCTCCGGCTCACGCCACGCACCAAGCCTGATCTTCTCTGCTGCCCACTCGGCCGACGGCCAATCCTCTGGCTGCATCTCAAAGTGGTCTTCCAGGAAGCCATGGTAGCTGCGCACACCGGTAATGTGAACCTCATGGATTCTGTCCAGAGGCAACTTTTCCACATAATCCTGGTAGTTAATTCCCAGGGTATCGGCAGTGATGCGGGCATGCGAAATGTCCAGCAGCAGGCCCGTATCGGTCTCGCTGATCGCCTGGCTGATCAGATCTGCGTCGCTTGCCAGGTGGTATTCGGGTATCGCAAGCCTGAAAGGTAAGTTTTCCGATATCACCAAATAGCCTGCAAACTGTTGTTTAAGAATCTCAAGTTCTTTGATCCACTGCCTGAGAAGTTTCTTTCGATCCGTTTTGTTTCCCGGCTTCAGTTCCGGAGTTCCGCTTAGGTGACAATTAACATGCGGGGTGCCTGTTTCTACCAGAATTTGCTTCAACTTGTCAAAATCGAGTTTCTCTACCTGACCGCTGCCTAAGCTAATATCCAGGTGCAAATATACCGGCTTGACTGCCATGGCAGCCTTAAGCAGCCCATCCCACTCCGGGCATTTGAACAAATCAAATTCGACCTTGCCAGTTTTGGCAAGGTCAGCAATTTTGGTCGAATAATTAACCGCGAAACGCATACCTGACCTCAGGCAGCCGAAGCATCCGGCTCTTGATCTGCGAAGAGGTCGTACTTGGTTTCCAGATCGTGGCGGAATTGCTTGGTGTAAAGGTTATAGTAATGCCCCTTATTGCGCATCAGGCTCTTGTGATTTCCCCTTTCAATGATTTGACCATCTTCGATCACCATGATCAGATCTGCAGATTTGATCGTGGACAAACGGTGGGCAATGATGAAACTGGTGCGCCCGCTCATCAACTGGTGCATGCCTTTCTGAATCAGAGCTTCTGTCAGCGTATCAACGGAGCTGGTTGCCTCGTCCATGACGAAGATGTCTGGTTCCGCAAGCAGCGCGCGCGCGATGCTGACGAGCTGTTTTTGGCCGACTGAAAGCTGATTGCCACCTTCACCTACGTCCTGGTCGTAACCCTTTTCAAAATTCATGATGAAATCGTGCGCGCCAGCCATCTTTGCGGCTTGTTCAATTTCTTCGTCGCTTGCATCCAGACGCCCATAGCGCAGGTTGTCGCGGATGCTGCCTGAGAAGAGATGGGGAACCTGCAGAACGACCCCGATGCGGGATTGAATGTCCTCGAGGGGGTACTGCGTGTAATCGTGCCCAGCGATGCGAATCACACCAGAACTTGGCTCATAAAAGCGGCAGAGCAAATTGACGATCGTAGTTTTGCCGCCGCCAGTCGTGCCGACCAGCGCCACGGTTTGACCCTGAGGGATGTGAAAACTCAGGTTCTTAATCACCGGTTCGTCATCTTCGTAGTGGAATGAAACATCTTCAAATTCCACATCGCCAGCCAGCGAATCAACAGGCAATAAGTCCTCGCGGTTGCGGATTTCTGGCTGCATATCCAGCAAAGAAAATACTCTTTCCGAGGAGGCGATGGCGTTCTGCATTTCAGCGTAAACCCGCGCCAGGTCTTGAATAGGCCATAAAATCATCATGATGTACGAGATGAAAGCCTGCAAAACGCCGATGGTAATTGCTCCGCTCGCCACCTGAAGTCCGCCCCGCCACAGGATCAGCACCAGCGAGATGGCGCTGATAGTCTGGATTGTCGGCAGGTAAATAGCAGAAAGCAGCACGGCACGGTAGCTTTCCTGGTACATATTGGTGGAAAGCACCTTGAAATCATCCAGGTTCTTTGCCTCACGCCGTAGTGCTTTGACAATTCTGACGCCGGTGATATTTTCATTCAACGAGGCAGTCATCTTCGAGTTTGCCTTGCGCGATTGGCGGTAGTGGTGATAAATCTTCACACGGAACTTAAACGACACAAATATCATAATCGGCAAAGAGATAATGACAATCACAGCCAGCGCCGCATTCAATTGCAGCATGAAGAACACGGCAAAGCTAATGTTTGTTACAGCCCAGACCGTATCCAGCACACCCCAGGTCAGCAAATCCGCCATTTTTTCTGTGTCCGAAGTCACGCGTGACATGATCCAGCCAAGAGGTGTTTTGCTGAAGTATGAAAGCGACAAGTTTTGCAGATGATGGAAAAGTTTCTTGCGGAAATCATATCGCAGCTGCTCACCGAGCCGCCCGATAATGAAGATCATTAGAAAGAAACCGACCGTCTGTGCCAGGACCACGATGGCATAGTTGCGGAACAAGCCGATCATCACTGGTAGGTTTCTTGCGACGATGCCTTCGTCAATGATGCGCTTGTTGAGCACGGTATAGTAGGCATCCAGATAGGATACCGACGCAATCCCGATAATTGCCAGCAGCATTTGAGGCCAATAGGGCTTTAAAGCTCTCATCAGCCGGCCAACAACGCCGCTTTTCAAATCGACGACGTCGTCCAGTTCTTCTTCGTTATATTGATTCGACACGGTCAATTTCCTCTTGCAGGGCACTGTCAATCCGAGCCTGGATGTCGTAAATGTCCTTATAAATTCCATCCTGGTTGAGCAAGACCTCGTGCTCACCCATTTGAACGATCTTACCCTTGTCAAAAACCAGGATCAAATCAGCATTCATAATGCTCTGAATGCGATGCGCAATGATGAACGTGGTGCGATTGTTCATCAGGCTGTCCAGCGCTGCCCGGATCTGCACCTCGGTTTCCATATCCACCGATGAGGTGGAGTCATCCAAAATCAGGATGCGCGGGTTGATCAGCAGCGTGCGGGCGATCGCCAGGCGCTGCTTCTGCCCACCCGAAAGCGTCACACCCCGTTCGCCGACCAGGGTGTCGTACCCATTCTTGAAGCCGAGGATGACCTCGTGAATGGCGGCTTCGCGCGCGGCTTCTTCGATCTCTTCCTGGCTGACCTCGCGGTGCACGCCGTAGGTGATGTTGTCGCGGATCGAGCAGGAGAACAAAAACGGTTCCTGTTCCACGATTCCGATCTGTGAGCGCAGGAATTCGCGCGAGTACTCGTTCAGATTGACCCCATCCAGCAGGATCTGCCCGGAAGTCACATCGTAAAAGCGCGGCAGCAGGTTCACCAGCGAGGTCTTACCCGAACCGGTGGAGCCCAGCAGCGCCACGACCTGTCCGGCTTCACAAGAAAAGCTGACGTCGTCCAGCACAAGGTAGTCTTTTTCGTAAGCAAAGCTGACCTGATCAAAGCAGATTTGCCCTTTGATGCCGTCTTCTGGTTGATAGGTGGCCGCGGTCATGTCTTCTTCAGGCGCTTGCAGCACCACTGAGATACGCCCGAAGGATACCAAAGCCCGCGATGTGTCAATGATGAGCCGCCCAAGGTTGCGGATTGGCCAGATAAGCCAGCCTAAGAGCCCGTGAAAGCTGATGAAGTCTCCAAGGGTCATGACGCCGTTCAACACCATCGTTGCAGCGTAGAAGTTGCTTCCGATGGTCTGCGCGGAACAAATGATGTCCGAAAGTGGCCAAAACAAGGCGTGCATCCAGTTGAACTTCCTGCCAAGGCGGAACTTCTCGGCATTTTCTTTGTCAAACTTTTCGATCTCATAATCCTGCCGGGCAAATGCTTTCACCACGCGCACACCGGATAGATTTTCCTGCAGGTCCGTGGTCAGAATCGCGCCTTGCTCCTGGTAGGCTTCATATGCCTTGGAGAGACGTTTGAAGAAGACGATCGAAATCGCCAGGACAATCGGAATGATGATGATCGAGAACAATGCCAGGCGCAAATTGATGCGCGCGATGGCGATAAAGGATATGATGAAGATCATCACAATGCGTCCCACACCGATTGCCTGTTCCGCAAAGAAGCGGCGCAGGGTGTCCACATCAGAGGTGGCGCGCTCCAGCAGGTCACCAGTCTTCGACTCGGAGTGATAGCTGTATGAAAGCCTCTGGATGTGATCGAAGAGATAATCGCGCAGCCGGCGGGTGGAGTTTTCAGCAGTGAAGTTTGCCATCCAGCTGCTCATGAAACTCGAAAGTGCCTGCAGGGCAATCAGAGCGCCAAAGGTCAGCGCCGAAAGTGTCAGCTCCGGTCCCATCAGACCTTCGTTCATCATGCGGTCGATGAAAGTGCCCAGGAATACATACATGCCCGTGCGGGCAAACGCCGCCAGGGCGAGAAAGACCGTTGAGACGAAATAATGAAAATGATAACCGCGCATTAAATGCCACAAACTCAGCAGCTTGTTTTTGCTGCCAAGCACTCTGGGCATATCCAGCGGGATATAGGGTTCTTTTTGCTTGCTCACTCTAACTCCAATTCAGCCAAAACCAGTTTTTCGTTTTGCACTGGCAAACAAAAAAGTATAACCCCCCGAATCTATAGAGTCAAAGGTTTTTTACATAAATGCCAATTGGTGTATCCGAAACTTTTAGTCTAAGGTCGGTGAACAGAATTTTCGTTCAAATTTTTTGACACATAGCTGAGCGAGTAATCGATAACCATCTGCTGTTCATTTGCCAGCAGGATCACATGCGGCGACTCTTTCAGGATGACCAGCTCGAGTTCTTTGGAACCAAGCTTTCTTTGCAGAAGATCACTGGCTGCCAACTTAACCGTGGCATCTTTTTTGCTGAAAAAAGCCAGTGTCGGCTGGGTTATTTTGCCAAGTGCTTTACGAGCCGCTTTCTGCAGCTTTAACATCTCAACGGCACCTTTTAGCGGATAGACGTTGTAACCCTTCCAAAGCAAGTTGTTCTTGCTGGGTTTCTTTTCGAGATATTTCATAACATACTGGAGCACATAAGCTACCTTCATATTATTAACATACAAGGCTGGAGCATAAAGCAGCAAGCCTTTGATGTTTGGGTTTTTGGCTGCCAGGAGCAGACAAACCAGTCCGCCCATCGATTCCCCTGCCACCCATACCTCATCGCATTGCTCACGCAACTTTTCATATTCACTTTCTGCGGTTTGGAGCCAATCCTGCCAGCGGACATTGTTCAAATCATCCGGGTACGTTCCGTGCCCGGGCAGCAGTGGCGCGCTCACAGTGTAGCCGGCAGCGTTTAAACGCTCGCCCAAAGGCCGCACTTCGGCGGTCGTGGCAGTGAAGCCGTGCAGCAACAAGAAACCCGTCTTTCCGCCTTGATAGGTGAAAGACGAGCCATCCAACTCTGGGTGAATCATGTAATTTTCAGCCATAAAAACCTCTCGTGCAATTGTATCAAATTCCCTGCCAGGAATCCCTTCCAAACCTTTGCTTTAATGTATTTTGTCGTATCTTGGGTCCATTTGCTCAAGAAGCAGGGTGTGTGTTGTTCCAAGCGCAACTTGTAGGGTGGGTCGATGTGCCCGCAATACCCTGTTACGGGGGCAAAGGGCAAGGTATGAGGCGTTCCGATTGCAAATTGTAGGGTGGGTCCATGTGCCCGCGAAGCAGGGTATGGCGTCACTAAATATTTACAAGAGCAAGCTTAATCATAGCCAACCCACCGACAAACTTGTAGGTCGGACGAAGTACCAGCGAAGCTGTGTAATGAGACCGCTGGTGGATGTGGGCTTGCAGGGGATGTGTTGCGGGCTCACTCCGACAAACCGAACACATACCACGCCTTACAACTAAGAATCTTAATGGCAGAGGGGCAAGATCCTTCGTTCCTCAGGATGACAACGATGATAAATGTCATGGGGTCCTCAATACCCTACGGGCACTGACCCACCCCCAGGGCGTTTCACGATTCGCCCTGCAAGGAATAGGTTGAAATGGTGGGGTAGTGGGATAAGTGCGCCTGACCTACTTCTTAATTGGGGTCATTTAGATTGCTTACGAAATAGTACACTACGTGTCACAAATGAGGTTCGCAATGACAGATTAAACACCAGATCGACGTAAACCAATCCAAGGACAATGTTTTGACGGAGCACCGGTATTAATGCCAATTCCCTGACGGGCATTTTGTTTCGTGCTTAATTTTTACTGTCATTGCGAGACCTTTGCCGGGAAAAATTTTATGTGGTGCCAAGCAGTAATTTGGCAAAGGTCGCGGCAATCTAAAATATGTGTGCACAAACAAGACGAGGAAGTTGTATGAGTATTGACCCGTGTGACTATCAAACGGTAGTCCTAGCCGTAGGTCAGGTCATCGTGCTCGTAGAGTATGCGATCCTTTGACCTGACATTATGATGCTCACATTAACATAGAATGAGGCGGAACGGGACACCCTATCCGCTTCGCTACCAGGGCAGGGCTTCGTTCCCTTGGATAGGCTGCCAGATGTAGGTCGGATTGCGTTTCACCTGCCCCTGCGCCTAGGGAATGGGGTTCAATCCGGCTCTCCTCCTACTTCCGCGCTTCCAATAAAAAAGGCGACCCTTCCAGATCGCCCATCGAAAAAAACCGTAATATTTTACTGTTCCCAATATTCCAGCTTATCCACGCTGGTCTTGAAATTGACCGTGCCGGCAGACATCGAGATAAAACCGAAGGTTCCGGGATCCGGCAAGCGACTATCCGTCGCAGATCCCACCTTTATGCCATTGATAAAAAATTCAAATTGATCACCCTTCGCCAGGATACCGATGCGATTGGCTTCATTGGCTGGTTTAAAAGCGTTGCTGCCCTGATAATCCAGAATATTAATGATCTGATTGTTCCGCGTGTAATAACTGAAACCCCATGTGCCGTCGCAGGTCACACCCATGTAGTAAAACTCCTGGGACTCATCCCAACGGATCACCAGCCCAAAACGATCCTGCCCGCTGCAGTTGGGGCGGGTGATGGTCGTCTCAAAATAGGCGTCTTTCACTTCGGGGTAGGTGGTATACCAGCTACTCCAGTAAGGCGTCCCTTTTGAGAAAGTATGCAACTGCCCGCCAGAAACGGTGATAAGGAAAAAATCATCTTCGTAAGGCCATTCCCCCGCTGTTGAAAAATCTTCAAGGAAATCCGGCTCCCCGAGCTGTGCCACGGGGTCACCATCTGCCGGCTCAGCAGTGGCAGTGGGGGCTGTGGTGGCAGTTGCCGTTGGCTCAGGAGTGTTTGTGGCGCTTGGTTGCGGCTCTGGGGTGGGGGCAGCAGCTTCTGTTTTGGTCGGTTCCGGTAGAATTTCTGTAGCTTCCTCGCTTGTTGGTTCCGGAACAATTTCCGTGGTTGGCTCGGCAGTTGCTGGAGGACTTTCCTCTTCCCGGGTTGGGACAGGAATCAAAGTGGTTTCCGGAGCGTTGGTCAGGATCAACGCGACGTTGGTCTGCACGATCTCCTCACTGCTTAGCTCATTTGTGGGATAATTGCACGCAGCAAGCATCAAACAAATCAGGAGAACAGGGATTATCTTTTTCATAGTCACTTCCTTCACTTTCTGTTTGCGTTGATAGTTGCAATAATCAGTCCAAAAGATCAGTCCGAGCAGATTAACGCATCTTAACATCATCCCTTGGTTTGGATATTATAATAAAACGAACCGAATCCTGTTGTTCAGCGTTAATAAACAAGATTAGAAAAGGAAATTTATGGATTTATTTGCTAAATGTAACAGATATAAAGACGCGGAAGTTGCCCGCAAAGCCGGCACTTATCCTTACTTCATCCCCCTTGATCGCAGCGAAGGTACAGAAGTCATTTTTGAAGGTCGCCGGATCATTATGTGCGGTTCCAACAACTACCTGGGGCTCACCATGCATCCCAAAGTGCGGGAAGCCGCAAAAAATGCCATCGACCTCTACGGCACGAGCTGTACCGGTTCGCGCTTTCTGAATGGCAACATGACCATCATCGAAGACCTCGAGCGAGAGCTGGCTGAGTGGGTTGGCAAGGAAGCCGCTCTGGTTTTCTCAACCGGTATGCAGGTTAACCTCGGCACGATTAGCTCTCTGATCGCCAAGAAAGATGTCGTTATCCTCGACAAAGAAGACCACGCCAGCATCGTCGATGGGGCCCGCTTGGGTATGGGCAAGATCGAACGCTTCCGCCACAACGACGTTGGGCATCTCGAGCGTGTGCTCAAAAGCCTGCCCGACGAGGCCGGAAAATTATTGGTCATGGATGGACTTTTCAGCATGGAAGGTGATATTGCTCCACTGCCTGAGATTATTCCCTTGTGCGAAAAGTACGGTGTGCGTCTGATGGTTGATGACGCCCATGCCATGGGTATTCTCGGTGAGGGTCATGGCACAGCTGCCCATTTTGGCGTGACGGACCAAGTGGACCTGATCATGTCCACTTTCAGCAAGTCCTTTGCCTCCATTGGCGGTTTTGTGGCTGGCGATTTCCCCGTGATCGACTACATCAAGCACCATGCCCGCAGTTTGATCTTCAGCGCCAGCATCCCGCCCGCCAACACCGCCACCGTCCTGGCAGCACTGCAGGTCATGCGCGATGAGCCTGAGATGTTTGCCAATCTCAAAGCCAACGGCGACTTCATGCGTGAGGGATTCAAAGCGCTTGGGTTTGACACCGGTCAATCTGTGACCCCCATTATCCCGATCATCATCGGCGATAATGACCGCACCTTCAAGATGTGGCGCGATCTCTTTGATGCCGGCGTGTTTGTGAATCCTGTCATCGCCCCAGCCACCGCCCCGGGCCGGCAATTGCTGCGTACCAGCTACATGGCCACCCACACCCGTCCGCAGCTGGAACGCGTCTTGGAAACCTTTGCCAGGGTAGGTCGGGCGAACGGATTGATTTAATCCCGGAAATCACCTAAGTTTTCTATCAGAAGAAAAAAAGAGTGAGATTATCAAAAGATCTCACTCTTTTTTTATAACAGGGATGCCAGTAAGTTAAGCTGAAACTTTATGGTTTAAGCGGCACCGCCCGGACTTCTGCGGCACAAGATCTCCAGGAATGGATACCAAAAAAGCACTTCTTGCAAATAAAAGCAAGAAGTGCCTTTCGTCTTGTATGGGGGAAAAAAACATAACAAGCCGGGAAAAGTCAAAATGATTAAGAGCGGTGCGGTCAATAATTGGAAAGAAGTTTTACTTGATATTTGTCTGAAGCCAGTGGCACAACAGCACTTAATGTGGCATTAGCTTCTTCTTCATATGGCTCTCATCGGCGTGTAGATCTGTTTCACTATCTATAGTTGGTACTCAAATTCCTTGTACTCAAATTTCTCATTGACAGGTGGATTTATTGATATAATTTAGCCACATACATCCGTTATTTTTCTAATCAAAACTGAGTAGTTCAGGAGGGCTGTTATGAACTTTAGAGCGTTCCACCGGGTTTTAGCAAGCGTAATCCTGTTACTTTCCCTTTTCTCGACAACTATTGATGTACACGCCGAAGAACACAACTTTGGAGTAAACTCCAGCGCGGATACCAGCGATGCTGATCCAGGCGACACCGTCTGTGCCGATGCTTCCGGACAGTGCACACTGAGGGCAGCCATGGAGGAAGCCGCAGAACTTTATTTGGATGGACCAACAGATACGATCAATATCGGGTTTAACCTGCCCTATCCGCACACGATTGTCCTTGAAGATGATCTGCCTCCTTTGTACGCCAACGTGATCAATGAAAATCTATATCGGGTCATCATCGATGGTGATTATGAGTATTCCGGCTTCTACGGCACCTCAGCCAGCACAACAATCAGCGGCCTACAACTGCAAAAATTCGAGACTTATGCCATCAAGAATCCGGTGCACGGAGAAGATTATATTATCGACAACATTATCATCTTTAACCATGGAAACGGCATAGCCTTAATTGGTTCAGAATCAGAACTGGCCGGGGGAACGACTACTATCCAGAGTAATTACATCGGCTATGACCCCATCAGTGAAGAGGATCGAAGCAACAGCCAAAACGGGATAAGCATTATCAGTGATGTGTCTGTTAACCGTTCACTCATTTACATAGGTGGAACGAAAATCACTGAAGGCAACGTCATATCAGGGAACAGTTCGAATGGAATCTATATTGACAGCGCGAGTTTGAATTTTTCTGTAGCCATTCGCGGAAATTATATTGGCACGGATGATTCTGGAAATATTGAAATTCAAAATGAAAACGATGGTATTTACGTGAGGGAGTTTCTCGGACAGCTTATCATTGGCGGGCTTGGAGATTTTGGCAACCTGATCTCCGGGAACAATATGCACGGCATGACCATCCAGGATGCAACTGCACAAACTTTGGTGCAGGGCAACACCTTTGGCACAAATGCGGACGAAAGCGCGTATTTACCAAACAGGCTGTGGGATATTTCGATCTATGACAGTACTTACCTAACCATTGGAGGAGACAGCACAAGTTATGGCAATGTTTTGATGGACGGCATTTATGGCACTTCAATTGACCATCCTATTCAACGTCTCGAAATAAAAGCCAATTGGATTGGCATCTCTCGAACTGGATTGATCAGATCTGCCTCCTATAACTCGAAAGGTATTGAGCTTAAGGACGTGACCAATCAATCTGTTATTTCATTTAACAAGATCACAAAATTTTCGAAAGGAATTGTAATCAGTGACAAAGACGTGAATTCAAATATCGCCATCCTGAATAACAGCATCTATAACAATACCATTCTGGGCATTGACCTGAACGATAACGGGGTCACTCCAAACGATGACCGGGATGCTGATATTGGACCCAATGGGCTGCAGAATTTCCCAATCATATCCAATGTCGAAGTGACACAATATGGTGATGCGAAGCAGGTGATGTTTGATTTGTCACTTGAAGCAGTACCCAGCACTGCCTACCGCCTGCAGGTGTTTAGCAGCCCCTTCTGCAACCAGAGCGGCTATGGGGAAGGCAAACAAATTTTTTACTCCGCAAATGTCTCAACCGACGAAAATGGGTATTCTGAGATCAACGAAGTCACAGATTGGTACCCGACCAATATTATCGGCCCCTGTCTGACAGCCACAGCCACCTTGATGGACGGCACAACCCCGGTTGCTACCAGCGAGTTCTCGCCAGGGGTGATGGCCTGGGAGCCGGAAAAGCTCTACCTGCCGATGATCGTGAAGTAGTATCTAAAGCAATAACGAAAAGACTGGTGTACACAAGCACCAGCCTTTTTCAACTTTTTCAGGCAATCAGGCAAGCTGCGCCAAGCCTACCGCAATAGAAGCGGAAGGAATGAGCCCCACAACCTTTCAGTTTCATATGCCCCAATATCGCAGGTGGCTGTGCCGTCTCCATCGCCATCCAGCGGGCGAGGGAATCCGCGTTGATCGGTGGAAGGGGGAGAAACAGTGTTGCCAGCGTCAATTGCCGGAGAGCCGAACAATAGGGCGTGCGTTTGCGTTGGTCCGCCGTTGGAACCCAGGGGAGCAATCTGTGGGTCCTGCCCGGTGATATCCCCCTCTGCCTCAAAGCTGCAAGTGCCTACCGCTTCAACCAGGTTATAGCCTGCAGATAAAAGCGTTCCACCACTCCAAAGCGCACAATCATGAAGCGGCGCTGCATTATGGTCAATATTATTGGCAATGATGGTCTGATAGACATCTGCCTCACAGCCGCTGCTGTAACAAAAAATCCCACCGGCATTACCGTAATCGTCGCCATCGGCATCGGCGACGTTGTCAACTACGGTTGAATGGGCAATAGAGGTTACAACGCGGGTATTTATACCACCGCCATATTTATTTGCAGCATTGCCGCTGATCGTACTGTTCGTGATCGTCAGGCTTCGACCTTCCGACATCGCGACACCACCCCCCTCCACCGCTGCCAGATTTCCTGCAACCAGGCTGTGGTCAAGTATTAATATGGAGGTGTCCCCGATAACGTAGATCCCACCGCCAGTGCCTGAAGAATTCTCTGACAAACTGGTTTCAATCATGGAAAGCCTTGAATCGTAGCAATACACACCGCCGCCAGGACGATTTTCTTCCGTACCATTATTTATGATGGAACTCTCAGAAATCTCAACCTCACTGTCATACAAGTAAATACCCCCACCCCCTTCAGCAGCAGTATTGATTGTCACCAAGGTATTGTCAAGTGTCAGAGCACAGTTATCACTATAAATCCCTCCGCCATAACTGGTACCCCTGTTAAATCTGATGATGACATTGTTGAGGGTCAGCGTACTGTCAGTACAACTAACCCCACCGCCCAAATTTCCATGTCCGTAACTGATAGTCAGACCGGAGATGGTAACATCTGCCCCATTTTGAACATCAAAAATCCGATCATCAGTAAAAGCCTGGGCATCAACGAGTGTCTGTCCTGCGCCTGCGCCGCTGATGGTCGTATCCGAAAAAATGTCCAGATCACCTGATACGCCAGTGTCATCAGACCCAACTCGTGTAAGAGCGTAAGTTCCTGCGGGTAAAACGATGGTTGAGGCTTCGGGATAAAAATTTGCTTTATAGACCGCATCCCTTAATGAGCAGTGCGCATCACATTCTTCATCAAACTCATCCAAAAAAGTGGTGACCATCAGCGTTTCTGCCCTGGCGGTGTTGACCGGTCCGACCGCGGAGAGGGCCAGGCAAATGCCGAGCACCAACAAGGCTCGAATAAAGAAGTGTTTGTGAGATTTCATCGTTTTCCCTTTCTTGAATCAGACTGATCGTTTAGGCCATGCTTTACAAGAATTCTGTGTCTTATGAGCAATGCTTTTGTGTTCCAAGCCAGTTAGAAACTGCTCCGATTCAACCGGTTTGTCGAATAGTTACTTTATGATCATCGGCAGGAAGATGAAGGTGTCTGTGCTTCTGCTGACCACCGTTAGGGTCACGCCGGGATCGGCGTAGTCGATCTCAAACATCAGACTGCCAGGCAGGTCCGGCAGGTTTTCTATAGAAAAGTTTCCGGTTCCACTTGTGAGGTGATTTACAATGAAGAAAGTGTCACCTTCCTGCGGGGAGAAACCAGGCAGCAGGGTCACGTTCAACGTACCCGCCATGGAAGCCGCTCCGGTCACTATCAGTTGGTCGAAAAGGCTGGGGGTTGTGCCGCCCAGCTGAATCTCCAATACGCCATCTGCTTGCTGGGTGTAATCGCCATCCACAGTGATGATGCCAGCTGAGTTGCCCGGGCTGACCGTGCCGGCGTTGACCAGGTTGGCCGTCAGTGTGCCCGAGCCAATCAGGCTGTCGCCGCTTTCCAGGAGGAGTTCATCGCCCGGGTCAAGCCTGCCGCCATTCAGGACGATGGTAGTGTCGTCGCCATTATCCATACCCAGTGGAAATTCCAGGTTGCCTTCATTTATTTGAACATCACCGTCATTGATAAAACCTACATTCATGGTGGTGGTCGTTGCAGGAGTGTTCTTAAAGAAAGTCCCATTATTTGTGAAAGTGACAGTCTCTCCGCCATACATTGTGGTGGTCGCATTGGCATTGAAGGTGCCGTTATTGATAAATTCTGCAGAATTGGCTAAGGTCAGATTGCGTTTATTCCAGTTAGCGCTTGCATTATTGACCAGGGTATGCCCATCCAGAGTGAAATCGTTTTGCGAATAGACCGATGCTCCCATGGTAAAGGTTGCTGCAGAATCTACAGTTGTGGTACCAGAACCGGTCAATTTCCCTGCCTTCCAATTGAACTGGGTAGTGATGGTCAGAGCGTTATTGTTTTGAATCTCGCCGTTATATTCCAAGTTTACCTTTGACATTGAATAGTCGTAACTCTGCGCTTCCAGGATCAATTTCCCACCATATTCAATTAAGGTTGTTTCTGGCATTTTCAAAATACCAAGACCTGTTCTGAAATAGACAACGCATGTTCCGCTGCTTGGCTGGACGAATAGATAAGTGCCAGTGTTTTCAGGCTGAGAAATTGAGCCAAATAAATTAACTGTACCTCCACGTGCATGCAGCTGATTTATACGAATTTGAGACCCGCTGTTAAAATTAAAAATCTGCCCGGATACTACGTCATTATTACCCACAAACAAGTACTCCCCCTGAAAGATGCCTGTGTGGGCTCCACCCCGTATGAGCACTAAGCCGCCATCATAGGTTCCCGATTCAGCACTGCTAACCGTTCCTGCATTATTAAAGGTTGAATAGATGAATAAGTCTCCTGTACCCAGTTTGGTGATACTGCCTGAGGATCCAACATTCACAACGCCACCTGAAGTAAAAATATTGATATAGATCAAAGAGGCCGCGGTATTGGCAGTCACATTGCCGTCAATCGTCCAGGCAGCAGCATTTACAGCTGAACCATTTAGAATGGTCAGGTTTGCCCCATTGTCTATGGTAATTGCATTTACGGCGACACTTTGGGTTTCACCAATGGTCGGCTGGTTGGGCGTCCCGCTTGAGATGGACACGTCATCTTCCGTTTCTGGCACATGTCCACAATTCCAATTTGCAATTGTGAACCAATCAATACTTGTATCCCCTTCCCAAACACAGTCTGCCGCTTGTACAGGTTTGTTTGCGCCGGCCAGGAAACTTAAAGCAAGTGCCAGAATCAGGATGGTTCTAAGGGTAATGCAAAGGGACCTTCTCATGACGACTCCTTTTTGTTACTTATAAAGTTGTGACGGTAATCTTAGCGGTTTCACTCATCAAGCATGGAAATTAAGCATATAGTGATTTAATACAGTAACTCCTTGTTAACGGATAAGAAACAGCAGGCCTAACTTTTCAATTTTTAAGAAGGGTTTGGAACTGATGGCAATAATTTTACTATATTTCGAGCAGATGGTGGAATATTGTCTTGAATTCTCAAAAAATGTTGCTCTTGAAAATATGAAGATTTTCCCAGTTAATAGCCCAGCTAAATGGCTACCCACGTCTGCCCTCAATTGGAGCGGGATTGAAAGACCACTGATAGAATGAGTCGGTAGTCATTTTTGACTTAGTCTTCTTAATTACCAGGAATTGTGAACTTAAATATTCACCCCCTCCAGCGCAGCGCAGGGAGGGGGGATAGGGGGGTGGGTCAGTTTGGATCAAACCAACACAAAATCCAAAATCTGATCTTGTCAATCTGACTGGATTGAAATTTCGTAATCATTCACCCCCTCCAGCGCAGCGTTGGTCGCAGATCCGTGTAGCGCAGCGAAAAGGAGACGGCGGAATTAAGGGGGCTGGGTCAGTTTGGATCGAAACCGAAAACCTGCACAATATTTCTTAGGATGAATTAGCGAAATTGAATTTTTTTACGACTAACGCTTTGCCGGGTTGAAAAACACAACCCGGCCTACGGGGGCGCCATCACCCACCACCTACCACCTACCGTCTTTCACCCCCTCCAGCGAAGCGGAAGGTCGAAGATCCTTGTAGCGCAGCGAAAGGGAAGTGGGGGAAGGGGGGTGGGTTAGTTCTGATCAAGAAAACTAATCCTGAGATGGCACGTCAACATAATTTC
>DJGU01000027.1:0-540 GCA_002432795.1 Anaerolineaceae bacterium UBA5838
CAGTTCCCAGTGCTGGATCGTTTCCATGTTGCCCGCGCTGTTCACTCTGCCTTCAGCAAACTGACCAATAGCCAGGTGCTCCTGGACGCGCTCTTCTCCCAACCCTTTGAGACTGTCAAACCTCAAATCCTGGAATTGATCAACCAGACCAAGGGCAAACAGGCCGTGGTACTCAAACGGACTTTGGATTACCTTGAGAATAATCAGCATGCTCTGCTTGACCTGGCGCATCGCTTACCTTCAGATCTGAAACTGGCCACTCTTGGCTGTGCAGAAGCCAACGTCGATAAACTTGTGCGGCAAAGAATGCGCGGACGTGGTTTCTCCTGGTCATTCGATGGAGGTGAAGCCATGCTTGCTGTTTTAAGACACAAAGACTCCCTTTCCAGGATTGTCTTTCCCAAGCCTAAGATGGACAGCAAACATGGTCCTGCTACTAACAAACCGGCAACTTCGACTTATCAACCCATCTCCGCTTCTTTGCCAATTTTTCATTCTTCAGAGGCATCTAAAGATTGGGTACAATTACTAAAAATCAGG
>DJGU01000027.1:569-35871 GCA_002432795.1 Anaerolineaceae bacterium UBA5838
TATGCAAATATGAAACAGTAACTCTATAGTGTAAGAGCAACATGATAATGTCCTATTCTGGCAATTTAGAAACGTCCTATTCGGTCAATAACGTCGTCAATAGAGGTTTGCCATTTATCTTTTTTCCATAGGTTCTCCAGGGGTGGTCATAAGCCGGGGGAGCGGTTTGGCTTCAGCCGATTTGGTCGATACAATAACTCCTGTTTGGGTCTCTTCTCAATCTCTTTCAGGGTCAACAGATGGCCATCAAACCAGGCTGAGATCGAACCAGTATAGTCACGGGTAATCAGGACTTCCTGCCTGGCATAATAATAAGCTGGATGATTGGTCACGATTTGGTAGACCCTGCCAGCATAATGGATTTGCAGCGTTGCTGTAATCTTTCTGAAGTCGTGGATGGAGAAGAGAAAGTCCAGATCCAGGGTTGCATCCAGGGGGCGATGAAAGTCGATGTCTGAGCCAGGCATGACAGTAAAAGCGTTTAAGTCTTTCTTTGGCTCCTGACCTCCTTACACTATTCTGCCTGAGAATGTTGACATTGATTCTCAGTTATAATATTGTTTAAATTCTCTAAGGATTGTTATGACTTTTATGAAAACAAGAAGATGGGATATTGTCAAAAAGGTTTTCCTCACAACCCTTTTTGTCTTTGCCATTTTGACTATTTCCACGCCAGCGGACGCCCAGGGACCTAATCCAATTAATGGATCACTACCACCAAATAGCAAATTTCCTGACACTAATGATCGGCTGTATCAACAGAAGTTGAACCAGGTAACGCGAAATCAAATTCAAGCTGCAGATACCTTGAGAGAAGTTTTGTATGTTGGCACCATGGGGCAATTTCGAGAACCTGAAGATTCAGATTATGTTAACTATTGTGGTCCCTCGTCCACCCAAATTGCTTTGAGGGCAAGGACAACTGAAATTCCCGAACTGGATGAGATAGCCGAATGCGAACAAATAATCCCCCGTTGGGGGGTATATATGACCAATGTCACGGATTGTTTAAATCAATACCTTGATTCTGATTTTTATTGGACCGATATCGCCGAAAGCAAAGATGAACTGGCAAGTTGGCTAAAGACTGATGTTGATCAGGGCTATGCACTTATTACCGGAGTTTTTACCACTTATATGCGAGGGTGGAATGGTTACTCAACCTCTCATATCATAACCTTGTATGGTTATGATTATAGTTACGAGGTTTTTTCCGACAAAATGGTATATTATGTTGATACAGCGTCAAAATTGGCGGGTTATAGTGGCCCATATTTTAATATTGTCACTTTGGATGCTATTTGGAGTTTTGTTAGTTGGAACAATGTTCAATCCTGGTAATTTGCTCTGCACTTTGCGGAAATAGGTTCTTTCCGGATAACAGCACTCTCTAAGTAGAAAAGATCATCAAATGAGAACAAAAATCAATTTGTTTATCTCAGCATTGATTTTTTTATCCTTCGGAGCAGGGTGCTCTGCAGGAAGATTCCAGACTGAGTCGATCTCAAACAAAACCGCAAGTGATCCAACGTTAACCGAACCACCACTGACCACCACGATTCCTGTTCTGAACTCTAGCAATATACCCGACCAGGATGTTGAAAAGAAGTTTACCTATTTTCTTGACCAAGCAGCAATAGATCAATACTGCCTTGAGTTTCCAATGCTCACTATCTACAAGGCAAAGGATATTGGCGATCAATTCTATGTTGGAGTGCTGGAGCAGAATAACATTTCTCTTGTTTCTCCTGAAGATGGCGGTCTCTACCCAATATTCACTCCCGAGTTTTCTCAAGGTCACTTATTGATGATCGATTATGAGTATCCCTGGTATGGTTACATAATGGTAGATTCGCCAAATGGGCTGGGTGATTGGAATTTCCATATTGTTAACCTGGAAGACGGATCGAATACAATCATCGCAAATAAGGAACTTTACAATTCAGTTCCACTGCATGTTTATTCCTCAATTGATTCGGGAATATTGTATTTATCAACATCAACATTTAAAGATGATTTTGCTATTAATTCCAGTAGTGTGTATGCGATCGATCTGACGACAAATAAGGCAGCGCTATTGATCGATAATCACGATATGGATACATTTATGTCGGTGATTTCTGCTTCAAATGGATATTTGTTGATCGAGAATGATCCTCCCAAAGGCCAACCAACCTTGCACATATCCTTATTTGATATCGCAAATAAAGCCTGGATCGACCTCCCACAGGAATATCCTGCGAGTATGCCAAGTATGGAGTATCCCTATCTGATCTGGAAAAACAGCAATCGTTTTGAAGAACCTTTCAGTTTTACTGTTTTCAACATGGATACAGGCGTCTCGGTTGTGAGAAATATCACAGGGAGAGACGCCTATGATCCGATAATTTCTAATGGTTTTGCGATTGTGCATGCATCGACGGGAAAGGATCGGTCTACGAATTCGGTGATCTTGTACTCCCTTGATGGTTGGGAAATTTACGCGATTAAGATTGGGATTGATAACATCTTTGCCGCTGATGCTTACATTTATCATGGCAATGTAATTTTCAATTTCCGGGAGACGGCAAGTTTTTCCGATTTTTCCAGTTTTTTATGTAAAATCCCCCTCGATACCGTGATCTCTGGATCACTCGTCGGTATTGAGGATTAGAGAAATGCGTTTGGTATGCTTTGTTTGTGTCGGCTGGTCTCAAGAATTACGCCTTTAATTTTGGAAAATTTTTAGTGGGAAGAATTGTGGATCAATAGACCTTTTGCTAAATGGGGAACGAACCGTTCGATTGTTGAGAAAATCACTGAAGGACAGGAACGTCCAAAACATCATCCGGCCGGACGCGGTCTCAGTTTCCATCTCTCATCCTTAGGAAAGTTGTACCAGGCGAACAACTTACAATTGTTCTGCTTAACTTTCAAAAATGATAACAATTGTATTGAGTCGAAAATTGAGTTTTGTTTTGTATTAAAAAAAGAAGACACTCGATTCAAAAAAGTTATATTCATTGATCAATCGTGCCGAAGAGGAATGTCAGCGGTATGTGGACCCTATTTCCCCAGGTCGTGGTGGTATGATCCTCCCCGGCAAAGTACCAGCTGGCAAAATCCTTGCCCTCACGATATCCTTTCTGGCGCAAAAGGGCATCCACCCTGGTTTGCCAGGGTTCATAGTCACTGTCAAGCCCCTCACTGCCGTGGTCAAAGTAGAGCTTGTGCAGACCGGGTTGGGGGAGGTGCTCATCAAGATAATCCAGCATTCCCTCACCAAGCGCTGGCCAATGCGTGGAAAGGCAGGCAGCTTTTCCGAAGGTTCCGGGGTATTCACATAAGGCATAGAGCGAGATCAGTCCGCCCAGGCTTGACCCCATCAGGGCGGTGTTTTCGGGATCCGGGAGGGTGCGGTAGCGTTGGTCGATGGCTGGTTTGAGGGTGCCAACCATCCATTCAAGATAGAGGTCAGATACTAATTTGCTTGTTGCGGTCTTACTTAATGGGCTGCTTTCTTCGGAGAGGTCAATCTCCAGGGCATTGCTGAGCGCTTTAGCTGGCAGATAATCGCCTGGACGGTTGAGGGTGCTTGAGATGGCAACTACGACAGGTGGAAAGATCTTTTCCTCCTCTGCAAGGCGGGTGATAGCCTGGTGAATTTTCCAACCTCCTGTCTCTTTCTTCCAGCGATCGAAAACAGTCTGCCCATCCTGTATATAGAGGACGGGAAAAGACTGGCTTGGATTGGCATGGTAAGCTTCCGGCAGCCAAACATCCACCCGTCTGCGATTGAGACCAGCAATATTAAGATCCCGATGCGTTTCTAACTGTGCTTTTTCCATGTCCGAACCTGTTCAATTAATTATACGAGTATAATGACCTCATTCCAAACGGAGGTTCTTCATGAAAAGTTATCGTTTAGATCCAGACAAGCTAAAGGCACAAACGCGCAACACTATTTTGATGTACGGGATCACCCTGGTGGTTCTCCTGGTTTTGAATTACTTAAGGTATCGTGGGCAGGAGCTAAACACCACCACCGTTTTGTTGTTCGGTTTGATTGTGGTCATGTTTGTGGTGGTTGGCTGGAATTCCATCAGGCAGCGCAAAGCTATTTGGGATCAGTATGAAATAATTGTGGATGAAACAGGTATCAAGCAAAGGCAGCCTAAGGCGGCCGATATGTTCCTGCCACGAGCAGAAATCACGAATACGAAAGAATCCAAATACGGGTTGACATTGATGGTTAAGGATGGTCAGCCTGTGATGGGGATACCGAAATTGCTTAGGCCAGCAGACTATGAAGAAATTAAGGAAATTGTTAATGGATGGCTGGGTGAATCCAAGCCGGTGGTGCTGGATGTGAATGCTATCGAAGAGGCTATGCAGACCGAAGTGGAACCTGAGGATCTGTCAATTGAAATACCGGAAGACCAGCAGCCTCCTGAGTTGCCAGAAGCTTAACAAACTCCTCTATAAATCAAAAAGCCCAAAGAGATAACTTTGGGCTTTTTCTATAGTTTTTTGATCATCTTCCAGGCTGGCTCACGGCAGTTCTGCCACTCACCATATTGGTCCTGATAGCGCCAGACACCCGGGTCAGGACCGATCATTCGATAACCATGTTTCTCATACATGCGGCGTGCCAGTAGGTTGGTACGTGCCACATTTAACCTCAGGAACCGAAAGCCTCTTTCCCGTAAAAAGCCTTCAATCATTTCAAGCATGAAACCGCCCAGTCCCTGGTCGCGATATGGAGGTTTTATGCGGAAAGAAAAAAGGTAGGCCTGGAAAACTCCATCTGCAAGTTCACGCTGACGCGAAAGCAGCAATATAAAAACCTGTCCGATCACTTCCTTGGTGGCGTTCTCAGCCACCCAGATCAGAGTATTCCCGCCGAGACTATTCTCATAATGCTGTTGGTAAAGCTTGCGAAAATGGGCATATTCGCCGTCCCATTCCAGCGCGGGCAAATCTGCCTTTTCCAGCGGGCGGATGTGAATCCCCTCACCGGAGGGCATGATGTAATCAGCCACGAGTGTTATGCAGTGGTTCATTCCTCTTCAAGCAGCCTGTGTAAGAGAGCTCTTTCTTCCTCCTCAGTTTGAACCTGCCCATCCAGCCAGGCTTGTTTGAGAGCGCTCAGGATCTCGTTGTAGCGTGGGGAGGGCGGCAGCCCAAGCCCGCGCAGGTCATTACCCCTCGTAAATGGACGAACATGCCTGTACTCATCCTGGTAGATTTGCAAGATCTGGCGCAGGTCGGGTTGGTCGCAGGCGGAGAACACCGCCCCGATTGGGATGTCGTGGAAACCCATCAGCTTATTTGTTATCTGGCTTGGTCTTTTCCCTGCTAATGTAGGCAGCAGCTGCCATAATTTTTGCGTTTGTTCGATCCAGTCCAGCATCTTCGCGGAGAGGCGCAAGCGCAGTCCAACGGCTTGCAGATCTTCAGGCGGCAAATCCTGCAGCCACAGGCACCAGGAGATTTGCAGCATGTTCTCAGGGACTGGAATTTGCTCAGCTTGTGAGAGTGCTCTGAGCCCGCGCGCCAGGCGATCAGTGGTTTGATCGTCCCAGGGCAGGGCAGGTTCGATCGCGGCTAATATTCCCAGCGTCCCAAGCTGCCTGAGCATTTCCGGTGCCTTGCTTTCGTTGAAGATCAACTCAAATTCATGCGTCAGGCGTGCGCCGCTTATTTCGGCAACAAGCGGCAGGCTGGCTTCGATCAGGCTGAGGGTCTGAGGCTCAATCTCGAAATTGAAGCGGGTCGCGAAGCGGACTGCCCTGAGCATGCGGGTGGCGTCGTCCACGAAGGACAAGGCGTGCAGCACCCGGATTTGCTTCTGCTGCAGGTCGCTGTAACCTCCCCAAAAATCGAAGATCTTGCCAAAATGGCTGCCGTCCAGGCGCAGGGCAAGGGTGTTGATGGTGAAATCCCGGCGGTGGAGGTCCATTTTAATGCTGCTACGCTCCACTGTTGGCAGGGCAGCAGGTTTGTTGTAGAACTCAGTGCGGGCTGAAATCAGGTCGAGATGTTCGGGAATATCAGCCTGGTTAAATCCGTCAGTTTTGTTCCCATCAAGCGCAGCCTCAAGGTTTTCCGGGTTGAGGATCCACTTGGCGGTGCCAAAGCGCCTGTGCGCCACCACCCGACCGCCAAATTGACGGGCGAGGTGTTCGGCGAACGCCATAGCATCGCCTTCGATCACGATGTCAAAATCCTGGCTGGGCAATTGCAGTAACAGATCGCGCACAAATCCACCAACGATGAAGGCTTGCACGCTTTGTTCGTAGGCTTCGTCGGCGACCGCATGAAGCAAGCTGCTGCGCGCGGGAGGCAGCGCTTCGGAGAGCAACTCTGCAATCTCATTTTGCGTAGGCAGCTCATCATCGTGATTAAGCGTGCTGATCAGGTCAGTGCGTGTGACAATACCGATGATTTCGTTCGTCTCAGGATCCAGAACGGGCACCTGTCCCCAGCCACTGGTTGCCATGCGTTCTTTTAGTTTTGAAATCGGATCATCCGGAAAGACGCTGACCGAACCGGCAATCATCAGATCTCCAGCGGTTTTGTTGAGCTTGTGTGCAATCGCGCGATCTACGTTGCGGCGGGTGAGCAAGCCTACCAGCTGTTTGTTTTCCACCACCGGATAGCCTTCAAAACCATAGCGTTTCATCAACTCAGCCGCCTCCACCGCGCTGATATCAGGGCTAAGAGTCAGAGGATTTTTCGACATCATCTGTCCGACTTCGATACTGGGAGTGACAATCTGGGGAATGAATTCGATCACGCGGCGAGTGACCTCAGCCAGTTTTGCGTCTGTGATGTTAGCGCTCGAACGCCCTTCTTCCCGAATCAGAGCGGAAGAAGCCCGTTTGTGCCCGCCACCTCCGAATTGAATTGCCAGTTGCGCCATGTTGACGTTATCGGTGGTGGAGCGGGCAACCAGGCGAATTCCCTGGCGGGTGGAAACTAACAAAACCAAGCCATCCGGATTGAGGAATTCGCGCATTTTGTGAGCGACAGTAGATATCTCATCGTTGAGATCATTCGCTATCGCCTTGGCGACCAAAACACTGTAGCCCTCAATATCCAACTGAACCAGGTCCTTTAACAGGCGGTCGTAGAGCTGCTGCTGCGCGTTTGAAAGTGGTGGGTTGAGGTAGACGGAGGCAATGTTGAGATCGGCACCTTGCTCAAGCAGGAATGCCACAGCAAGAGCATCCCGCGTAGTCGTGCAGGTGTAGGTCAGCGAACCGGTATCTTCGTAGATGCCAAGCAGCATTAAGGTGGCTTCGATCGGCGTCAGTGACATGTTCAATTCGCGCAACTTCTCCACCAAAATTGTGGTGCATGCGCCTGTTTGATGCAGCTCAACCTCCCAGTCGGGGTGGATTTGTACCTTACGAGGATGGTGATCGAGCACAGTGACCTTGGTCTGCTCGTTCATGCCGCGCAAAGTCACCAGGGATTGGGTGTCCACCAGGAATACGCTCTTTATGGTTTCTCGAGGAAGCGCCTGATAATCCGAGAAGGGTAATTCATTAGCGTAGCGCCGTAAAAATGCTTTGCCGTTGCGGTTGATCTGGCGCGGCAGCAAGGCTATCGCATTGGGCTGCAGTAAATGCGCCCCAAGCATTGAAGCGAGACCGTCGAGGTCAGTTTGTTCGTGCGTCAGTATCAGGTCCATTTTTGCGTCAAAACCCAAAGACTCAGTTTTCGCCATACCAGGCAGCCTGATTTTCAGGGTTGTAAGCATTATAAATGGATTGAGAGAGCTTGGCAAAAAGCTGGTTGGCAGTGTTATAGAGAAATTGCTCCTCGGTGTAAGCAAAAATGACCAAAACATAATCGCCGCCAGGGGTGTAGACCACGCCTGAGTCGCTGATGGTGTGGATCAGCCCATCCAGGTCATTTGTCCAGCCGTGTTTGTGGGCGGTGCGACCTTCGGGAGGCAGACCCGCTTCTATCAGGGCATGGATGCGGTTCTCGAGGAGATAATTCAGCATCTGCTGGCATTCCGATGCCGTTACCTGACCGTTGAACATGAGCTCGTCATGGTTCGCGCAGCGATAGATCTTCCAGAGCAGATCGCCGGTTTCGGATGGAACAGTTTGGTTATAAAAATCGGGATCGATAAAAATATCCCGGCGTTGGTTGGCGGGTGTGCTGATGCGTTCGAGCAGGGGTGACCCGGGCTCAAAATAGCCTGCCAGGAAAGTGTTCTGATAACCCAGCTCACGCAGGTCAGCAGTGACCATCAAGGGTCCGGCATTGTTATCCAGGTAAGCTTTCATCAGCCCATCTGCTGGTGGGTTGAGCGATTCTGCAATCATCTGGAACATCCAATTGTCTGCTTGCGGAGGGATGGGTTCCTCGACACGGCGCATTGTGGAAACCATGATGGGGATTTTGATGGTGCTCGCGGCTGAATATGCCACGTCTGGGCTCACTTCCTGGTTGGCACGCAGCGCGATATGTAAGATCTCACCGCTGGTGAGGTCGCGTTGGTAGACCTCGATCAGTCCGTTGAATTTCTCGAGCTGAATGGTTTGCTTGAGGAAAATCCCGAGGTTCGCCCGGTCCAATGGCAGGGCTGGGCTTTCCTGGACGTCAAGCGTGACCACACGCTGATCGGGTGAGAGCAGGGCTGCCTGGATGTCCTCAGCGGCTGTGGTTAAGGAGCGCAATGAAAAGCCTGCCTGCCCGGGTGTGTAATTGGTGCTGTAAAGGATCGGCACGGTTGCCGTAGCGGGTTGGTCGTAGCGCAGGGGAATAATCTCCTCCAGCAGCCCTTTTATCTGGTTAATATCGACCTCAGCGACCAAAGGTGTGTCTAATGGGCTGGATATTTCGGTTTTGCCGAAAAGATGCTTCAACCAGGACTTTTTTGGCAGATTTTCTTCAATCTGGGTGAGGGTTGCCGGGTAGTCAGGTCTGAAGCCGAGTTCCTCTGGGGAAAATTGCAGCCTTGCCTGGCGATAACGCAGCTCAACCGGCACTGAAAAAGCTTCAGCCAGCCGCGCTTCGGATTGGGCACGGTCAAGCCCTCTTAATGGAATCCCTTCCACGCTAATCCCCTGCGGATAAATTGCCTGAGGTTTTTGGAAATCAATGATATCCATCACAGCAATTAAAATTGCGAACAAGAGGAATAAGCCGCCAAAAACTGCTGGCAGCCAACGCAGGGAGGAGGATTTTTTCCGCCGTGGAGCGTAGCGCGATCGCTTCATGAGCTGGATTTTACCATGTTGGTAAGTCACAGTTGATAGGTGGTAGGTGATAGGTGATAGGTGATAAAAAACATAGCTTTTCATTCTATCTGATGGGTAGACTCGCAGGGTGGACCCATGTGCACGCGAAGCAGGGTATGGCGTCACAAATTCTCGACCTACCAAAATATATTTGAAACCTACCCACCCTGTTCACCCAATCCCGTCTCCGCGAGCAACGCAGCCTGTGCTCGCGAAGCAGGGTGTGGCGATCTAACTATTTATAAAAATCCCACGCAGCCATCACACCATCGATCACTCCCACGGCGGATTGAGGGCACGATGCGTTTGTCCAACATAATGTAGACAGTGCCCTCAATACCCTTACGGGCACTTTGTCACGCCCTACGATTAACTGCCTTTGGATTGCGTCAGCAAGAGAGTGGTACAAAGAAATGGAGATCTTCGGTCAGAACACGTGCTCTGTTGAAGACCAGCACGATCGGTATCGCCCTGTGACAACTTGAATTGCCCGGTGTGTTCTCATATATAATTGAGAGAGAACATAGACCAAACGGAGGTCTGTATGACGGAAAAAAAGGAATTACAAAGTAAAGCTGTCGGTTGGAGTTTCGGCAGTTTGGCAGCACTCGGGCTGGCATTAAAAGCTGGTTGGGTCATTTACAGTAAAAAATATATAGATCATCACGCCAAGGTGCAACTCGCGCTGGATGCTGAGCACCACACCTTTGAATCGGATACGATTGGAAAAATCAATTATTACGAAAGCAAAGTCGAAAGCAAGAAGACTCCCATCTTGTTAGTGCACGGCATCCATCTGTATGCTGGCGGGCATGATATGGTACCGGTCTTCGAGGCATTCAGTGCCTATCGCAAGGTTTTTCTCATCGACTTACCAGGGTTTGGCGGCTCAGAAAAGTCCGATAGACCTTACCGTCCAGGGCTTTATCACGCGGCGATTTCTGAGTTCGTGAGGGATCAAATTGGTCAGCCAGTGCATGTGGTGGTGATGGGTCAGTCGGCAGAATATGTTGCCGTTGCCGACGAGCTAAAAAGTGATCTGTTCAAGTCAATAGTGATGATCAATCCCAGCGGGATGCAGATGCCGGGAACCGGGCATATTTCGGAAAGTAAATGGTGGGAGCAGATGCGCAATCTGGCACTTTCTTACCTGAGGGTTCCACTCTGGAGCCTGCCATTTTATGATCTGCTCGCAAGCCGCTCAAGCATATTGAATTACTATCGCAAACGTTTCACCTACACACTGCCATCCGACCTTGTGGATATCGCGTACACGTCAGCTCATCAGCCCGGCGCGCACTTTGCCCCGATTCTGCACTACTGCGGGAAACTGTCTGTGCCGGATGTGCGCAACCGCTACTACAAGCAGATCACCAAACCTGTGTTGGTGGTTTTCGATCAGGATCCGGAGCATAAGTTCGACATGCTTCCTGTAATGCTGCGCGAAAACGCAAACTGGAAGGCTTTTCGAAGCAGCCACACGCGCGGGATGCCTCAATTCGAGAATTCCGGTGAAACTTTTCGCAGTATTGAGACCTTCTGGAAGCAGCACGAGTAGTTTTTAGTGAAGGCACTGATATAATTTAGCAAGGTTCAACCATGCAAACCAAGCCGACACCCAAAATTCATCCTCTGAGCATTCTTGGTGTGCTGCTGGTTGCTGGCGTATTGCTTGGGATCAGTTGGATGGTTTTTTCCATGGCGATTGGCCAGGCAGAGCGGGCAGAAACCACGCCCCAGTATAATGTGACAGTCATTCCCGCCCCAACACAGACGAATACTGTCCTTGCTCCCACAGAACTGCCCACGCCCACCCTGGAAGCACCGGTCATTTTACCGGACGGAGCCATTGGGATAAACATTTATGTGAAAGTGACCGGGACGCAAGGGTTAGGGCTGCGCATGCGGGCGGCGGCAGGTACGAATGCGGAAATCAACTTTCTGGCAATGGATGATGAAGTCTTTAAAGTTGTCGGCGGACCGGAAGTGAGCGATGGTTACACCTGGTGGCAGCTCGAAGCGCCTCTGGATCAAAATCGATCAGGCTGGGCGGCTGAAGATTTTTTGATGGTATTTAATCTAAATACGCCCACCCCTTAGGGTCTCGCGGTAATTTTGGAAGGTGAGGAATTTTGAAATTATTCGGCACAAAATTATATGAAGAACATTCGTCCACACCTGATATGCTCAAACAACCCTTAGCTAGGCGGATTAATCTGCATGCCTGGAGTGCCCAATCCGTGGGCAAGACGCGCGGTCACATGGAAGATGCCGCTTTCTCGCTTTCGATGGACCTGAACCTTCCTGAAAGATCTACAACTTTGGGGATCTACATGGTTGCAGATGGTATGGGCGGGCATGATAATGGCGAGGTCGCCAGCAAGATCGCGATCCAAACAAGCGTAGACGCGCTCAATCAAACCTTGATTGGTCCTCTGCGTCAGGGCAATCCGCTGCCATCTCACCAGGAAGTCATTACCATGGTGGAAAGTGCGTTTACCCGCGCGCAAGAGCAGGTCTTACAAAACGTTTCTGGGGGAGGAACGACCCTCACGCTGGCACTGCTGCTTGAAAAGCACCTCTACTTTGGACATATCGGCGATTCGCGCCTTTATATTCGCAGCAGTCACGCTGACTTTCAGCCCCTCACTCAGGATCACTCGCTCGTAAGGCGCCTGGTAGATCTTGGGCAAGTCTCTGAGGCCGAGGCTTTGAATCATCCCCAGAGAAATGTGCTCTTCAGAGCATTGGGTCAGACTGATGGATTCAAAGTGGATCTCGGGCATTTGGATGTGGTGGAACCTACACAATTGCTCCTCTGCAGCGATGGATTGTGGGGACTGGTGGCAGAAGCGGAGATACTTAAGCTAATCAATAACGAGCATTCAGGTGGGAACATCGCGGAACGACTTTGCGAGCTTGCCAATGATGCCGGTGGAACGGATAATATCAGTGTAATTTTTGTGGAAATCAGATAAGGATTGAGGAATGGCAGAACCAATTGCAAAAAAGAAAATTTTAGTTGTGGATGACGAAAGAGGACTTGTAAACATCATCCGTTTGAACCTGGAGCATGACGGATTTGAAGTGGTGGAGGCAAACAACGGCGCCCAGGCAATCGACAAACTGCGCACCTCTCTGCCAGATTTAATCCTTTTGGATGTGATGATGCCGGATTTGGATGGATTCACCGTGCTTAAAATGATTCGTGATGTAGGCTCTACGCCGGTTATCATGCTTACCGCCAAGGGCGAGGAAGACGATCGCGTGAGGGGGCTGGAACTGGGAGCGGACGACTATGTTACCAAACCTTTTAGCCCGCGTGAACTGACCAGCCGCATCCGGGCAGTCCTGCGGAGGGGAAGCACAGTTGAGGATGGTGAGGCAGGCAAGATTATCGTGGATGATCGTCTCACCATCGATTTTGACCGGCACGAGGTTTGGGTGGAAGGAGAACTGGTCAAACTCCGCCCGACAGAATATCGTTTACTTTATCATTTGGTGAAGAATGCCGGCTGGGTGCTCACCCATGATCAGATTCTCACCAAAGTCTGGGGCTACGAATACGAAAATGAGCCGCATTACGTGCGGCTTTACATCAACTACCTCAGGAAGAAACTCGAAAAAGACCCTGCCAACCCGGTGTACATTCTGACGGAACGGGGAGTGGGGTATCGCTTTATGGATTACAAACGCGAAAATCGCTGATTTTCCGCAGGGGGTTGGCATTTTAAGAGGTCGGCTAAGCAAAGCGTTAGCAGACTTAGTATTGATTGTATAATTGCATAGTCGTTTGCGTCCAACCCAACCAAACAGAGAGGTGCGCATGGCAAAAAATAAATCCAAAACCGAACGCAAAGCAAGCAAGAGTAAACCTGAGGAGAATCAGGTCGAGCCCATCACAGTCCCGAAAATGACAATACCGGGTGAGAAAAAGGAGCGACTTTCCACTGCTGTCTACGAGCGTGAGCTGCGCAAACTCCAGGTTGAGCTGGTGAAAATGCAGCTTTGGATCAAAGAACGTGGCTTGAAGGTGGCGGTCATTTTTGAGGGTCGCGACGCGGCCGGAAAGGGCGGCACCATCAAGCGCCTGACCGAAACCCTCAACCCCAGAATTGTGCGTGTAGTCGCGCTGCCGGTGGCAACTGAGAAGGAAAAGACCCAATGGTACTTCCAGCGCTATGTGGCGCATCTACCGGCGGCGGGGGAGATGGTTGTGTTTGATCGCTCCTGGTACAACCGTGCCGGGGTGGAGCGGGTAATGGGCTTCTGTACCCCGGAACAGGTGGAGGAATTCTTCCGCAGTGTGCCGGAATTTGAGAAGATGTTGATCCGCTCCGGCATTATCCTGATAAAGTATTGGTTTTCCGTCAGCGATGAGGAACAGGAAAAGCGCTTTCAGCAGCGAATGGACGACATCACGCGGCGCTGGAAATTGAGCCCAATGGACCTCGAATCCCGCAAACGCTGGGTGGAGTATTCACGGGCTAAGGACGATATGTTCCGCTTCACGGATACGAAACAAAGCCCCTGGTTTGTGGTGGAGGCGGATGACAAAAAACGCGCGCGCCTTAACTGCATCAGCCACCTGCTGAGCATGATCCCCTACGAGGATTTGACCCCACCGAAGTTGGAGCTCCCTCCCAGGCAAGTGGACGACACCTACGTGCGCCCACCATTCGGGGATCAGACTTTTGTGCCGGAGTATGTGATCGAAGAAAAAAAGAAAAATTAGATCGGGTCTGCCTGATTGTGCTGATCTTCTGAGTGGGCTGGTTTCCAGACCGAGCACGGTATCTGAATACAGTCTGTGGGTTGGCTACAAATAATCCCTTGAAGAGAAAGACTAATTGCCGCCATACCCTGCTTCGCGGGCACATAGGCCCACCCTACGCCTAACCTCTCGTTCCTGATGGTCTTAGGATGCCGGATTGAACAACGCAATCCGGCCTACGGAGACCACTTTCGGGTTGTTGTTTCAAATTAATTAGGAATTATTGACTACGGTATGTCAAACAAGCGTTTGGCATTTGCGGTCGTAATCCGCCCCACTTCCTCGGCGCTCATACCCCAGATCTCACCGACTTTTGCGGCAATCAGAGGGATGTATGCTGGTTCATTCCGCTTTCCGCGATGCGGATGCGGCGGCAGATAGGGGCTGTCTGTCTCGAGCAGGATCTTGTCATGCGGCAGCATTGCGACCAGGGCTTGTTTGTCTTTACCATTTTTATAGGTAACCGGACCGCCTATCCCAAAGTAAAAACCAACCTCAGCCAGCTCCTGCGCCAATTCCTGCGGACCCGTATAAGAGTGCATCACTCCGGGGCGAGTTTTGAGCGGATGAGCAGCAGGCAGGGAGGCTTGCCATTTGAGCAGGATCGGACCGAGATCGTCCTCGGCGTCGCGGTTGTGAATCACAAGCGGCAGGTTAAACTCACCTGCCAGCTCCAGTTGGGGCAGGAGAACGGATTTTTGTTGATCAGGCGTGGCATAATCCCAATAATAATCCAAGCCAATTTCCCCGATTGCAACCACGCCGGGCTGCGGGGCAAGAGATGTGAGTTGATTGAGCCAGGAGGGGTCAACCTCGGCGGTATTAGTGGGATGGATCCCAACGGCGATGTGGAAGAAATCGGGTCTCTGGCGGGCAAGCCCAAGCGCGTTTTGGGCAGTGGTGCAATCTAGGGCAGGGATGATGACGAATTCCAGTCCCGCATCTTCCGCCCTTTGGACCGCGGCATCAAAATCCTCTTTGAAAGCGGACATATCGAGGTGGCAGTGTGTGTCGCAGTAGATCGCTGGTTTATTTTTGTCACTCATGAAGTAATTTTACCTTTAACTACACTCTTGCACGTTCCGCCATCTGCATTTGAAATTTTCAGATACCCACCCCCTTTGATTCCCCCTCCGAGGAGGGGGTCGGGCAGATTGGATGACAGGTTGGGCATGCTATGCCAACGCCTACTGTCATTCAGAGCCCACAGCCCTTGTCATTCTGAGCTTCTTTTGCGAAGAATCTACGCGTTGGAGTACAGATCCTTCGCAAGCTCAGGATGACAAGCCCACAACCCCTGTCATTCTGAGCATCTTTTGCGAAGAATATAAGCACTGACATCCAGATCCTTCGCCAGCTTAGGATGACCAGCCCCCCCCTTTTCAGTTCCTCCTCAAAGAGAACGGCGCTGACAGCCTGGACGCAAAAAAAAACAGGCTCAAGGCAGCTCGGCCCAGGTGTTTTAGTGATATCATTGAACCAGAACGAGAGAACTGCCGGAAAGACACTTGGTCTGCCAGGAGTATCCGAAGCAGATTGAAAAAACCAACAAGAAATCATAAGGACGATTTATGAACCCTGCTACTTACATTTTTGGATGGATATTGGCAACCATGCTTGGGGCTGTATTCCACCTTTGGAAAGACGGGGGTTTCTGGAAGCTGGTAATTTACATCATTGTCAGTTGGATCGGTTTCTTCCTTGGTCATCTCATCGCGAAAAGTGCAGGTTTCGACTTGATGAATGTTGGTTCACTCTATCTTGGCGGCGGCATCATTGGCAGCATCATCGCGCTCTTTGCCGGACACTGGTTCAGTCAGATCGAATCCTTTCCCGGGCAGAATAAATAGGGATGATCACTTCACAAATCGAGTCAAGCAATTTCGCCCGCGAGGGGGATTTGGTGCAGCTGCAGGGCGCTGGACACAAGAGCCATTTGCTGCGCCTTGAGGCAGGCGGCGTGCTGCAAACCCACCGCGGAGTCATCCGTCATGACGACATCATCGGTCAAAAATGGGGCAGCCGCTTGGAGTCTCACCAGGGCAACCCCTTTTACCTGTTGCAGCCAGGCATTGCTGACCTGATCAAAAACATCAAACGCACCACCCAGATCATGTATCCAAAGGAAATCGGTCAAATCCTCATCACCATGGGGATTGGTCCGGGCATGCGGGTGCTGGAGTGCGGCAGCGGCTCGGGGGGGCTGACCACGGCTTTTGCTTACATGGTCGGCGAGAGTGGACAGGTCTATTCCTATGAACGAAAGCCGGACGTCCAGGCGCTTGCCATCAAAAACCTGACCCGCGTCGGCCTGCTCGACCGTGTGACCTTTAAAATCGGAGACGCATCGGAAGGATTCTCTGAAGAAAATGTTGACGCGCTTTTCCTGGATCTACCCAATCCGTACGACTACCTGGAGCAGGCGCGCAAAAGCCTTAAACCGGGTGGTTATCTAGGCATGCTCGTGCCGACGGTGAACCAGGTGCAGCTTTGCTTGCGTTCGCTCATGCATCATAACTTCGCCTTCGTGGAAGTGATAGAAGTACTCGTGCGCTACTATAAAACCGACTGGGAACATCTTCGCCCTGTGGATCGAATGATCGCCCATACCGGTTTTTTGCTGTTTGGAAGAGCCGTCGAACGCCTGGGTCTCGAAAAAACAGAAGAAGTCAGTCCGACTAAAGATGAAGAGGCTGAGGAATTGCTTTGAGCGGGACTTTGAGCTTACCGCACGACATTGGCGTCCGCCTTCAGGCGCACGCTGAACAGTCTGACCTCAGGGATAACGGTTGGCTGCATATGGACCCAAATCAACTGCATCCGGCGGCAGTACTTGTTCCGCTAGTTTGGGAAGACGGGCAATGGCACTTGCTTTTCACCCGACGTACGAATGACTTGCAAGACCACAGCGGTCAGGTTTCTTTTCCAGGCGGCGCCTGGGAGGAGCAAGACGGCGATCTTGAGCGCACAGCCCTGCGCGAAGCCTGGGAGGAAGTTGGGATCGACCCAGCCTCAGTGGCAGTGCTGGGGAAGATGGCGCGTTTCGACATGGTTTCGTATTTCCAGGTTACGCCCGTGGTTGGAGTGGTCGCCTGGCCTTTTGACATGAAGATCAATTCAAAAGAGGTGGCGCGTGCTTTCATCGTGCCGATTAATTGGCTCGCTGACCCCGGAAATTTTCAGATTAAACCGCGCCAGTTTGAAGGTCAAACCTTCAAGATCCCCTATTACAACGATTTTGACGGCGAGATGATCTGGGGCGCCACGGCGCAGATGACCCAGGAATTCCTGCATATTATCCAAAAATGATTGACCGAGTGCTTGAGTGGATTTAAACCTGCGCGATCTGAATTCCGCTTAAACCAAAACAACCGCCTCGCAGCGGTTGTTTTTGATTCTGATGAGTGTCGACTTACTCGACTTCTTCTTCGCCTTCGATCTTCTTGCCTTTTTCAAGCACTTCAGGTCCTTCGAAACCAAATTCGGGCTCTTCTTCTTCCTCGGCCTCTTCGACTGCAACGTAACTAACCGAAACAATGACCTCTGAGTTGTCTGTGAGAATGGAGACACCCTCACCCAGGTCCAGATCTGCGACGGTGATGGTATCTTCAGGGGTTTTGATGCCGCTGACATCCACCATAACTCGCTCGGGCATATCCTGAGGCAAACATTCGATTTCGAGTTCGTTCAGGTTTTGGTTGAGCAGATAAATTGCATCGTCGAGCACAGGAGCTTCCCCTGTGAGTTCAAGGGCAACTGATGCGCGCATTTTCTCGGTCATTGAGATAGCCAGGAAATCAAGGTGTGTCAAAACGCCGTGCAGCACGTCGCGCTGGCGATCGCGCACAAAGGCTTTGATTTTATTCCCGTCGACATCGACTGTTACCAGGGTGGTGGGGGTGATTCTGGACATCTGCTGTGAAACCGTGTGGCGATCCATCTGGATAGCTTGAGATTCAATTTTGTGTCCGTAAATAACGCCAGGCAGGATCCCGACGCGGCGCAATTGGGAAACTTGTTTCCCTTTTAAGGTGCGCTTTTCAGCTTTGATGATGGTTTCTTCTTGTGTAGACATATTTCCTCCGAGCGCCTCTCACCATTTTTCAGGTTACCCTCGCCCATAAATTTACCGGGTAAACCGGCGACTCTTAAGTTTACTCAGTCCTCGGTCCGGCGTCAAGGGCAAGGCATTAGGTCTGTTATTAGTCAGCGAATATGTCACCCCTTTACCCTTGATGGAGGGTGCGCACAGAGATTGTATAATACCAGCAGCTGATAATTTTTACGATTGGAGAAACTATGTGTGGAAGATTTACCATGGCGATTGATTCAGACGACCTGCGCACGCAGCTCGCTCTGGGGCAGATGCCGCCTGATTGGGCGCCGCGTTATAACATTGCCCCCTTGCAGGAAATCGCCTGTGTGCCCTTTGCGGAAGCACGCTCAGTCCACTGGTTTCGCTGGGGATTAGTTCCTTTTTGGGCGAAGGATCCCTCGATTGGAAACGCAATGATCAACGCGCGCGCCGAGTCGGTGGCAGAAAAACCCGCCTTTCGCAATTCCTTCAAAAACAAACGCTGCCTGATCCTGGCCGATGGTTTTTACGAGTGGCGAAAGGCTGGAAAACTGTCGGTTCCCTTCTACTTCAGCTTACGCAGCGGCGAAGCCTTTGCTTTTGCGGGATTGTGGGATGATTGGGAGCCAAAAGGTGTCAATTCAGAACCTGGTCTGCCCGGACTGACCACTTGCACCATCATCACCACTGAAGCGAATTCCCTGGTTGCTGAGGTCCATCCGCGTATGCCGGTCATGCTAAAAGGGCAGGCAATGTGGGATTGGCTGGAGGAGCCCGACGCCAAGAAACGGCTGAGCCTGCTGCATCCTTTTGATCCCCAGCAGATGCGCAGTTGGGAAGTCAGCCGTGCGGTCAACAGCCCGTCGCAGGATGATGCTTCACTCATTCAGCCTGCAGTCGGTGGTCTGTTTGATTAGGCAAGTGCAACTTTTGAGCGGCTGAGCCTTATATTCCTGCCTGCGAATCGGTTCTTGAATCGTGTAAAATTAACCATATAATCTGACGGGGGCAATGCTCCCTGCCGCTGCTGACATGTTGGAGATGCAATGAAAAAACGTGCCTTGCCGATAATCCTGATACTAATAGTTAGCCTGGTGTTGGCTGCCTGCAAAACTGAACCCACCGCAACCGAACCTGCTGCCACCGAAACCCAACCAGCTGCTACAGAGACACCACAAGTCGTGCCAGAAGAAATTCCAGAACCTGATCTTGGCCAGGGATGGTGGAACGATGTGGTTTTCTATGAAATCTTTGTACGTTCCTTTAAGGACAGCGATGGTGACGGCATTGGTGATTTCCGCGGAATCATAGAGATGCTCGATTATCTGAATGATGGCGACCCCGATACCGACACCGACCTTGGAATTGGCGGTATCTGGCTGATGCCAATCATGCCTTCACCTTCTTATCACGGCTATGATGTCACCGATTACCAGGCGGTGAACCCGGACTATGGCACTCTGGAGGATTTTCAGGAGATGCTGGAAGCCTGCCACGAGCGGGGCATCCGCGTGATCATCGACTTTGTAGTCAATCACACCTCTTCGGAACACCCCTGGTTTATAAGTTCGAATAATGAAGCCAGTGAGTACCGCGACTGGTACGTCTGGTCAGATACCCGACCATCTCAGGCAGGACCCTGGGGGCAGAATGCCTGGTATCAATCGGGAGGGAGCTATTATTACGCAATTTTCTGGAGCGGCATGCCTGATCTCAATTACGAACAGCCGAAAGTGACTGAGGCTATGTATGATGCCACCAAATTCTGGCTCGATCTGGGCGTGGACGGCTTCAGGGTGGATGCCGCGCGCTACCTGGTGGAAGATGGGGTCACACTCCAGGATTCAAAAGGTTCCATTGAGTGGTTCCAAAATTGGCGCGAGTACTACACCGGCATCAATCCTGAAGCCTATACTGTGGGGGAAGTGTGGACCGACACACAGGTCATCGCCAAGTATGGTGAACCGACGCGCGGTATGCAAGAATACTTCATGTTCGATCTGGCAGGGGACATCCTGGGCGGCTTGTATTCCCCTGATCCCTCGCGCATCATGGCATCCTATCTGGAAACACTGGAATACTTCCCGGATCAGCAGTTTGCCACTTTTCTGACTAACCATGACCAGCAGCGTGTGGCGTCTTACTTCAGCAGCAAGCTTGATCGGCAAAAACTTGCCGCCTTTGTGTACCTTACCGGTCCGGGCACGCCTTACATCTACTATGGTGAAGAAATCGGCATGACGGGCAACAAGCCAGATGAACGCCTGCGCACACCGATGCAGTGGTCCGCTGAAGCGCATGCTGGCTTTAGCAGCAGCTCCCCCTGGGAGCCTCTGAATGAAGGCTGGGAAGAGTTGAATGTGGCTGCCCAGGATTCGGACCCTGACTCTTTGCTTAACTGGTATCGAGGCTTGGTGAATCTTCACAACCGCTTCCCTGCACTGCAAAAAGGCGACTACATTCCCTTCACATCGTCCTGCCGCCGGCTTTACACCGTGGCGCGCGTAACAGGGGATGAAGTGCTGCTGACAGTTGCTAATCTTGGTGTACAAACCCTCGAAAACTGCACCATCGCGCTTGAAGGCGGTAACCTGGCAGGCACCTGGCAGGCTGAAGCGCTTTGGGGCGAGGCACCCTTCTCTGAAATTACCTTTGCCGAAGATGGCTCCCTGACCGACTTTGTTGTCGCGGATATCCTCGACGGTGGAGAAACATTTGTATTGAAATTAACGCGTCCATAATCTGGATATGAAAAGAGGAAACATGAATAAGCTGCGATTCTTTCTCGCAATCATCCTAAGCCTGGCAGTCATCGCAGGCTGCTCTGCGCCCAGCGCAACCCCCATTCCGACGGATGTGCTGGTTGAACCGACAGTCCCTGTGGCTGAAGAGCCCACACCGACAGAAGCACCGGAAGCCATCGAGTATCCACTCTACGTCAACCTCACCTGGCATCAGCATCAGCCGATGTATTACAAGGATGAGAATGGCGTCTACACCCGACCCTGGGTGCGCGTGCATGCCACCAAGGATTACCTCGACATGGCGGAAATGATCGCCGCTGAGGAAGGCGTGAAGGTGGCCATCAACCTGACTCCCTCGCTGATCCGTCAGCTGCAGGATTTCACCGATAACGGCGCGAAAGACCTTTATTGGGTGCTGGCGGAAGTCCCGGCTGCAGAATTGACCGTAGAGCAGAAAACCTTCATCCTGCAGCGTTTCTATGACGCCAACTGGGATCATATTATCGCGGTTCACCCGCGCTACCAGGAGCTGCTTGATCTGCGCGGCGGCACAGATGAAGCTGCAATCGCTGCGGCTGTGGAAAACTTCACGGAACAGGATTTCCGCGATCTGCAGATCTGGTTCAACCTGGCTTGGGTCGATCCCGATTACCTGGCGCAGGAACCCTTTAAAGCCCTGGTCGATAAAGGCCGGGACTTTGCTGAAGAAGATAAAGTTACCCTGTTTGATGGCATTCTGGGGTTGATCCAACGCGTCTTGCCCACCCACAAAGAATTACAGGATGCGGGCATTCTGGAGATCACCACCACACCCTACGCCCATCCGATCCTGCCCCTGATTTATGACTCGGACCTGGCTTTGGTCGGCAACCCCAAGGCGATCATGCCCAAACAGCACTTCAGCTACCCTGAGGATGCGGCTTTCCACCTGCAAAAGAGCGTGGAAATGTACGAGTCCATCTTTGGGCGGGAGGTGCGCGGGCTCTGGCCTGGTGAGGGATCTGTGGCAGAAGAAATCGTGCCGCTGGTCAGCGAGGCTGGATATCAGTGGATGCAGACCGGAGAACCGGTCTTGGTGGCAAGCCTGGGGCTTGCGGGTGACCGATTCGGCAGGGATAGCGACGGTGTGGTGAAAGACCCCGACACCTTCTATCGTCCATATTATGTTCAGGGCGAAAGCGGCGGCGAAGTGGCTATTTTCTTCCGCGACTGGGTCATTTCGGACAAAATTGGTTTCAATTATTCAGGCATGGCGGGCGAAACAGCCGCGCAGGACATGATCGATTCGCTCGAAGCGATCCACGCGAGTCTGCAGGGCACGGAAGGTCCTCACATTGTGACCATCGTTGTGGATGGCGAGAATGCCTGGGAGAACTACGATAACGACGGCAAAGAATTCTTCCACGCCCTCTACAAAAAGCTGGCTGAAAGTGATCTGCTCGAAACGATCACCCCTTCGGAATACCTCGAGCTTTACCCCGAACAGCGTGAGTTGGACGTACTCTTCCCGGGGGCGTGGTTTAGCGCTAATTACGACACCTGGATTGGTGAAAGCGAAGAAGCCGAAGGCTGGGATCTGCTTGCCCGTGTGCGCGCGGATTTGAAGCAGTATGAAGATGGCACGCTCAGCGCCAGCCCGGAAGCCTTGGCTGAGGCGAAGGACTTTATGTACTTGGCGGAAGGCTCGGATTGGTTCTGGTGGTACGGTACTGACCAGGATTCAGGGCAGGACAGCTACTTTGATGAAGGTTACCGCGCGCTCCTCAAAGGCGTCTACACCTCCTTGGGGCTTGAATATCCTGCTTTCCTGGATATTCCCGTGATTCAACCGCAGCCTCTCAAGGCTGATGTGGCTGTCAGTGGTGAGATGACGCCTGTAATCGATGGCGTTTCAGAAGAAGATGAGTGGAGCAAAGCCGCTCTTTATCAGGCGGCAGATCAGGACCCGATCCAGAGCTTTGCTTACGGCATGGACCAGGAGAATCTCTATCTCCAGGTCGTCCTGGCTAAGGTCCTGGCTGGAAGTGAGGCGGTTGAAATCTACCTGAACGCTCCTGGAGACGTGGACAGACAGATGGCTGATCTGAACGGTACAGGGCAGCTACTGGCTCCTGCTTCGCGTATGCTCGAAGTCAAGCCAGGTCAAACTACTGTGGGGCTGTACCTGACAGATGGGACAACCTGGACAAAGCAGGAAGAAGAGCTTGGTCTAGTGGCTGCCAGTGGAGGCGTGATCGAGGCGCAGCTTCCCAAGAACGTTTTGGGAGATGCCAGCAACGGAATTGTGATTCCAACGCAGGTCATTCTGCGCCAGGCGGAAGCCATCCAGTTCAACCCATCTGCTCCGCTGGCGATTCAGTACTTCAGTTTTGAGCCGGTCACTAGCGTACTGGTTGTCGAAGACCCTGAGAATGACGACACGGGTCCGGGCAGCTACACCTATCCCAAGGATGGCGTATTCAAGGCTGGCGATTTTGACCTGACCGCTTTTGAGGTCTCCAGCGATGGCGCGAATGTTTATTTCAGCTTTACAATGAAAGCTCCGATCACCAACGGTTGGAACTCTCCAGCAGGGTTCTCCGTGCAGACCTTTGACGTCTATATCGATCAGGACCCCGGAGCCGGCACTGGCAACCGCATGTTATTACCTGGCAGAAATGCCGCGTTGGCAGATGGTAACGGCTGGGATATTGCAGTCTGGATCGAAGGCTGGACGCCGCAGGTCCTCCTCCCGGGTGAGGACCCAATGGCGGAACCCGTGAAGGACACTGAAGCCAGCTCAGCCATGAAGGTGTATGTGGATGTCGGCAAGAACGCGGTGGTTGCCAGTGTGCCTTTGGAATTCTTTGGTGCGGGCAGTCCCAGCGACTGGAGTTATGCCGCCGTGGTTCTCGGGCAGGAAGGCTATCCGGCAGAAGGCGTCTGGCGTGTGCGGGATGTCAGCCAGAAGGCAGAAAGCTACCGGTTTGGCGGCGCGCCGCTCGATAATAATCACACCCGCATCATTGACCTGGCATTACCATCCGCTTATACTCCTGACCAGGCAACTTTGCTGAGTACCTATCCCTCTTCCGCGCAGCCAATTGACGGTAAGGGACCAGATGATTTCGCGATCATTCCTTTGATCGCTGTAACAGAGTAAAGGACACAGAGAGTATCATGGATTTTTATTTGACAGATAAACCGCGCGAAAGTGTGGAACTAACGCTGTGTGATGGCAGGATCATCACCGGTAAACGAGGTGGCAGGCTTGAAGACTTTGTTCGAGCCGTGCAGAGGCCTGAAGAGCCTCTGGTCGTGGGAGCAATTCTGGATGGTCAGTTGCGCGAGTTGACGTATCCGGTTGGGCAAGATGGAAGGGCAACACTGCTTACCATGCAAGATTCAGACGGGGCGCGCATCTATCGCCGCTCGCTGGTCTTTTTGCTTGAAGTTGCCTTCAAGAGCTGCTTCCCTGAAGGAGAATTGAATATCGACCATTCGGTTTCTTCAGGTGGATACTACTGCGAGGTAAGTAATCTGCCTCAATTTGGGCAGGAAGAGCTTGATCGCATAAAAGTGGCAATGCAGGATCTTGTGGATCAGGACGTGCCTTTCGTGCGCGAAACCGTGCCGCTTGAAGAAGCTATCGCATACTTTACACAGGCAGGTGAGGATGATAAAGTGCGTCTCTTAAAGTATCGACAGCGCCCGGACCTGGTTCTCTACCGTGCAGGTGAAACGCGGGACTATCATCACGGCTACATGGTGCCATCCTCCGGTTACCTCAAGTGGTTTGATTTCTATTTGCTGGGTCAAGCTTTCATCATTCGCTTTCCAAGAAGGCATGCGCCATCCGAAGTGCTGCCGATGGAAAGTTATCCCACCCTTCTGAGGACATTCAAGGAGTACGGCGATTGGTTAACTACCCTGGGCATCCATTCCGTGGGTTCCTTGAATGACGCCATCCAGGAAGGGCATATTGATGAAGTTATCCTGGTCTCGGAAGCCTTGCATGAAATGGAAATTGCCCAGATAGCTGCCCAGATTTACGAGGCGCGTGACCGGGTAAGCGTAATCCTGATTGCGGGACCTTCTTCATCAGGAAAAACGACCTTCTCAAAGCGTCTTGGAATTCAGCTTTTGGCCAAGGGCATCACACCATTTGCCCTTGAGATGGATAATTTCTTCATCGACCGGGATAAAACACCCTTAAACCCTGATGGTCACCGCGATTATGAGTCCTTGCGGGCACTCGATTTGGTGCGTTTGAATCGTGACCTGAAGGCGTTAATCGCCGGGCAGGAAGTGCAGTTGCCGCGTTACGACTTTATCACTGGTTTGAGTGGTGACGGAGCAAAAGTGCAGCTCAATAAAGGAGATGTGGTCATTCTCGAGGGCATCCACGGGCTAAACCCAGGATTGCTGACAGATATCGATCCTAAAACTACTTTCAGGATCTATGTCTCTTGCCTCACGCAGCTCAACCTGGACCGCCACAATCGAATTTCTACTACCGACACGCGCATGCTGCGCCGCATTCTGCGTGATGCCCGCGATCGTGGTTATTCCGCAGCTGACACGATCGGGCGTTGGGAGTCCGTGCGTGCAGGTGAGAAATTTCATATCTTTCCATACCAGGAGAATGCGGATGTCATGTTCAACTCAGCCCTGGCTTACGAGTTGACCACACTCAAACCGTTGGTGGAGCCGCTCTTGCGTCAGGTGCCCTTTGGTACTCCGGAGCACATCGAAGCGAAACGCCTGTTGAAATTCTTGGAATGGTTTTTGCCCACCGGGACGGATTACGTGCCGGATAATTCAATTCTGCGCGAGTTCATCGGCGGGTCAATCCTGACTAATTTTGAGCTTTGGACTCGGTAAAAGTTTTGAAGAGTAATAAAACTTGCCTGCAAGGCAAGTGAAATGTAGGTCGGACGAAGTACCTGCGAAGCTGTGTAATGAGACCGCCAGCAGATGATTATGAGATAATTGTTTGGAGCGGTCTCACTCCGACAAGCAAATCCATTTGTAGGACCGTAGGTCAGGTTCCGTAGAACCTGACATTACAAGCATTGGCACACGCGGGCTTTTTCGCTTTGGATTGAATGATTATTGTGTGGATCAGGCACGCACCCTTTGGCGGAGTGGCGAATGAGCGCCATTCCGCCCTACGAAATAACCTGGACGTAGGTCAGGTTCCGCAGTTGAACCTGACATTACAAGCATTGATGCAAACGTGCCTTCTTAATTTTGTTTGAATGAAAATTGTTGTATATCCGGTAGGGGCGAAGCATCCCAAAACCAATTGTGTTGCCCTCCTCATAGCGCTTATCAATGGAAGCTTCGCCCCTACGCTGAGGCCGTAGCAGTCTTCGAATTTATGTCTTACAGTCAAAACGCGCAATCAGCAAATTGACCAAGGCGGGTCAATAATCTCAAGGGAACTCTGTCTCGCTCTATGCAATTGGATGACCGCGCAAATCCGACCTAACGCGATATAGATGGAGATGGACGCAAAAATGTTAAATGTAGGTCGGAATGAGACCGCCAGCGGATATTGATTAATCATACCCCTTGTGCGGGCTCACTCCGACACACCCGATCCCTTTGGCGGAGTGGCGAATGAACGCCATTCCGCCCTACGGAATAACCTGGTTGTAGGTCAGGCTCCGTAGTTGAACCAGACATTAAAAATACTGGCACACAAGGGCTTTTTTTGCTTTGGTTTGAATGGAGTTGTGGTTTGGGTAGGGGCGAAGCATCCCAAAAATAATTGCGTTGCCTCCCTCTTACTCCCATCACTGGAAGCTTCGCCCCTACGCTGAGGCCGTAACAAGACCGCCAGCGGATATTGATTAATCATATCCCTTGTGCGGTCTCACTCCGACACACCCGATTCCTTTGGTGGAGTGGCGAATGAGCGCCATTCCGCCCTACGAAATAACTGAAATGAACGGATTTTCTGACGCTTAACAAAAAGAGACCGGTCGCCTGACCGGTCTCTCTCATCATTGATAAAATTTCGCCTTACACCATGCTTTTCTTGATCATCACAGACAGGCGGCGGACGCCTTCGCGGATGGTTTCGGGGTTGGCAGCAGAAAAGTTCAGCCGCATCGTGTTCTTTGGGCCGCCATTCGGGTAGAAAGGCGTGCCCGGTACATACGCAACCTTTTCTTCCACCGCCTTCGGGAAAAGCTCGAGGCTGTCGCAGCCTTCTGGCAAACGCAACCAGAGGAACAGACCGCCGCGGGGGGTCGTCCAGGTGGTGCCTTCCGGCATGAAGTCTTCAAAAGCCTGGATCATGGCGTCGCGGCGTTCCTTGTAGACTCGGCGGATGGTTGCGATGTGATCAGGCAGCCAATCCCCGGCAGCCAGTTCGTAAGCAACGTACTGGTCAAAGGTGGAGCACTGCAGGTCAGCGCCTTGTTTTGCCTGGACCATCTTTTTGACGACTTCAGCCGGAGCAATCACCCAGCCAATGCGCAGCCCAGGGGCAAGAATTTTAGAGAAGGTACTGGTGTAAATGACGTTTCCGTTGAAGGCTGAATGCTCACATTCGTGATATTGCGCGTCCAGCACGGCAATTGGCGGCAGCATCTCACCTTCGAATATCAACTTACCGTAAGGGTCATCCTCGATCATCGGCACATTGTAGCGGTTAGCAAGCTCAATTAGCCGTTTTCGCCTCTCGAGGGACAACGTGACGCCCAGTGGGTTGTGGAAGTTTGGCAGCACATACATGAATTTAACGTTTTGTCTGATTAAGTCCTCGAGCTCATCAGTAACCATTCCGTCCGCGTCCGTATTTGCGGTAACATACTGCGGACCGTAGGCGTTCCACGCCTGGATCGCGCCAAGGTAAGTGGGGGACTCGGTTAGAATGCGATCACCGCGGTTGATGAAAATGCGACCGACAAAGTCAAGGGCTTGCTGTGAACCAGTGGTGATCATGATGTTGTCGAGCGTGACGTTGATGCCTTTTTCTTTCGCATCGTCTGCAATCCACTGACGCAGAGGGTTATAGCCTTCTGTGGTCGTGTATTGCAGGGCTTTGCGACCTTTTTCGGTCAGGACTTTGTCGCAGGCTGCCTGCATCTGTTCGATCGGGAAGAGTTCAGCAGCAGGAAATCCTCCGCCGAAAGAGATGACGTCAGGTTGGTCGGTAACTTTCAGGAGCTCTCGGATGAAAGAGCTCTTCATACCTTCAGTTCGATGTGCAAATCTTAGTTCCCAGGGTGTTGGCATTGTGTATTTCTCTCCTTTTAACTATTGATTCCGGCTTAAATTTTCAAAAACCGGCTGATAATTGTTGCTGCACCTGGTAGTGCAACCCGATCCCCTTTTGAGAGTTCGGCAGGGGGTTTCTGTCTCCAATCAGGGGCATTCTGGAAGATGAAGACCTTGGTGCCTTCCACAGCCACCTTTTTATCCACGAAGGCTTGACCGGTGAGATAGCCTTCCTGGTCAATGGCGCAGCTGGTGACGACACCCACCATGCGTCCCTTGAGGTCGCAGACGGGATCGCCATGGTGTGCCATACGAACCGCTTTTTCGTCGAAGCGGAAACGCGCCACTACGCCTGTGCGTTTTTCTTCGCGTTCTACGATTGCTTTTCTGCCGATGAACCAGGCAGAGTTCAGTTTCAAGAATGGCAGGAAGCCCGCTTCACTGATGGTCAGGTTCAAATCGCCGCCCATTTCGTGCCCATAGAGAGGTAAACCAGCTTCGGTGCGCAGTGAGTCGCGCGCGCCAAGCCCACAAGGCTCCAGCCCAAGAGGTTTGCCAGCTTCAAGCAGGGCATCCCAAAAACGAACTGCATCATCCGGATGGACAAAAAGTTCAAAACACATAGGTTCGCCGGTGTAGCCGGTGCGTGAAATGACTACATTGATTCCATCCAAAACGCATTCACAGAGCTGTGTGCGGTGCAGGCGGCGGATACGACGTTCTTCGGCTGGATCAGCCAGTTTAAGCAGGATTTCTCGGCTAAGTGGACCTTGGAGGGCAATATCCACCAGTTGGTCTGCACCCTCCTTGGGGTCTTTGAGGTTGCGCAGAATCACCTTGCGACCAGGCGCGCGCACCCAGGGACGGTCCGGGTCTACCATGACCTCACCGTTTTTAACAGCGTTTAACCAAGCCCAGTCTTTGGCTTCGTTGGCAGCATTTACCACTACAAGGTATTTGTCAGTATCACGGCGATAGACCAAAAGATCGTCAATGACATTTGCATGCGGATCCATAAAATGGGTGTAAAGCGAGTTGCCAATGTTGAGCGACATGGTGTCATTACCGCAAACCACATCCAGGAATACCGCCGCATCCGGTCCTTCAGCCTGGAAAACACCCATATGTGTCACATCAAACAGACCAGCCGCATTACGGGTGGCGAGGTGTTCCTGCAGCACAGAGGAGTACCACAGCGGCATCTCCCAACCAGCGAAACCACTCATTTTGGCACCCAAAGCAATGTGGTTTTCGAATAAAGGTGTGTGCTTTAATGCATCTTCTTCAGGTTCCACCCAAACAAATTCAGGCAGACTGGGCAGATCAACGTCTGAAGGCATGCCCACGAAATATGGCTTGCGGAGGTCGACCCGCTCACCTTTGGGTTTTACCCAGACCGGATCAGCTTTTTGGATTGAAATCGGGCCTGGAATTCTTAGGGTGAGATCAGGATCGTAATAAATAAAAGCGCTTGAAATACCCACCAGCCAGCTGCCTGCCAATCCGAGTTTTTCTGCGGGTACGGTCAGAGTGAAGCATTTAGGTTCGTTGCATGTGAGAATACCTTCGATATCCCCATCGGTGGTGTGCATCATCGTCAGCTGGGAATCACCCGGTTCGAGGTCTTCAACGTCGCTGGTAAGCGTATAGTTGAGGAAGGCACGCACATTCTCGCCGGTGACCATCAGCGCGCCAATACCCTGGCGTGGGTGATCCTGGAGGTAGAAATAGTGCGGATAACCATGGCGCTGGTGAACGTCATCCATGGCAGGCTTTGTATCTGCCATGGCGCGAACCTCTGTGCTCACTTTACCTATCGTCGAGAAATCAACTTTGGCACGCGTGAGCTTACCTGAGCGACCAATCATGTGGTAAGGGATTGTCGCGCTGAAGACTTCATGGATCAAATCTGCGATCTTGGTAAAGTCCTTTTCAACAAATCCGCGCTGCGTCAGCCAGGTTGCGCCTATGCGGATGCCAGTGGAGGATAGCGCTGACCGATCGCCGGGGATGGTGTTGCGATTGACGACGATGCCGACCAGGTCGAGAATTCTTGCGCCCATGTCGCCGTTAAGTGGAATGCCACTTGGGCTCTTGTAGGACTTGCAGTCAATCAGGCACATATGGCTGTTGGTTCCGTCGTAAGGAACGCGCACACCGAGTTTTTTGAAGTGCTCAGCCAGGGCTGCGGCATTGCGCAGGGTTTGTTTCTGCAGCTCTATGAATTGTTCTGTTTTAGCGAGTTTAAAGGTGAGTGCCATCGCGGCAATGGTGTTGACGTGCGGACCGCCTTGCTCACCCGGGAAGACACCTTTGTCGATCTGTTCACCGAGTTCCCGGTCGTGGGCAATCAGCACAGCGCCGCGGGGACCACAGAGAGTTTTATGGGTTGTAAAACTGACCACATCAGCGATTCCGATTGGGGAAGGCACCGTTTTGGCAGCGACCAAACCGGCAATGTGCGAAATATCTGCGAGCAGCCAGGCCCCGACTTCGTCCGCAATTTCGCGGAACTTCTGCCAGTCTGGGATCCATGGATAAGAGGTGTAGCCCGCCACGATAACCTTGGGCTTGCACTCTTTTGCCTGCTCCAGGATCTTGTCGTAATCGAGCCGCTCAGTTTTGGGGTCCACACCATAGTGGAAGGCGTTGTAAAAGAGTCCTGAGCGATTAACCGGTGAACCATGGGTCAGGTGACCGCCAACCAAAAGGTCCATGCCTAAAATGGCATCGCCGGGTTGGATGAGCGCGGTATAAACAGCCGTGTTGGCAGGGGCACCGGAAAGCGGTTGGACGTTAACCCAGAGATCGTCAGCGTTGAGGTCGTTAGCAGCGAAGAGCTCAGCCGCCCGGCGGCGAGCCAGGGCTTCCAGCATATCCACATATTCTACGCCTTTGTAATAGCGTCGGTCACTGTGCCGCCGATAGCGCCCAAGTTGGTAAGCGTAATCCATGATGGTCTCTTCGTCCTGATAGCGGGTTTCAGGGCGAGGATAACCTTCGGCATAGATATTGGTGAATGGGGATGCCAGCAGGTCGCGTACTGCCTTTGGGGCGATGCTTTCGCTGGGAATCATGATCAGACGGCGAGCCTGGCGTTCAGCTTCGAACTCAACCAGCCCGTTGACGTTGGGATCGTAAATATCAACATCTTTCTTAAACAGAAAATCACTCATAGTCTAATTCCTCTTGATCGGATGATAAGTTTTGCAGAAACAGTCTGGAGTAAGCCTGTTCTGAAAACATTAAGTATGGATTGATTTGAAGTGTGAGAATCAGGAATCGAAATGCAACTTGCGCAAATTTTTTTCATTGATTTGCTAAAGTCTCCCATCTGTTTTATTGTACCCCAAAGCCCGCGTTATATTGTTAAATCAGAAAAATTGCCATGGTATATAATCAAACCCTGGAAGGTCAATTTGTCTGAAGAATTAGATGAAGTAACTCTGATCAATCTTGCCCGCACAGATCCTGATGCTTTCGGCGTTTTATACGAGCGCTATGTTGAAAGGATCTATAACTACGTATTTTTTCGGGTTGGCAATGCCAGTGATGCGGAAGATTTAACCTCCAAAGTCTTTTTTAAAGCGCTTAAAAGCATTGGCGGTTACAAGCACATGGGTTTGCCATTTTCTGCCTGGCTTTATCGCATCGCGCACAATCTGGTTGCCAACTACCATCGCGACAGACTGCGTTCCAGGGAAATATCCATAGAGAACCTAATTCTACCGGATACGGGCAAAAATCCTGCGCCAGAACAAAAAATGCAGCAAAACCAGGAGACCGATTTCCTGCTCCGTATAATCAACGACCTTAGCCCCCAGAAAAAAGAATTGGTTTTGCTTAAGTTTGTTCAAAATCTTACCAATCAGGAGATTGCCTATATTTTCGGGAAGACAGAAGGCGCAATAAAAAGCCTCTATCATCGTACCTTGCTTGAGCTGCGTGATCGGGTTAAGGAATTGGAAAATCCTCGTATCTAATGAACAACAAAAGCGTTAAATTAAGCGAGATGAGCGAAAGAAACCCTATCAGTATAGATTTTGACCTCCAGCGTCTGGAAGAACGTTTTTCCAGATTATTTGGGCAACAGCAACCGCGTTCCACCTATGTGCAAGCTTTGAGGGAGCAACTCAAAAACTCGCGGATTTTTGAGTTGCGCCGGTCACTGGGGGCGATCCTCGTCGCGAGTTTTGGGGTGTTATTTGCTGGTGCGCTATCGGTCAGCATTGCTGTGCTGGCACAAAAAGCACGCCGTCGGCTGAGCGCTTAGGCAGTTTGTTTGGTCTTGTAAGCTTCTAAGCTCCGGCGGAGNNTGACCTGAGCCTGGCTCCACCAGCATAGAACCATCCGGGAAAATGATCGTCGGCACGCTGCGATTGCCGCGGTTTGTTGCCAACACGAATTCTTCTCCCAGCTTGTTTTCATCAATATCGATCCAGATATAAGGAACCTTTTCCTCTTCAAAGACCGCTTTGGTTCGCCGGCAATCTGAGCACCACTTTACACCATAAACAGTGATCCTGTCTTTGGGCGTTGGATTTGCTGCTGGATCCATCAGCGTTTCTTTTCCGAAGAATTTATTGATCAGCCTTCGTAAGTGTCGCGAACCCACTGCCCAACCAACCAATACTGGAAGTCACGACCGTGATGGGTTTCCACAGCTCCAACGATGCCGTAAATGAGCGCGCCAATCGGCACCAATGCCAGCAGGAGTGCCAGCAGCAGTCCAAAGAGACCAATGCAGACGAGAACCAGTGGGGTCGAGACAATCGCAACAATACCCGCCAGGATAACAGCGCCGAAGAAGTAAACCAACTGGAAGATAACTGCCTGCAGGCTCTGGTATGCCACATAGCGTGAGCGGTCTTTGTATGCAAAATAGATGATCAGCGCGGGTACCAAGCCCAGAAATCCGGTCACCAGGTTCAGCAGGATAGACAGGTGGGCAAACATCGCCAGTGTGTTTTCCTCGCTGCTTGATAATTGCGGTTGAGACTCATTCAGGTCCTTGTCAGTCTTGACATCAACCGGGTCAACAGTCACATAATCTTGAGAGTCAGTCATATTCACCTCTTTTCAATATGCTTAAGCTTAACACAAAGTCGGAATTTCGGTGTAAAACACGACGTTAAATTTTTGTGAATGAAAGCACAAGCTGAATGCGAGCATGTGTTAGAATCCCTGCCATGAATGAACGAATCATTTTTATGGGATCGCCAGATTTCGCCATACCCAGCCTGGAAGCCCTGCACGAAAGATTTGGGTTGGTGGCCGTGGTCACCCAGCCGGATCGGCCGGCGGGTAGAGGACGAACGCTGACGCCTTGCGCGGTTAAGCAGCGCGCTCTCGAGCTTGGCTTACCCGTTTTACAGCCGGTTTCTCTCAGGAAACTCGGCGCCGTGACGGAGCTGGCGCAGTTTGAGCCAGATTTGATCGTGGTTGCGGCTTTCGGGCAGATCCTGCCGAAGTTGGTGCTTGAGATGCCTTCAAGAGGCTGTGTGAACGTGCATGCCTCGCTTTTGCCCAGGTGGCGCGGCGCATCCCCGATCCAGGCTGCAATTGCGGCTGGCGATAGCGAAACCGGTGTGACCATCATGCTCATGAATGAAGGACTTGATACAGGTCCGATCCTGGCACAACGCCGCGTGCCCATCCGTCCCCGGACGAACGCGGAAGAGCTTTCTCATCAACTCGCCTTCCTCGGGGCGCAGGCTTTAATTGAAGTGCTGCCCTCCTATCTGAGCGGTATGCTGGCACCCTTGCCGCAAGATGGAACTGAACAGACTTATGCGCCGATGCTAAAGAAAGGGGAGGGTGAACTCGATTTTTCACAATCAGCCCTAAATCTGGACCGCAAGGTGCGCGCTTTTCATCCCTGGCCAGGCACGTTTTTCATGCTGGATGGCAAACGCGTCAAGGTGCTGGAGGCACATGTGCACGACAGCTTCGTTAGTGAAGTTGGCGAGAGGTACGTGATTAACGGACTGCCGGCAATTGGCACAAGTGAAAGTTTTCTGGTTTTTGACAGTCTGCAGCCTGAAGGCAAAAAGCCCATGACCGGGCAGGCTTTTCTAAATGGTCAGCCCGGATGGCTTGATCCTCAATAAACATCATACATCTTCGTAGGTCAGCTCATCCTGCTCGAAGAGTATGCGCATTTCAAGTTGCATCAGCCGGTTCTAGGTCCTCATTGAGCAACCGTAGGGCGCGATTGGAAGCACTGCACAACTCATTATGCAGAAACCTTGGTGTGCTTCCAATCCGCCATCACTTTTTTTCACTACCGAAATGAGGACTTAGGAAAAAAACTCGCCTGAAGTCTCCCAGCTATTCCCGAATTATGGATAAAGGATGATCTCAGTTGGGGTTGGTGGCGGAAAAGTGACAACAAAGGTTGGAGCCGGTGTAGCCGTCTCCAAAACCTGCCGTGCTGAATCAACGAATTGACGCGCTAAGGTGTCGAACAAATAAATATTGTTGGAATTATTAGCCTGTAAAGTGAGCAGAGATCCATCCATCTCTGTAATTCTTACGGGGTTGGTTTCGAGGTTCGGTATCCGCAGCCAGAGCGGCTCAGTCTGATTGGCAAATTCCATATATAGCCAGGTCTGCAAAGGGTTTTGCTGCTCCTGCATCATGATAACGATCAGGTCTTGCCCGGCATTGTAACCGTGCCAACAATTGATCTCGGTGAAACCATGGATTTGCCGAAAAGCAAAACAATCAAATATCTCAGGTGTCACTTCCCTTGTTGGAACCGGTGTGGAAAATTGCAATGTGCGGATTGACATTGGGGTGGTGGTCAGGCTTTGCATTTCGTAGCCAACCTTCGTTGCCCATTTACTCTCCGACTTAATTCGTTCAGAAATTGCCGTTTGAATGGGAGGGCTAGTCACTTCCTGCAATTGAGTTTGCAGATCTGCCAGATATTCCTCATTCTTTTCATCCCATGAGTTTATTGCTTTAAACAAAGCACTAACCTCCTCGCCAGAAAAAAAGTAAACCAATGATGTAATCGCAAGTAATCCAACAACAGATACCACAACCACAAATATTACTCTTTGAAGCTTGGTATTGGTATAAGATCTTTTATTCATTACAGCTCCTCATCATGGAGTGCCTGAGAACCATTTAATATCGGATGCCCAATTCAGATAAGTAGAACTAAGTTGTCGTGATGTTGGGTTGACTATTGTCAGATATTATAGATGACTCTACTGCAAAAACCTGAACTTTAACAACCAAACACCCA
>DJGU01000070.1:0-20150 GCA_002432795.1 Anaerolineaceae bacterium UBA5838
ATTTTATTTTGAGGCATTACGAATCGTCCAACCTTCGAAATCCAGCATCTAAGCAATTATAGAAACACGATTCTGCTGTTTATCGCAGCAGAAAATTTTGGATTGCAGGATATTTTGTCGTTTTGAAAACTTTAAATCTTGCGCATGTACTGGCTGGAACCCGAACACCAGACATCCTGACCCGATTCAATGCGGTACCAATCATCCTTGACCTCATAGACGGACACCACGTCATCCCTGATCAGATTGCCAATGATCTTCCAGTTTTTTCCCGGTCCTTCCCGTTTGAATAAGGCCTTAACGATGCATTGCGCTTTGAACAGAACCTTTTCTGTTGGCGGAGTATCTCCCAATCGCTGCAGATAGGTGCTTTTACCGGAACACCACAACTGCGCGGTTGGATCTACCCGATACCAGCCATCCTTTACCTCATAAACGGACACAATGTCTCCCAGATTCAGGTTCCCCACGACCTTGAAGGCAGGTCCCGGACCACTGCGCTTGTAAAGCGCGCTCACGATGCACTTCGCCGTGAACAAAACTTTGTTTTCGGGTGGAAGAATATCCCCGGTTGGATTTCCAAAGTAGCGCAATACTTCCGCTTTTTCGCCGTTCCAGCGGTTGTAATCCATGTAGTGGCTCACACCGCCAATCGACTTGCACTTATCGCCCGTTTGATGGATGAGATAAGTGCTCACACCCTTTGGCAGGTACGGCGGACCGTCGTGCTCCTGGGTATAAAAAGGCGAGAGCAGGGGTTTGCGATAGGTTGCCAGCCACCAATCCAGCGTTGGCAAATTAGCCACTGAGAGATAGGTATTTACCCACGAAGCCCGCGAATAAACGATTGGAAAAAATCCGGTCCTTGCCTTGCAGATATCCAGGCACTTTTGGGTCGTGGCAGTAATTCTGCTGCGCGTGTTGATACCTGCCACTTCCAGGTCGAGCGCGATGCGGTCGTGAGCAAAATTTGCCCTGCCATCCAGCATTTTGAAGAGTGAATCCATTTGCGCCAGCGCACTTTCTCCAAAATACAGCACATAGTAAGCTATGCGCATAACCTTAATGCGCTTCATCTCGTCCCAGTAATATCTGAACATCGGGTCAGTGTATCCCCACGAAATACCCGCTCTTGCCGCAATAAAAGTAACTTCCTCCGTGTGATTTTGCACTGCGGTGAAGTCCATTTTTTTGCTGCCATCCTGGCTGGACTGGTATTTGCTGATATCGATTCCAAATGCTCTGCTCATACTGCCTCCTGCTATAGGTAAACCTGCTCGTTCAACGAGAAGTGTCAACCTATCAGTTGCAATATGAATGCCAGGTGGTGTTGGGTGATGGGTGATAGTGGGTAGCCTGTAACTGGTAGGTGGTGGGTGGGCGAGATTGATGAGGTTGTGACTTAACGAACAGAGTTACCTCCAACCCTCCTCAATCCGCCATTGCATTTCATCGGCGGATTGGAAGCACAAAACATTTCTTTGTCACAACGCGTAGAGTGCTTCCAATCCCGCCCTACGGAAGGTGGACGGGTAGGTTTTCGATATAACAACGAGAATCGCGAATGATTTAGCGAAGTCGAGATGACAGAAAAAGTGCTCTTTGATTTATTTTTACCTGCTTTCAAGAAAGGCTTTAACCTTCGCTTTACTGACCGGTAAACCGTACTCTCGCAAGCCGATGGCGTTATAAACCGCGTTGGCAATGGCCGGCGGGGTGGGCACACAAACCAACTCTCCGATGCCTTTCGCCCCATAAGGCCCCTCAGAAGTCGGATCTTCGACGATCAGCGAATCAACCTTTGGGCTGTCTTTCATGCGCGGAATTTCATATCTGGCGATCCGGTCGCTCAGAATGAGTCCGTTCTCCACCTTGAATTCTTCCATCACGCCGTGCCCCACACCCATCACTACACCCCCTTCCACCTGGGATTGGAAGCCGAGGGGATTGATGACCCTGCCGGCGTCACTGGCCGCAATGACCTGCAGAATCTGGACAGCTCCACTTTCCGGGTCAATGCCGACCTTGACTGCTTGTGCTGCAAATCCATATGCCACATGGATTTTCCCCCCGAGTTCGAGGGGATAGGTCTGAGGGGCAGAGTAGCGCACCTCCACAGTTGTTCCTTCAGGGGTCTTCTCAAGCAGGTCAAAAACCTCCTGCCAACCAATCTGCTCATCGCCAGCAGTAATCGCTTCAGAATTGAAACTCACCTGGCAAGGCTCACATTCGAACTTGGCAATCAGCAAGGTTTCAATGCGTTTCCGTAATTCCAACGCGGCTTTTTTGACCGCATTGCCGGTTACGTAGGTCTGGCGGCTGGCAGTTGTTGGACCTCCGTCAGGTGTCAGTGCCGTATCCATCAAGTAGACGTTGATATTCTCTGGCGTGATCCCCAGCACCTCCGCGGCAATCAGCTGGAGGGTGGTATTCATCCCCTGCCCCACTTCCGACGCAGCAGTCATGACCTGCAGCCTGCCGGCAGGTAGGAGCCGCACGATCGCGCCGCTGCTGTCATCTTTGCCAGTGCCCAACCCGGTATTCTTAAAGCCGGATGCCATCCCCCAGCAGGTGATCACTCTGCGCCCGTCAATTTCCTCTTCCTGCGGCGTCCAGGGGTCAGAAATTCCGCGGTCTTCAAGGCGATTCCCGACAGCTTCGAGGCACTCAGGCAGACCAACACTTTCTTCCAGGCGATGCCCGGTGTTTGTTTCGGAGCCTTTGCGGAGCGCGTTAATCTTGCGCAAGGCTAATGGGTCCATTCCGAGCTTCTCAGCCAGCATATCCATGGCTGATTCGATACCAAACATCGCCTGCACCACCCCAAAGCCTCTGAATGCTCCCGCGGGAGGATTGTTGGTATACATCGCGTAACATTCTGAGAGGGTGTTGGGGATGATGTATGGACCGCACGAATGTGTGGTTGCCCTCGTCATTACCGCTACGCCCAGTGAGGCATAGGCGCCTGTATCACCGTAGATTTCGGTCTTTGCAGCCAGCAATTCACCGTTTTCCTTTGCGCCCAGTTTTACCTTGGTCCACGTCGCATGGCGTTTTGGGTGCACCATCATGCTTTCCCGCCGAGTGAACAGCAACTTCACTGGCTTTCCGGTTGCTTGTGCCATTAGAGCGGCATGGATCTGCCCGGCGATATCTTCTTTGCCGCCGAAGGCACCACCGGTTTTTTGACCCCTGACGCGCACGCGCTCTGGTTCCATGCCCAGGGCTTCCGCGACCTGCCGGCGATCCTCGTAGGGAATTTGAGAGCCTTCGTAAAGATCCATGCCCCCATCTTCCCGCGGCACCGCGATGGAACACTCCGGTTCCATGAAGAGATGCTCCATGAAGGGCGTAAAGAATGTGTGTTCAACGATCACCTCAGACTGAGCAAAACCAGTCTCCAGATCGCCCTTGCCCACTCTGATTTTCTTGAGCAGATTCCCCTTTTCGTGCAATTGTTCCGCGTCCGGCTGGGCAGCCTGCATCGGGTCGCTTACCACTGGCCGGGATTCGATCTCCATTTTGATGAGCGTGATTGCCTCATCCGCGATTGCCTGCGTGTCCGCCGCCACGATCGCAATGGCATCCCCTACATATCGGACGCGCTCATCAATACCAACCAGGATAGGCCAGTCTTTTGAATAGACCCCGTGCAGGCGTTCGTGCTTGAGGTCTGCCGCGGTCAATACCGCTCTGACCCCTTCCAATCTGGCTGCTTCGCTTACGTCCAGCCCCCTCAGGATTCCTGAAGGAGTGCCCGCCCGCAGCACACGCGCATAAAGCATGCCTTCGAATTTAAAATCATCTGAGAATTTAGCCCCGCCAATTGCCTTCGCCACTGCGTCTGGTCGGATTATCGTTTTACCCACATGGGTGAGGTCCTGCTTGCCCAGCGAGACTATTCTCGGTTGGACTGCCTCTCCGGTCCGCAGTGAACTGGCTGCCGCCTGGATGGCTGAAACGATGGCTTCGTAACTGCCGCAGCGGCAAACCACATCATCCATGGCTTCGCGGATCTCGCTTACACTCGGGTCAGGATTTTCCTGCAAAAGCGCATGGGCACGCATCAGTTGCCCTGGCGTGCAGAAGCCGCATTGGATTGCGCCGTGGGTGATGAAAGCCTCCTGCAGCGGGTGCAGAGCATGGAGATCTTCGTGTTTATCCTGGCGCCCGACTGGTCTGAGCGCGCGTAAACCTTCAATAGTGAGGATCGACTTACCCTGAGCTTTGTTCGCGCGAGTGATGCAAGATCGCACCGGCTTGCCATCCATCAGCACCGTGCAGATGCCGCAGCGTCCTTCACCACAGCCGACTTTCGTGCCCGTTAGGCCCAGTCTTTGGCGAAGCAAATCGCTGAGTTTTTCGCCAGGTATTTCATCCAATGAATAGCTAACGCCGTTAACGTTGATCTCCAGCATAATGCCCTCTCAGGTGAGTTTGGAATATTATAAAGGACTTGTGCAAAAGAATGGTTAAACGACGCATTTTTAATCGAAGCCACGTTGTACATACCCTCGACACACCACCTGCCTCATGGAATAATCCGCTATATGAAGCGCAAAATCCCTCAGCAGAAGAGAAATAAACTATTGCCCGTCTATCTGATCGGAGCACTTGTAGTACTGGTAGTTGGTTTCATGATTTATCGTGGCATCCGCAAGGAGACGGGGAACCCAATTCTGCTGTCCGCATCGGACGTTCCGCGCATCAGCGCAGCCGATGCGATCGCGGCTGTCAGAGAGCAGAAAGCAATTCTGTTAGATACACGCACAGTTTCGCAGTATGAAGCCAGCCACGCTTGGGGAAGTGTCAGCATGCCCTACGAAGAAATCGAATCCTGGGTTGACAAGCTTGATAAAGAAGCCTGGTACATCACCTACTGCACCTGACCGGCTGAAAACACGAGCGCCGGTGCGGCGTTCATCATGCTGAAAGATGGCTATCGGAAGGTTGAAGCTGTGCTTGGCGGCTATGAAGCGTTGATCGAAGCCGATTTTCCTACTGAACCATAATCCACAAGCGGAATTGACCCTATACGGAGGGGGCTTGCTCCCTCCGCCGATAATTCTTTCAGTAGGCCGGGTTGCGTATTTCAATCCGGCTTTATTATTGAGAGACCTTAAGGTCAACTGCCCCGTATGGCTGAAACCCGAACTATCAGTGGGGGTTTAATTTTGCCTGGAAAGTTCTTTTTGCTCTCTATCAAGACGTTTCTTCAGGGTTAGAAGATGCAGGACATACCCACCCAGAAGCCCAAAAATCACCAGGTAGCCAGCAATAAAGTACGAAAGATTAGTCATCCAACACCTCTCCAAATTCCAGAACTTCGGTTTGTGCCCTGAGGATTTCAAGCTCGGATTCGCGCGCTGCCAGCAGAGACCGATGCCAAAGCAAAGTTGCAAACAGGACGGTGAAGGCAACAATGCTTACAGCCATAGTTTGGTACATGGCGGGGATCATGGCCATATCGCCAGTGTCGGCACCAAAGATGGTGGGGTGAATGGTGCGAAGCAGGCGGGATGAAAAGAAGGTGAGCGGGACGCTGGCAAAGCCGATAATGGCATAAACGGAGCCAAAACGAGCGCGCTTTTCAGGGTTGTCCACTCCCCGCCGCAAGAGCAGGTAACCGATGTAGGTGAAAGCCATAATCGTCATGGTGGTCAGGCGGGGATCCCAGGTCCACCAGGTGTTCCAAATAGGTTTCGCCCAGATCATGCCGGAGAAATTTGCGATCGCCGTGAAAAGCAAGCCGATTTCCACCGCAGAAAATGCAATGAAGTCATACTTGAGCTGCTTTTTGTTGAGGTAAAGGATGCCGCAAACCGCCGCAACCAGGAAAGCCAGCATGCCAATCCAGGCAGCACTGACGTGAAAATAGAACACTTTCTGGACAATGCCCATGTTTAGCTCGATGGGGGCATAGAACAGCACCATGGCAAAAGCTGCCAGAACCAACAGGAAGGCTAAAAAGCTGAGAAGTTTTAGATTTTTATTCACGAATAACATATTCAAACACCATAATAGATACTGTAGTGACAATGATACCGTAAGCCGCCAGTAAAACCAACCAGGCTTGCACATCCATCAGCGGTGCACCGGCAAGAATGCCGCCCGCCGCTTTTACGACTGCCATGTTGACCGGCATCAGAATGGGGAAAAGAAGAATGGGCAAGAGCAGATCGCGCATGCGGGTCTGCACGGTCATACCGGCGATCAGTGTGCCAGCGGCACTATAACACAACGCGCCAAGCACCAAAACCAGGATGAAACCTGCATTAAAAAGGGATTGGTTATAGAGCAGGGAGTAGATTGGCAGGATGAGCACGCTGACGAAGAGCATCACAAACCAGTTGGTGAGCATCTTGCCGAAGTAAATTGCTGACACATCCGGCACTGCCATCACCAACGCATCAAAACAGCCCTGGTCTTGCTCAGCGGTAAATGAGCGATTGAGGCCGAGCGTGCCGGCAAAGACGATCACGACCCAGATGATGCCCGAGGCAATCTCAGCCCGATTGACTGGCGAGAGCTCAATAGCGTAGTTAAAAATAAAGAGGGTCAGGATGGCAAAAGCGAACATGGCGGTAAGCATGTCTTTGCTGCGCCATTCCTGCAGCAGGTCCTTCCAGACCAGGGTGCGGACGGAGTGCAGCCAGTCTTTCATGCTACTGCCCTCTTTTGCGCGGATAGGGGCTTGGCAAGCTTTTCCGCAAGCCAGGTCTCAAGATTTTCGAGCGAAAGGTTTTCGTTTGTGAGTTCATCAGAAACCCTACCCCGGGCAAGGAAAGCAAAGCGACTGCTGATAGGCAGGGCATGCGAGAGATCGTGGGTGGTCATGAGGATGATGCAACCCTGCTGTTTCTGCTCAAGCATAAGCTGATTGAAAGTCTGGCTGCCCTGCAGGTCGAGACCGGTGTAGGGCTCATCCAGGAGCAGGATGCGTGGAGAGTGCAGCAGCGCGCGGGCGATGGTGAGGCGCTGCTTCATGCCACGTGAGTAGGCTCTGACCGGTTTACGGGCAAAGCGCTGCATACCCACTTGCGCCAATGCAGCCTCAAGGGCGGTTTCATCATCCGCCAGCTGGTAGAGACGGGCGTAAAAACGCAGGTTTTCGACGCCGGTGAGGTGTTCATAGAGAAAGGGCTGATGCATAACCAAGCCAATATTGCTACGCGCATGAGATTCGGCATAATCGATTTGCTGATTGTTCAGCCAGACAGAGCCAGTTTCGGGTTTGAGCAGCCCGGCAAGGATCCGCAGGAGGGTGGTTTTGCCTGCGCCGTTGCGGCCAAGCAGGCATAGCAGCTCGCCCGGTTTTAGCTCCAGGTCCAACGCGTTCAGGACGTGGTGCTGACCAAATGATTTAGATATCTGCCGAATAGCGAGGGTCATTAACGGGGTAACTCCTGCTCTTGTTCATCGATATATCCAGGTTGCAGCGACTTCCAGGGCATACTGGCAGCCAGAGCCGCACCGAGAACCATCAAGAGCGCGCCAATCCACATAAAGTTGACCAAGGGATTATCAGAAGCCTGGATGGTAACGTAGCCCATCATGCTGTTGTAGTCCAACAGCAACGTGTAGAAATCCCCTCGCAGGGTGGACTGTTTATCGGGAATGCTGACGTATTGACCGCGGTTTTCATAAAGGTGCTGCCCTGGATAGAGCTTAGCGACAGCCTTGCCATCTTTCCAAAGCACGAGTTCAGCTTCGATCGTCAGGTATTCGGGGTTTTCATACTCCGTGGTGAGTTGGACGAATTCCACCTCATAGGATCGCAAAGGCATTTTGTCACCGGGGATCATGGTGCCCTGGATGCTTCCGGAGAGAGCTTCCATTCCCACGATACCGAGAGCAATTAGTAGAACACCAGTATGGACAAACCAGGCGCCATAGCGGGCACGTTGACCCCACCAGCGTTTACCTGCCTCGTGAGGAGATCTGAAATCACGCAGGGTAAGAGCCAGCATCAGCAGCAGGCCAAAACCAACCACGAAGAGCACCAGTAGTGCCAGCCAGGATTTTGTCAGCAAGAAATATGACACGGCTGTCAGGAAGATAGACAGGATCAGGGGGATGACAGCTGATTTTCCCAACTGCCTGATCGCGTTAACACTCCAGGCACTGAGCGGGCAGACAGCCATCAGAGCAGCCAGGAGGATAAAAAGCGGAGTTGCGGCTTGATCAAAAAAAGTACGATCCAGACCGATCTGGGTACCGGTCAGGACGCCAGTGACAAGGGGATAAGCCAGACCATAGAAACACACAATGGTCAGTGAAATCAGAATAACGTTGGTGTAGAGGAAAGCCGCGTCGCGCGTGACCAGGGAAGTTAGTTCCCATCCAGAATAAAGACGACGCCAGCGCCAGGCAAGCAGAGCAACAGAGACCCCAACCAGAGTCAGTGTCAGAAGCGTGAGGGGAAGGGAAATGTTACTCTCCCCAAAGGCATGCACGGAATTTAGCAAACCAGCACGGGTGATGAGAATGCTGAAAATGATCAGAATATAGGTCAGCAAGATCAGGACGAAGTTAAAGCGTTGGAAGATTTTGCGCTGCTTCTGGAGCAGAAGGCTGTGAAGCAAACCGGTGCTGGTGAACCAGGGAATCAGTGAAGCGGTTTCAACCGGATCCCAAGCCCAGTAGCCGCCCCATCCCAACACGTCGTAAGACCACCAACTTCCCAGCACGATACCAGCGGTCAGCAGAATCCAGGCAGAAAGCAGCCAAAGACGGGTCTCGCCAAGCAGACCCTCTTCCGTTTCACCCCTGATGAGGTAGGAAATGGCAACACTGAAAGGCACCAGGAAGAGCGCAAACCCGAGGTAGAGAATGGGCGGATGGATCACCATGCCCCAGTGGCGCAGAAGAGGGTTCAGTCCAAAGCCGGAAAGCCCGCCATAAACAGTTGCGCCCGCAGCAGGTGAGAAAACTCCTTCGAGGATATTCCCGGCTTCAGTTAGCCATACCCGGCTGAAGGGATTTTCAGCAAAGAGTGAAAGTACGCCGAAGAAGAGCAAGTTTAAAGCCGTGAACAGAAAAGACCAGCCATCCTGGATCTGACGGCGGACATGCAGTGAGATGAAAAGGACCAGGTTGAGAGTCCAGCCCCAGAAAAAGAGTGACCCCGCCTGCCCCCCCCATACTGCAGTCATTTTCAGGATGGTAGGCATGACTGAATTCACCACCGAGACAACATAAGAGATGGAATAATCCTGCAGCACTTGCATCGCCATCAAGGTAAGGATACTAAGGGTATGCAGTCCGAAGGAAACGCTTGCCAGAGTGATGGACAATTTTGTCAGAATTGTCTGGCGTTTGATGAGTTGGAAGATGGTGAGGATAAGAGCAATGAGCATCACCAGCATGGAAGCAGCAAATGAAATTAGACCAAGGTAGAACATATTAACCTTTTCAGACGGATTAGTTGCCGGCCTGGCTTGGCAGGGCGGATTCGTATTTTGAGGGGCATTTCAGCAACAGCTCTTTTGCCTGGAAAATGCCATTGACGTCAAGGGAGCCCGAGACAATAGCCTGGGCTTCATGCTTCAGGAGATCTGGTTTCACCCCGTTGTAGTGGATCGTGATGCGCGGAAGAGTTGGGTCTGCAGCCGCTTTTTCAAGGACCACAGCCATGCCTCCCATCTCATTGATGACACGATGGTCGCCAGGAATTTGGGCCACCTCAAAGGTGAGGTCAAGCGTTTGGGGATCATAGACAATGGTATCTCCCAGAACAACGCCCGACATGCGGACATTCCGACCAGTCATGTCAGTCTCGCCAGACTGAAGCTCGGATACGGTCAGAAAGTATTGGGTGCTGGAGCGTGTGGTAGCAATAAGCAGCGCGATCAGTGCAACCGCAATTACCAGCACCGCAACGAGTGTTTTTCGATTATTCTTTTTCAAAGAAAGTCCTCATTTTTTATCTATTCTATCGTAATTATCAAATGTTTTATATGCCCGCATGAGTGGGATTTTGACAACTCCACATAAGTATCACTCATTCAAAAGTATAATTTGTGGAGATTGTTAATATTTTCACATTGACACCTAACAATTTACATTTATAATTATCTTTGTATTATTAATTCATGTTAAGTAATTTTACCAACATTTGAGGAGAGTACTGAATGAAGAAAAAAAGCTTTTTTTTACTGATTGCTGTCTTTGCGGCTGCGCTTTTAGTGTGGGTCGGTTGCACAACGTTGCAAGCTACTGATCCAGTAGAAGCATCCATCGGAGACATCACCGCCAAGTGGGAGGGGTCAGGTCACGCTGACATGACTTCGGAAGCCTTCAACCACTGGAACGAAGATGATCCAGCTGAAATACCCGCGAATTGCGCAAAGTGTCATAGCACCTCTGGTTTCCGTGATTATGTTGGGGCAGATGGCTCTGCGGCCGGCTCAGTTGAGATGGCTGGAAATATCCAGGATCCTGTCAGCTGCACCGCTTGCCACAGCACGGCAGCACACGAACTGGATTCTGTAAAATTCCCCTCAGGTGAGGAGATCACGGGAACTGGCTCATCCTCAGTCTGCATGACCTGTCACAGTGGTATGGGATCAGGCGTGTCAGTTGCAGGTGTTACCAGCGGCAAGGCAGAAGACGAACCCATCGGCGATCAGGCAATTATGGGCAACCACTATTTCGCAGCAGCGGCTGTGCATGCTGGCTCTGACGGCGGGAACGGATTCGAGTACGAAGGCAAGACTTACGTTGGCACCTTCACCCACGCTCCAGGCGTAGAGACCTGCACATCCTGCCACGATCCGCACTCCCTGCACACTCGCAAACCTGAGAATGCTGACACAAATCTTTGCCAGACCTGCCATTCCAATGTAACCGGCTTTCAAGATTACAAGACGGTCACAATGTCCAAGGTCGATTACGACGGCGACGGTGTTGTTGAGAGCATGTACGATGAAATCGAAGGTATGAAAGCCGTGCTGCATCAGGCCATGAGCCAGTATTCAGCCAAGGTTGGTGATGGAACCATGTTTGGTTTTTACGGAGATGCATACCCTTACTCCTTTATCGACACTAACAAAGACGGTCAGATTTCAGAGGACGAAGCTATTTTCCCAAATCAATACAAATTGTTCACGCCTCGTCTGCTGAAGGCTGCGTATAACTACATGTTCACTGTCAAAGAACCCGGTGCCTACATCCACAACGCCAAGTATGTGCTGCAGTTGATGTTTGACTCGATTGAAGATCTCTCTGCAATAAGCGGCGTGACTACTGACAGCCTGATACGACCTTAGGCAGACTGAAAGGAATATGGATAATCCCATGAAATCTGCAACAAGAAGGGTCATTTTTTACATAATTTACATCGTCTTGCTGGTTTTACCGGCAGTTGCGATGATGATTGCTTGGATCCCACGCGACATCATCGTCAATGTATCCGTTCTGTTAGGCTTCATCGGGTTGGCGTTGGCTGGGCTCCAGCTGATTCCCATCGCCAAGATGAACTGGTTGGCAGACGTACTGGACATGGACAAGGTCTACAGCTCGCATCATATCCTTTCGATTTTCGCGATTGTATTGGTGGCGCTGCATCCGATCATTCTGCTGGTCACAAACAAGGTATTTCGCACCGGTTTTACCCTGAACTCAGGCTGGATCGGTCTGGCTGGATTGGTACTGATTGGGCTGACATCTGCCTTTCGGAAAAACATCAAGCTCGATTATGTGCCCTGGCTGGGTCTCCACAATTTGCTGACCGCAGTAATCCTTGTGTTTGGGCTCTGGCACATGTTCAAGGTTAACTACTACATGGAGATCCCGCTCGTGAAGTGGGTATGGTTCATCGAAATAGCGATCTGGGCTTTGTTGATCATTTACATCCGCGTGATACACCCTGTCGAAGTGGGCAAAAAACCTTTCAAAGTCGAGTCGGTGGAAGCGGAACCAAACGCTGTTTACACCCTCAATCTGCTGCCCGACGGGCATGCTGGTGTCCCATTCAAGGCTGGCCAGATCGCCTGGATCAGCACGGGCAACAGCCCATGGGTTTTGAGCCGCAATCCTTTCAGCTATGCGGGTTCTGATGTTGCCCCTGGTGGTCGTGTACGGTTTGCAATCAAGGAAGCGGGCGACTTCACCAGCACTATCAAGGACCTGAAGCCGGGAGAACGGGTGTTCGTGGATGGTCCTTACGGACAATTTAACCTGCAGAAAGATAATACGCAAAAAGGCATTGTTTTAATTGCGGGTGGTATTGGCGTGGCGCCAGTCATGTCAATCGTGAACACCCTTGCAGACACCAATGACAAACGCCCGGTATATGTGTTCTATGGGGATTACAACGAAGATACCGCTCTGTACCAGGACGAATTTGCTGCCGCAGCGGAGAAAATCAATCTTAAATTCTTCACTGTGCTTGAAAAACCGCTCAACGAAGACTATCCCTACCCCGGTTACATCACATCTGATTTGATGGCGAGCGTTCTTCCGGAAAATTATAAGGACATGTTCTTCTTCGTATGCGGTCCGGAACCAATGCTGAGAGCGATGGAAAAGAATTTCGTCAAGCTTGGGATTGCCAAAAGCAACGTGTACACAGGTATCAAATCGAGCCAGGTTCACATCGAAAACTTTGAAATGGCATAAGATAGAATTAGTCTTAAAGACCGCGAGAATTCGCGGTCTTTTTTGTCTGCAATTTTGGCTTATGGGCTGTTTTCTGCGTGTATTTGATGATGCCGGTGAAAGATGCGGAATTTGATCCACGCTGGATTTTTGGGCAGAATTTTTGACGCTGGAAGGCAACCCAGTTAGTACATGCATTTACTAGTCCCCAACTCAGGGGGGTTTCTTTCATCATTCATAATTGTCGACCTCTCTCTAAAACCCAGGCTTAACCAAGATATCGCAATTAAAATTGATTTCGAGGTTCAGAAGCAGTCAGTGAACGAGCTGGAACCAGATCCTGGATTGTTGTTATCCATGCCACATCGGCTACTCTTCAAAACTCGAGTTTAAAAACAAAACTATTTTGTCATTATGAGACTATCGCCCTGTGTAATAATACCTATGCGCATTATTAGCGGAGCTGCCTTGATGCCCATGTAAATGGTCCGGCCCACAACTGTGCCCATGGGCACAGTTGTGGTGGTGGTGCCGCCAACAGAGCTTGGCGTCTTTCTTCAATTATGGGTCAGGGGCAACCCTAAAGACCCACCACCAGGTTTACGGAGGGCAATCCAGCGCCAGCCTGCAAACAGGCCTTCTTATACCGATGTTCTGACCCCCCACTGAAGGGGGTTTTCGCCAATGCAATCGCCTAAGCGTAGGGTCTGGGCGAGCAAAAATCCATGAACGCGAGAAGGCCTTTATGCGTTTGACAGCGATTTATCCAATTGGGCTAATGGTTTAGAAGGGATCCAGATTGGCTTTAAAGGCCAATCCCGACCTCGTGCGATCAAGATCGAAATCGGGTCGGGTAATCCAGCCGGTACGAGCCCGGTTCTCACCGATCTCCAGAGTACGCAGCCTCCCTGTGAGACTGTGTAATGGTTTTGACCCTTAGGTTTCCTCTGATGTGGGGAACCCCGTCCCTCCAACATATGGTGTGGAGTCGATGACGTGCCAAGTCTTACCTTGCGGGATGCTTCGACCTGATAAGATTATCGGGTTGGGTTGACACGGTTGTCAGGACAATGATGGTTTATAGTTTGTTTAGGGTAATTTTTTCTTTTTAATTCAAGCGAACCAATTCGGGTGGTAGGGGCAGACCACCGTGTCTGCCTGGGTAATCATCCCCTTAAAGGGGAAGTTTCCCAAGAAGTTATATCTACGCGTTCAATATCCAGGGTAAGGTCGAAAGCTGTACAAAACCCTTCCTTAATGGATACCTTGACCTTACAAGGTTTTTGGGTGAGTTGACGCCGGCGTCAACTAAGCAGACGTGGAACAGGTGGGCATGTTCCCTACAAGGGTCTTATAGCAAGTAGTGGTTGTATCGTCCCTGATGGCTGTAAACTGAGGGCTGTAAACAATCTCCGCGGATAATACGTAAACAATCTTACACAACCAGACAACAATCCAGAATAAATTCCTATAGAGCCGAATCAGCTACGCACCCTGGACAGAGACAAAAAAACCAGCCTTTGGAACGGCTGGTCTAAATTTGTACTTCGGGTTCTCTCGTATTACTTCAGGCTTTCAAGACGCTGCTTCAAAGCTGCGGTCAGGGTCTCCATGCGAGCGACTAGTTGGCGGGCTTCTTCGCGATCTACATCCCCCAACAACGCGTCAGCTATGGATCCGGGTTTGTCATCAGCTGGCAGGTCTTCAATGCCGTTGAGCAACCTGCGCAGACTGCGGGCAGATTTGGTGGTGGGGTCGAGAGGTATCCGCGCCTTTCGACCGACCTCATGCCCGGATTGGCGCTCCAGGAAGGCGTGTACATCCTGGTAGGTGCGCCCTTCATGGCTGGCATAGAACCCAACCGCATCCGACCAAAGCGCGCGATCGTATTGCATAATCTCCCGTAAGACGCGCTCAGGCATTTCTGATTTATCCGCGATCTCGAGGTCCTTTTCATCCAACTCAAAGAACTTCATCAATCTGCCGAAATAGGTACGCTCCAATTGCAGGGTTTTCTGCAGCAAATCCTTGGTTCCGTCATCAAGGCGCACATCCGTGACACGGCGGAAGAAAGCTGTCTCAGATTCAGTCTCACCCGGCTGTATCTGGTGCGATTCAAGCACCAGGCGGGCAGCAGCCCGGGCTTTGCCAACCGGGGTCAGCGCTTTATAGGCCATGTTTTCAGCTATTTGCTTTTCAATCGATGGCTGATTATCAATCAATGCCAGCACGTACGGCTCAGTGACCTGACCTTCAAGCACAGCTTTGATTGCGGTTGCCCAGAAACGTCGTTCACCTGTCAGCATCCTGAAAACATCGTGACCATTTTCGCTGACTACCTGCCCGGTCACCGGTTTAATCTGACCTGTATCGTGCAAAGAATCACCCAGCACTGTAAGTTCAGCGATCTCGTGTGCGATCAGGCGATCGTTGCGTGCTAATTCGAACCAATTGCGAACCACTTCATTCCAGGTTGCGATGCCAGAGTAAAAATCCTTGCGAAGCGCGAGCGGAAGAATCAGGCGCGCCTGGAAGCGATCTGGCCGGACCATCGCCAGAGGAACGCGATAAACACTCTGACGGTGATTGACCATCTTGGGGGTGTTTGGGTCATAATTCTCTTGCGTTTCAGCGGAGGCGTTAAAAGCATCAGAAGTGACGCTTATCAGGTTGTCGAAGCGGGGTTTTTCGGTTTTTGCCATGGTTTCTCCTCAAATAAGTGTGCCGGATCGAGTCCAAGCGGCTAACTGTGCCCACGGGCACATCAAGCTGCTCCGAGTTTGCCCAAGACTGCGTCGACCAGATTGGAAAGGCAGCGATAGGCCTGCGATTTTTGCGGACAGTACGAGAATACGTCATATCCGGCAGTGGTGGCGGCAGAAATATCCGCCAGATCCTTGATATAGGGCAAGAGAATCGGCCCATACATACGTTCCATGTCTTCAATCACATCACGCGATTGCCGTCTGATCATCCTGAAGCGCGACGGGATGATGCCGAGCACTTCAAGGTCAGGGTTGGTGGTTTTGCGCACATTGTCAATCATGCGCAGGATGTCTGCCAAGCCAATCAGGCTAAGCCCATCTGGTTCGATAGGTATCAGCACGTGGCTGCTGGCAACCAGGGAATTCATGGGCAACATGCCGGCTGAAGGTGGGTTGTCGATAATGATGTGAGAGTAGTCATTGCGGATGGGCTCGAGGAAATATGTAAGCTGAAAGTCGGGATCTTCACGGCCTTTGAGAGCAGCCTCCAATCCTTCCATCCTGGCTTTGTTGGTGCGAAAAAGTTTAACTTTCTCGCTGCGATTTCGAGGGAGGAGGGAATCCACGATCAGCGATTCGCTGGCTCCGTAACCTTTTTCCAGTGCCTGAGGATAGTTATTTTCCGCGGTGATTACTGGAATAAACCTGTCGTCAAAGCCGCCGCCCATAGCGGTAATGGTTGCCGAAAGTTGGTCGTCCATGTCAATCAGCAGGACCGGCTTGCTGCCTGGTTTGCGGGAACCGTGGGTTGCCAGACCAGCAGCCAGATTAACACTGATAGTGGACTTGCCAACCCCACCCTTGCGATTGATCAGAGATATAATAGCCATTCGACCCTCATCCGATTTTTGTTATAATCTTGCACCTTTTCATTTTACCTTAGTTTTGCTTTTTTTCAAGTTGGTCCTGCTTTTTGAATCTTTTTTATCTTCCACTTTATCGAACTTAGCTATAATAATTAAGTACTTGACTTAACTCCGTGCAAGTGCTAAGCTACAAGCATCAAATAATACGGTGGTGAAGATGTTAAACAGCTCTGATTTCTTGCATGCCCAATTCCTTGAAAACCCTTTCAGGCGTTACGGTGACACACGTTTCTTTTATCCAAACCTGGCTGAGCAGCGCAAGGTGCTTGAGGTGGCTCATGGTTTCATTGCAGATCAGAAAGATCCCTCCAAGAACCTGGGCGTGATCGCCGGACCAAGCGGTGGTGGCAAGAGCATGCTGGCAATGAAGCTGGCTGAAACCCACTTCACATTCGAGCAGAGAGGGCAAGTGTTGGGGCTCTATATGAACACCAACACCCTGACCGAACCGCGTCACTTCCTGATGGCTGTAATCGAAACCTTGTCCCTACCCTCTTCCAGATCTAACGCCAATCGGATTGAAAGTATTTTTGAGCGGCTGGAGGGCAGCGAGGACCAGCTCTTAATCGTATTGGACGGTCCGCCGATTGACCAGGATTATCTCAACCAAATGCTGGCCTGGTCGGTGGAACATAATAAAAAAATCAAGACCATAATCTTCTTGCAGGACATCAACAATAACACCAGCAACATTGGCTCCCTGAACCAATTCCTGGGCTTGTACGTGCCATTCCGTGCGCCTGAAGTGGTAGAGGTTGCTTCCCTGCTCTACGCGCGCATGATGTCCGCCGGGCATCCCGATCCGCTGAAGCTAATCCCCCAGGAAACCATGTTCAACCTGGCTGAGCAAGCACGCGGCTCACTGAGTGAGGCTCTTCGGTTGGGTAATGAACATTTGGAGAAACTGCTCGAAGATCAAAAAAGCAGTCTGCGCATGGGTATCTTCCCGTTCCGCCCAAGTGCCGCCGAGTAGGATTAGTGTTTTTTGACCGGAGATGACCGGTGCAATAAAAATGAATGAAAACGGCTGGACTGAGATCTTGGAATCCTTGGCTGGGCTGGAAAATGATCAGCTTCAGGGCTTGTTAGATTCCTGCCAACTCAGTTTTGATGGCAATTTCATCATAGAGGCAGAAGAGTCTGTTTATTCAAGTCTGTGTCAGTACTATCCCTTGATCGAAACCCTTGTCCAGGATAAAACCGGGAAACACTTGCGCCTGAATCTTGAAAAAAGTGTGCCCATGGGCACAGATTCGTCCTCCGTACGCGTCGAAATCGCTGCCGCCAACGTGACGGATGCGATCCTGAAACCCGACTCGATCGCCGCGGTGCCCTCTTATCTCCTGCGCTTCGTTCCTTACGTGGGCTCCTCAGCCGTGTTAATTGCCACTGCCCTGCGCCAGGCGTTTTACCGCGCCTCACGCGAGCACGGCGCTGATCAGCTCTATCCGCGCCAGGACGACAAGGTCACAATCAATGTCCAGTCTCTGCTGAAAACTCTGGGAAATGTTTTCAGCCGGGCAAAATTTTTCCGCGTCTTTCAGCAGGGTGATATGGATTGGTTTGTGCAAAGGGCTGAACCTAAGCACCGTGTTGCCAATGGGCGCATCCAGCGCGAACCCAACACTTATCTCTATCGTGGCTTGGTCCTCACCCCTGGTGACGCGCAAGATCTTTATGAGTGGCTGCTTGCCGAAGGTCTCTCATTTGATCCATTGGCAGTGCTTTCCAAGGCCATTACTATCCCCCGGGACCAAATCCTTGCCTTCCCTTATCGCTTACCTTCCACACAGGAATCTGCCCTCTTCACCGAGCCAGCCAATGTGTACCAGGTTGTCAGCCGTGCCCTTGCGCCTAAATCCATGGACCCCACTTTGGCTGGATTATGTGACCGGTTGGCGAGCCACCTGATCCGCCCGGAAAGCTTTCTGGCAATACCCTGGTACTGGTTCCAACGGGTCTTGCCCGAATTGGGAGATGACCTCGGGGTGCTCTACCTCATGTGCAAGAATTGCTGCTACGTGGACTGGGCGCGCGGAAAAGACCGCAATACCTTCTGGGTGCCTGGCGGTCTGCCCACCCTGCAGGGCTGGATCCGTTCGGAAACCCTCCCCAAACGTATTCCCCTCGCCAAGCCAAGCAAACGTGGTCGCCCGAAAGCGACTGAAATCAACCCCGATTCCGCCTACACTAGGCAGTGGCGGCAGGCAAATCGCGACCTCGCCAGCCAGTACCTCTGCCGTCTGGACACGCGCAGCAGTGATAACGGTATCGATTGGCACCTGCAGATTTCTGATGTTCAACTGACTGCCGCTGACGAGTCCTTGAAACAGGCCTTATACGCCTTCCTGTTTGCCCCTCCCGACCCGGTCAGCCCTGAATTGCTCAGCGATTATGCCTCGGAGGGGCAATGGCAGCACCTTATGTTGCGAAACGCTCAAGTAAATCCGCTGCGATTATGTCATTTTGAGACATTAGTAAAAGCGGGAATATGTCAGAATGACACTTTGGACTCCGAGCAAATATGTCATTTTGATACCTTAGTAGAGGGATTAAATTATTATTTTGAGACTCTCATTGAGGCCGAAATTTGTCAGTTTGACACGATAATTAAGATACTTAATAAGCTTAAATATGCCCCATTCTTCAAGCAAAAAACTATTCCAACCAATATAACTTCTGAGATGGATGGTTTGGATCTTGAGATGAGTAAAGAATCTCCCGCTGAATTGAAAAAGGACTGGGACTACCACAATTTGATGGGGGGGATCAACCCCGAATTGCGAAATAGGATCCAGAGACTGGGTCTTGAGAGAAAATTCCTGGCATGGCTGATCGCGGGAAGTCTTAACGCTGATATCCATAGCCCGGTCAGCTTTGCAATTGCCGCGACCCTTGAAAACCAGCAAAGTGTAGCCGCACCGGCTGCCCGCCTGGCATATCTGCCAGCGGATGAGCTGAGCAGATTGCTACGCAAAACCATCAGCAGGATAAAGCAAAACTACTTGGGTCCTGTGATGAACGGCGGTGCGGCAAGTGAGGATCTTGAGTCCCTGCTGCAATCAAACCCGGATAGACAACAGCGCTTGAAGCTGCTTCGCCGTCTTGCAGATGCCCTCGGCCTGGAAGCCTAACCCCGTTTTTGATATTGTACATATCGCGCTTGCCCTATGGCGGGTTTTGATGGTTTAAGTACCTTCTCCGAATCAGGAAATTTTCCTGGAATGCCGGGTTTTGCATACCTTTTGGCTGCGGTAGGGGAGGGATTCCCGGGGTGTTGGCCGGTGGACTGCCAATTGTGAAGGGATGATAAGCCTTCTTTGGTTGGTTAGGTAATTTGGGGCTTGAATGCTAATAACATGCGCGTAGCCATAATAATGTAAGCAATGAAGTCTCCTGTGACAGAAGTCTTGAGTAACAGAATCACGGTTATTCTTCGCGAAGCGGAAAAGGTTATGTTTGTGAATCTCTTGCGCTTCTTTCATGCAAACAATTTAGATTGCTTCGTCTCTACTCTGTAAGCAAGCAGTCGCAATCACAGAAGGGCAGGTTACCCGGTCTACGTCACTTTTAAATCCTGTCACATCGTGCTCGTAGGGTATTGCAAACCTCTTTAAATCCTGTCACATCGTACCCGCAGGGTATTGCGAACTTCTTTTGTGAAGCAATCTAAAATCTACCTTTACCAAGAACATAGTAGGTAACAAAATCATAGTCAAAATTCACGAGGTAATTTAGTCCTCTCACACATCTTTAGTGCAAACAGCTTAGATTGCTTCGTCCCTCGCAATGACAAAAGACTCCAACCTTATAAATCTGTCACATCGTGACCGCAGGGTATTGCGAACCTCTTTTAATTCTGTCATTGCGAACCTCTTTTGTGAAGCAATCTAAATTGCTGGAATCCCAGGAAAGCTTG